>NZ_CP093341.1:3564462-3888505 GCF_022637455.1 Lysobacter sp. S4-A87
AATGGCGCCGAACACCGGTTGCACCGCGCCCCAGACGAACTGCCCGACGGCGAGGGCGAAGCTTATCTGTGCCACGCCCATGCCGGTGCCGCGCCCGATCGGTGCAACGAAGAGTCCGAGCGACTGGCGCACGCCCATGGTGATCATCAGCATCGCAGTCGCTGCCAGCACCAGGGGCCAGTAGCGGCCGACGGAGTGGGTGGTGGTGCTCATGCAGCAGCTCCGGTGTCGAGCGAGTGGGTCGCGCCGTCGAGTTGTGCGTTCAGGGCGCTGATGTGGTCGACACCGATGCTGGCTTCGATGGCGTCCTGGGCCCGGCGCCAGATGGGTTGGGCGCGGGCAACCACGCGCTTGCCGCTGGCGGTGACCCTGATCAGGCGTTGGCGTGCGTCTTCGCCGCTGACCGTCTCGACCCAGCCCGAGGCGGCGAGGGGCTTGAGGTCACGACTGAGGGTGGTGCGGTCCATGCCGAGCTCGCGCGCCAGTTCACCGACCGCGCGTGGTGTCGCCGCGGCACGGCGCAGGATCGAGTACTGGTTGATGTTGATGCCGACCTGCGCGAGTTCACGGTCGTAGCGCTGGCTGACCAGGCGCGCCAGCTTGCGCAGGCGGAAGCAGGTGCATTGGCTGGGCGGGGGCGGGGGCGATTGCATAAAGGTGTATATACACCTATGTGCTGCTGTCGTCATCTCCGAGCGAATCATCCGCTGACGAAGCATCCCCTGACGAAGCATCCCCTGACGAAGCATCCCCTGACGAAGCATCCCCTGACGAAGCATCCCCTGACGAAGAACGCCGGCGCGGGGCCGGCGTTCCTGGGAGGTACTGGTTGTTCGCCTTGCGTCAGAAGTACGCGCGCACGCCGAAGGCGACGCCGCGGCCCGGCAGCGGTGCGACGTCCTTGAGGAAGGACGTGTGCACGCGCGCTTCCTCGTCGAGCAGGTTGCTGCCGTCGGCGAACAGCTCCCAGGCGTTGCCGCCCGCAGTGTCGCGATGCCATGCGACATGCGCGTCGACGAGCGTGTAGCCCGGTGTCGCGGTTTCGAATTCGGCTACGTCATCCTGCTTGTCGTAGCGCACCGCGCCGAGCGATGCCCGCCACGGGCCACGCTCCCAGCGCAGCTCACCGCCGAGCCGTCCCGGTGCGATGCGCGGCAGGTTGCCGCCACGGGCGAGGTCGATGGTGTACTCGTCACTGTGGTCGCCATGCGGCACGGCAAAGCTCAGCTCGCGCGTGCCGCTGCCGCTGAGTTCACCGCGCACGAAGTCGGCGAAGATCCGCAGGTCCCAGTCGCCGCTGGCGTTGTCGGCGAAGTTCCAGCTGGCCTCGGCCTCGGCACCATTGAAGCGCGCATTGTCCTGGGTCCACACCCGCACCGGCCCATCCACGTCCTCGATGCCGGTGTCGGCCAGGTAGATGAAGTCGTCGTAGCGCACGTGGTAGAGCGAGGCGCCGAGCTTGAACGGGCCGCTGTGCCAGTGCAGCCCGATCTCGGCGCGATTGGCGGTCTCGACGTCGAGCTCGGGCGAGCCCAGCTCGATGCTCGAAGTGGCGACGTGCAGGCCGTTGGAATACAGCTCTTCCGCGGTCGGCGAGCGCTGCGCGCGATCGAGCCCGAACGATAGGTGCCAGGACTGGTTGATGTCCCACTTCAGTGCGGCCGAGAGGCTGCTGGTGTCGAAATCGCGGTCCGGGCCAATCGCGGTGGCCTGGTCCACATCGATGCGGTTGCGGTCGACGCGTGCGCCCAGTTCGGCCTTGACCGGGCCGAAGGCGCGCTCGCCGAGCCAGAACACGCCGCCGTCGTTGGACCTGGAAGGCGGCACGAACGCTTCGGCACCAATGGCTTCGAAGTCACGCTGGCCGAACTGCAGGCCGATCGCGCCGTTCCAGCCGAGCAGCGGTTCGTGGACGAGCTCGACGCGGCCTTCGGTGCTGGTGTTCTCGAATACGGTGCCGGTTTCCTCGCCCTCGAATTCGGTGTGCGTGTATTCGGTGCGGGCAACCTTCGCGCGCAGCGACTTGAATGGACCCAGGTTGTCGAGGCCGCCGCGCAGTTCATAGCGGTGCTGGTCCATCGAGATACTGACCGGGCCTTCCTCGCCTTCGCCATCGACAGGCGCCGGCGCCGCTGCATCGTTGTGTTCGTGTGCCGCGCCCGGCACGCCATAGCGGGTGTTGAACAGGCTGGCACCAACGCCGAGGAAGCCGCGGCTGCCCACCCAGGTCACGCCCAGCGCGCCGCTGTCGGTGCGCACGAAGCTGTTGGGCAGCGTGCCTTTTTCGGCCGGATCCGGCGTTTCGCCTTCTTCGGCCATGCGCTGCGCACTCTCGGGATAACCGGGGATGTCGTAATCGCCGGTCTCGCGATGCAGGCCGTCGACGTGGAAGACGAAGCCGCCGCCGGACGACGTGCCGTCGAGGCGGAACATGCCGGTCGTCTCGTCGTTGACGGTGTTGCCGCGCAGTTCGGCGCGGCCCTGCAGCGGCTGGTCGGTGACGCCTTCGGGAATGCGGCCATCGACGACGTTGACCGCACCGCCGATCGCGCCGCTGCCGTAGAGCAGGGTGGCCGGACCCTTGAGGACTTCGATCTGGTCGGCCAGGAACGGCTCCACGCTGACGGCATGGTCGACGCTGACCGTGGATACGTCACCGGAACCCAGGCCGTCGCTGAGCACCTGCACGCGGGCGCCGTCGAAGCCGCGCACGATCGGGCGGCCGACACCCGGGCCGAAATAGGACGACTGCACACCGGGCAGCTTGCTCACGGTCTCGCCGATCGAGTTCGCCTTCATTTCGTCCAGCTTCTCGCCCGCCAGCACCTCGACCGGCCTTGCCAGGTCCTCGGCGGTGCCCGCCAGCGGTGTCGCCTTGACCTCCACGCCCGCCAGATCGGTGGGATGGTCGTGGCTGGTGTCCTGGTCATCGGCGGCCTGGGCTGACAGGGGGAGGGCGACGGCCAGGGCCAGGACGAGGGGGAGGCGTCGGGGCAAGAAGCGCTTGGGCATGGGTTCGGGTAAAGTGGCGTGGCGGATTCCGTGGAATGTTATATTATAACAATCAACGGTTACGCACTCCCCCGGAAGTCATGTCCATGCCGCAGATCCGCCCCCGCCGCCTGCTCGATCGCCTCGGCGCCTTCGGCTCGCTGCTGTGCGCGATCCACTGCGCGCTGCTGCCGGTGCTGATCGCGACGCTGCCGTCGCTGGGCGTTGCCAGCTGGCTGGGCAGCAGCTTCGAGGCCGGCTTCGTGCTCTTCGCCACCGGCCTGGGGCTCTTCAGCACCCTGTGGGGCTATCGCCGCCACCGTGGCCTGCGTGCGCTGTCGCTGGTCGTGCCCGGCCTTCTGCTGCTGTGGCTGGGCGTGCTGTTCCGCCCCCTGCATGAAAGCCTGATCCCGCACGCAATCACGATGACCCTCGGCGGCACGCTGGTCGGGCTGGGGCACCTGGCGAACCTGCGCCTGGGGCATGTGCACGATGCGACCTGCGTGCATTGACCTCATTGCTGCGCATTGAGGTCCATCCCAGAATTTGCGCCGCAAATTCCGGGCCCAGGCTCCTTCCTGCCAATCCCTGCCCCTGGGGGCGCCCCCTTACCAAGGGGGCTCTGATCCTGTTGCGCTTGCTTTGGCCGCCAAGCTGGTTGGCCGGGATGTGGGCTTAGGGGCATTGCGGGGCGGTGGGTCAGGAGGATGGGGTCTGGGGGCGGGCGCGTGATAGACTTTGCGGCCGCGCATTCTTATAACGCCGCACCCTACGTGCGGATTTTTGACAGTTCCAGGAGCACGACCATGGGTAAGGGCGACCGCAAGACCGCCAAAGGCAAGCGCTACAACTCCAGCTACGGCAACGCCCGCAGCAGCTCGACCGTGACCAAGGCCACCGGCAATGCCGCTGCGCCGGTCGCCAAGAAGGCGACCAAGACCGTGGCCAAGGCCCCGGCTGTCAAGAAGGCTCCGGCCAAGAAGACCGCTTCCAAGGAATAAGCGCCCCGGCGCTGTTCCGAACAAAAAAGCCCCGCTTCGGCGGGGCTTTTTTGTTGCATGCAGATAGACCGTTCTTACCTTGGCTTCGGACGCAGACCGCGCCTCAACGTGACAGAGCGTTGTCCGCAGGGCCGGGGATTGCGGAGCAGCGGGACATGGATGTCCCGCGTCCCGCATAAAGACAGGATGTCGTCTGCGGGACGGAGCAATCCCCGGCCCTGCGGACAACGCCCCTCCGCAGCCAGCGCTTCAAAGCGCTTCAAAACCCGTCAACGCGCCGTCGCAGCCTTCTCGACAGCCGTCCACACCCGCAGCAGGTTGCCGCCCAGGATCTTGTGGATGTCCGCATCGGAGTGGCCGCGTGCCTGCAGTCCCGCGACCAGGTTGGGATAGTCGGCGACCGACTTCAGCTCCACCGGCAGATTGCCGCTGACACCGTCGAAGTCCGAACCGATGCCGACATGGTCGATGCCGATCAGCTTGACCGCATAGTCGATCTGGTCGAGCACCGCATCGATATGCGTGACCGGCATCGGGTGCGCATCCTTCCACGCCTTCTCGAAATCGTCCTTGGACCGCGCCGGCTTGCCAGCAGCCACCAGCGCCGCATTCTCGCGATCGAAGTCCGCCTCGGCCTGGAACGACGCCTGCAGATCCGAGGCCGCCTTCGCATCGATGAAGCCCGTGCCGAACACCAGCTGCACCACACCACCCTCGGCCGCAACTGCCTTGGCCAGCTCATCGCTGATGTTGCGCTCGAAACCCGGCGTGAAATGGCGCATGCCCGAATGGCTCGCAATCACCGGCACATCGGTCACCGCCAGCACGTCGCGGATCGAATCGTCCGACAGGTGCGACACATCGACCATGATGCCCAGGCGATTCATCTCGGCGACGACCTTCTCACCGAACGGACTCAGCCCACCCCACTTCTTCTGCAGCGCATAGGACGAATCGCTGATGCGATTGTTGGCGCTGTGGGCCAGGGTGATGTAACGCACGCCGCGCCTGTGGAACGCCGCGAGCTGGGAAAGATCGGCGCCGATCGGCGCACCATTCTCCATGCCCAGCGCCAGCAGCACCTTGCCACCACTGCGCAGGCGCGCCACGTCGGCCGGCGAAGTCACCTTGGCGAACTTGTCCGGATGCCGGCCGATCATCGCCTCGACCGCATCGATCTGCGTGTTGGCGATCTGCCACGCCGTGCCGGCGTCATCCTCGTCGGGCGAGGTGTAGATCGACATGAAGCCGATATCGAGCCCGCCCTGGCGCGCACGCGGATAGTCGAACTCCTTCTTGGGCGTCGCCACCCCCAGATCGTCCCAGTGCGACATCAACTCGCCGGGCGCGTCGATGTGCGTGTCGACGATGATGGCCTCCTGGGCCAGTCGATTCGCAGCCTCGCTGGCGGCCGATGCGGGCGCGGCGGCCATGGAAAGAGTCAGGCCGAAGACGAACGGAAGACGCATGCTTTATCCCCAAAGTGAGCGTGCAGGAGCGAATGGACGAAGCCACCCGCATTGAAGTCGGTGTTCAGATGACGCGGTGTCCGCCGGCATAGACCGCCTGTGCCAGGCGGCCGCCGAGCCAGTAGCACAGGTCGGCGGGATGGTTGATGTTCCAAAGGGTGAAGTCCGCCCGCGTTCCCACGCGCAGCACGCCGCGGTCGTGCAGTCCGAGCGCACGGGCGGCGTGGACGGTGGTGCCGCGCAGTGCTTCTTCCGGGGTCAGGCGGAAGTGCGTGCAGGAAAGCTGCATCGCCTGCCGCAGCGATTGCAGCGGCGACGTGCCCGGATTGCAGTCGGTGGCCACCGCCATCGCCACGCCGTGTTCGCGGAACGCGTCCAGCGGTGGCAGGCGGGTTTCGCGCAGCACATGGAACGCGCCGGGCAACAGCACCGCGACCGTCCCGTGGGCGGCCATCGCGCGCACGCTGTCGAGGCTGGTGTGTTCGACGTGGTCGGCGGAGAGTCCGTCGAACGATGCCGCCAGCGCGGCACCGCCCAGGTCGCTGAGCTGGTCGGCATGCAGCTTGACCGGCAGCCCGAGCGAACGCGCCGCCTGGAACAGCTTGCGCGTCTGCGCCGGACTGAAACCGATGCCCTCGCAGAACGCATCGACCGCATCGACCAGGCCGTCCTGGTGCAGGCGCGGGAGCCATTCGATCGCTGCATCGATGTAGTCGTCGCTGCGGCCGGCGTACTCGGGCGGCAATGCGTGCGCGGCGAGATAAGTGGTGCGGACGCCGATGCCGAGCTGGTCGAGCCGGCGCGCGACACGCAGCATCTTGCGCTCGTTCTCGAAGTCCAGGCCGTAGCCGGACTTGATCTCCAGCGTGGTCACGCCGTCGGTGATCAGCGCGTGTGCGCGCGGCAGCGACTGCCGCAGCAGCTCGCTCTCGTCGGCGGCGCGGGTGGCGGCGACGGTGGACAGGATGCCGCCGCCGGCACGGGCGATGTCCTCGTAGCTGGCGCCCTTCAGGCGCAGCTCGAATTCGCGTGCGCGATCGCCGGCGAACACCAGGTGGGTGTGGCAGTCGACCAGGCCGGGCGTGATCCAGCCCTTGCCTTCGATCACTTCGCGGGCAAGGCGTTGCGGTGCGTCAGGCAGGTCGCTGCGGGCGCCGACGAAGGTCAGCAGGTCGTCCTTCCAGGCAAGCGCGCCGTCGACGATTTCGGCGTAGCCCTCGGGCGCGTCCAGCGTGGCCAAGGAAACGCCGAGGACGATGCCGTCCCAGGCCGGATGGGTGCTTGCGGTCATGCTGGCGATTCTAGCCACGTTTGCGCGAAGGCAGGGGTGGCCGGCAACGATTCGCCAAGGCCGGCCTGGCGGGCGACAATCGGCGCCATGAAGACACTCGACGCCGCGATGCTGTGGACCCCGGATGGCTGGCAGGCCGATGCCGGATTCGACATCGACGACCAGGGCCGCATCGCCGCGGTCGACGTCGCCGAACCGACCGCCAGCGCCAGCTGGATCGTGCCCGGTATCGCCAACCTGCACTCGCATGCGTTCCAGCGGGCGATGGCGGGGCTGGCCGAGCGCCAGACCAACCCCGAGGACTCGTTCTGGACCTGGCGCGAGACCATGTACCGGTTTGCCGCGCGCTTCAGCCCGGAGCTGTTGCAGGCCGTCGCCGCGCAGCTCTACACCGAGATGCTGGAAGCCGGCTACACGACGGTCTGCGAGTTCCACTATCTGCACCACGCGCCGGACGGCCGGCCGTATGCGGACCCGGCGGCGATGTCGCGCGCGCTGATCGCCGCCGCGCGCGAAACCGGCATCCGCCTGACCCTGCTGCCGGTGCTGTACATGACCGGCGGCTTCGACGGTCGCCCCCTGGGCGATCGCCAGCGCCGCTTCGGCCACGACCTCGACGCCTACCTGCAGCTGATCGACACGCTGTGCGCGGAAGCGGGGCCGGACCTGCACATCGGTTGCGCATTGCACAGCCTGCGCGCGGTGCCCGCCGATGCGATGGCGGCGGTGCTCACCGCGTTGCCGCCGGCAATGCCGGTGCACATCCACATCGCCGAACAGGTCGGCGAAGTGCAGGACTGCCTGGCGATCCGCAACGCACGACCGGTCGAATGGTTGCTGGACAACGCCGCCGTCGACGCACGCTGGACCCTGGTCCATGCCACCCACCTGACCGCAGCCGAGGTGCAGGGCATCGCCCGCAGCGGCGCCACCGTGGCAATCTGCCCGACCACCGAGGCCAACCTCGGCGACGGCCTGTTCCCGCTGCGCGACTTTCTCGCCGCGGGTGGGCGCTGGGGCATCGGTTCGGATTCGCACATCTCGGTGTCGCCGGTCGAGGAGTTGCGCTGGCTCGAGTATGGCCAGCGCCTGGTCACGCGCCATCGCAACATCGCCGTGCGGGCGACCTCGCCCAGCGTCGGCGAGACATTGCTGCAGGACGTTTCCGCAAGCGCGCGCCGGTCCACCGGGCATGCCACCGGTCGCCTCGCCGTCGGCGAGTTCGCCGATGCAGTGGTGCTCGACACCGATGCAGCGCAGTTGTTCGGGTTGTCGGCCGCCGATGCAATCGACCGCTGGATCTTCAGCGGCAACTGCAATCTCGTGCGCGACGTGCATGTCGGCGGAAGGCGCGTGGTCGAAGGCGGACATCACCTGCAGCGCGCCGCGATCGCCGCCCGCTACCGTGCGGCGATGTCGCAGTTGATGGCCTGAGTCGCCTACTGCCAGCGGGGCGCGGCAAGCCCGCGCCTACCCGCAGGCGCTGAAAAGATCCGTGCTGCCGGGCAGGGCGCCTTCCATCTGCAGCAGGAACTGCTTGGTCGGCAGGCCGCCGCCGAACCCGGTCAGGCTGCCGTCGCTGCCGATCACGCGATGGCAGGGCAGCACCAGCGGCAATGGGTTGCGGCCATTGGCCGCGCCCACGGCACGCACCGCTGCAGGTTTGCCGACGCGCTGGGCCAGCTGCGCATAGCTGATGGTTTCGCCGTAGGGGATCGCCGCCAGCGTGTGCCAGACCTCGCATTGGAACGGCGTGCCGCGCGGCGCCAACGGCAGCTCGAACTGGCGGCGATCGCCGGCGAAATACTCGTCGAGCTGACGCCGGGCAGCGCGAAGCAACGCGTGGTCGCCTTCGCGCCAGTCGTCGCCGCGCGGCATCGGATGCCGCGGCGTGTGGAACTCGATCAGGTGCAGGCCGTCCTCGCTGACTGCCAGCAGCAGCGGACCGACCGGGCTGTCGATGGTGGTATGCGTGATCACGTCGTTGCACTCGCTGCAGCCGTGCTGCGGCGCCTGGTCGCGGCGGCCTTGCGCGCGGGCTTCTGTGCCGGCCCGGTCGTGGCCGGCAGCGGCTGCGACATCGTGTCGCGCCACAGGTGGATCACCGCATAGCCGCGCCACGGCCGCCATGGTTGCGATGCCGCGGTCAGTGCTTTCGCGCTCAGGCGCGAGCCGTCGGCGGGAACCGCGCGCTGCAGGACCAGGTCCTCGGCGGGAAATGCATCGGGATGGCCAAGCGCGCGCAGTGCGATGTACTGCGCGGTCCATGGGCCAATGCCCGGCAATGCCACCCAGCGGGCAGTGAAGTCATCGAGGGTTCGCTCGGCGCGGAAATCGACACGTCCGTCCAGCAGGGCGCGTGCGACGGTTCGCACCGTTTCGGCGCGCGCGCGGGTCATGCCGATCGCGGTGAGGTCGGCCTCGGCCAGGGCCTGTGGTGTCGGGAACAGGTGCTCCAGTCCGGGCGCGAACGGGTGCGGCAGCGTTTGTCCGAAGCGCTGCGCGAGGCGCGCGGCGACGGTGCGTGCGGCCGCGACACTGACCTGCTGGCCGATGATCGCGCGCACGGCGATCTCGAAGCCGTCCCAGCCGCTGGGCAGGCGAAGCCCCGGGCGCTTTGCCAGCAGCGGTGCCAGGCGTGCGTCGCCAGACAATGCCGCTGCAATCGCCTGCGGATCGGCGTCGAGGTCGAACATGCGGCGCAGCCGCTGGACGATCTCGAGCAATCGCGCCGGCGCCGGCCCGTGCAGTTCCAGCTTCAGTGCATGCTCGCCGCCGGGCCACGCGCTCACGCGCAACCAGCCGGCCTGTTCGATCGGGCCGATCACGCGTGAATAGCTGTGCGCGTCGACGACTTCGACACCGGGCAGGGCGCGTCCGCGGAGGAAGTCGAGCATCGCCTCGAAGTCGTAGGGCGGGCGATAGCCAAGCCGCAAGGTCAGCGCCTGGCTGCGGTCGTGGCGCTCATGCTCGCGCTGTTTGCGCAGATCGCGCGGCGCCATGCGGTAGGCAGCGCGGAAAGCGTCGTTGAAGCGGCGCAGGCTGCCGAATCCCGACGCCAGCGCGACCTCGGTGATCGGCAGCGTGGTCTCGGTCAACAACTGCTTGGCGAACAGCAGCCGGCGGGTGCCGTGCACGCCGATCGGCGCCACGCCGACGCGTTCGACGAACAGCCGCCGCAGTTGCCGTTCGCCCAGGCCCACGCGCGCGGCCAGCGCCGACAGTGGTTGCTCGGCCAGCGCGCCGTCATCGATCAGTTTGAGC
Source organism: Lysobacter sp. S4-A87 (assembly GCF_022637455.1). Classification (NCBI taxonomy): domain Bacteria; kingdom Pseudomonadati; phylum Pseudomonadota; class Gammaproteobacteria; order Lysobacterales; family Lysobacteraceae; genus Lysobacter; species Lysobacter sp. S4-A87. Next base: position 3,574,479 of record NZ_CP093341.1, read on the forward strand.
GCGCGCGCCACCGCCGCGTCGCCGCGTCGCCAGCTGCCGTCGTCGGGCGACAGCTCGGGCCGGCAACGCAGGCACGGGCGGAAGCCGGCGGCTTCGGCGGCCGCGGCATGGCGGTAGTAGGCGACCTTCTTCGCCATCGGCGCGGGGCAGACCGGGCGGCAGTAGATTCGCGTGCTCGGCACCGCGGTGAAGAACAGACCGTCGAAGCGCGGGTCGCGACTCTTGCGGGCCTGCTCGCAGACCTGCCAGTCGGGAAGAGTGTCGGAATGGGTGGGGGACAGGGTCGACATGGGTGCAGGCTAGCACCGTCGATCGGCATCGACTGGCCGGATTCGGACATCGACGTGGAAGCAGTCGCGGCCGTTTGTCCGGCCGCGACATCAGGCGCATTCAGCGCGCCTGGTCGACGCGCAATGCCGGCAGCAGGCCCGCCGGATCGCCATCGTTGGGCGCCGGCGCAATCCCCAGCAGCCGGGTCAGCAGCGGATAGACATCGACGTTGTCGAACGACGGCAACAGCGCGCCGCGGCGGAACGACGGCCCGCGGGCGAGGAAGATCGCGCGCATCGACGGCAGCGCAGGGTCGAAGCCATGCGAGCCACGGGTGACGCCTGCAGGACGCTGTGCCACCTTCTCGCGCGGCAGGGCGTCCCAGCCTTCGTGCATCTGGCAGACGATCGCCGGCACGCGCGGATTGCTGCCGTAGTGCCAGCGTCCGGGCAGTTCTTCCTTGCGCCAGCAATCGTATTGCGTGTGCGCGCCGAGCAGGCGCTTCTCGACGATTTCCTTGCGGCCGCGCTTCGGAGCGACGCCGATCGACTGACCGACCGACACGACGGTGGCGTCCTCGGGCGCGACCATGTCCTCCACGGCGATGACATGGCCGGGGCCGACGTTGGCCATGCCGTGGTCGGAGACGATGATCAGGTTGATGCGATCGAGCTGGCCGCGCGCTTGGAGACGATCGAGCAGGCGACCGATCGCGGCATCGAGTTCGATGATGGCCTGGCGCACCTGCGGCGAATCCGGGCCATGGTCGTGCCCGGCGAGGTCGAGCTGGTCGAAGTAGAGCGTGGCCAGTTGCGGTCGGGTCGATGCCGGTTCGTCCAGCCACGCCAGGATCTGGTCGACGCGGGCATCGGCGCCGACGCCCTTGTCGAACGGCATCCAGCGTTGCGGACGGCGCCCCTGGATCGGCGCTTCGCTGCCAGGCCAGAACATCGTCGCGGACCGCAGCCCGGCCTTGTCCGCGCCGACCCAGATCGGCTCTCCGCCCCACCACTGCGGGGTGCCGACGGCGGCCCGGTCGGACAGCCGGAACGTGCCCAGGCCGTCATCCCACATGCTGTTGTGGACGATGCCATGGTGGTCCGGGCGCAACCCGGTGACGAGCGTGTAGTGGTTGGGGAACGTGAGCGACGGGTAGGACGGATTCATCCATTCGGCGCGCACGCCCTGCGTGGCGATGCGTGCCAGGTTGGGCGTGATGCCCAGGTCGAGGTAGTCGGCGCGGAAGCCGTCGATGGACACCAGCAGCAGGCTGTCGGCGTGTGCGGACGACGCCGGCGCGGAAGCGCCCGGGCGTTCGCGCGGCGGGGCGGTGGAGGTGCAGCCGACGAGGGCCGAAGCGAGGGCGAGGCAGGCGGCCGCGGCCGCGGAACGTATCGATGGCATCGGGCGATCATAGCCAGCCTGTGTTGCGGCATGACTTTAGTCGCTGGTCGCCGGCGCCGACCTTGCCGATAGTGGCGCCTCGCCCGAGGAGCGTCGTCATGAAGCCACATGCAGGCAGTCGCGCCATCCGTCATGCCATCCGTCATGCAGGTCGTCGTCGTGCAGGCATGGCCCTGCCACTCGTGCGGAGCGCCGTGCTGACTGCCGTGCTCACAGCCGCGACCGCCGCCAGCGCGCAGCAGCCGGGCAAGCCCGCGCCGGTGGCGCGCATGAGCGCCGAGGAATGCAAGGTCTGGGCGCGTGAGCTGAGCTTTGCCCAGTCGGTGGCCGACCACGATGCCGTCGCCTTCGCCTCGCACCTGGAAGCGCAGGCGGCGTTCGGTGCCAGCGGTCCGGAACCGACCCGCGGCCGCGACCTGATCGCCCAGCGCTGGGCCGGGATCATCGATGGCAAGCGCGTCAAGCTGGCCTGGTACCCGACGCGGACCACGGTAGGCGGCGTCGGCGACATCGCCTGGTCGAGCGGTCCGTCGCTGTTCGAAGACCCGGACCCCAAGGCGGAGCATCGCTACCGCATCGGCGCCTTCCACTCAGTCTGGCACCGCGGGGCGGACGGCGTCTGGCGGGTGCTGTTCGACGACGGTGTCGAACCGCGCCCGGTCGGCGAGGCCGAGGCGATCGCCTTCCGCGAAGGCCGCAGGAGCACCTGTCCACAAGGCTGACGACGGCCTAAACGCCGGTCAGCGCGCAACCGCCGCGGTGGCGCGGCCGGCGTATCGTGGAATCGCGGCAAAGCCCGCCGCGGAGTCACTGGCAAGCTGCCAGGAGGCGATGCCATGAACCGCACGACCCCCACGTTGATCGCGGCCTGCTTGCTGGCCAGCGCATTCGCCGTGTCCGCGCAGTCCGCTCCGGCCACGGCGCCGTCGCCGGCGGACCTTCAGGTCGCCGCGCAGGCCGGTGTTGACCAGGCTGATCCTGGCCAGAGTGATTCCACGGTCGCCGCCACCGACAAGCTCGCACCCGGCGACAGGATCGCCGCACAGAGTCCGTACAACTGCCTGCAATACACCGGCTCGCGCATCCGCACCGCCGATCCCAGGACCGGCAAGACGCAGTGCGCGCAGGGACCGGGACGCGCCTACAGTCGTGACGACCTCGAACGCACCGGCCAGGTGGACCTGCACGACGCATTGCGCCACCTCGACCCGTCGATCAGGTAACCGCCACGGTGCGCATGAAATGGTCGCTGCCAGCGCTGCTGGCCATCCTCTGGGTGGCGCCGCTGCAACTGCAGGCGCAGTCGAACTCGCTGCAGCGGCAGCCGCTGGTCACGCCGATACCGCCACCGACGTCACCGGTGAGCAGCAAGCCCACCCGTGCCGGCAGCGATGCCGCCAAGCTCAGCCGTGACATCGACGCGGCCAGTCGCCGTGTGCAGGCCGACGGCGTACGCAACGACATCGATCGCGCCGACCAGCAGCTGCTGTCCGACCAGGCCCGTACGGAGCGCGAGCGCGGCGCCAACCCGGCGCGTAGCAACGAGCTGAGACAGGAATACAGCCAGAAGCAGGCCGAACATGACGCCTGGCGCGTGGGCAAGCAGCACGAGGCCGAGCAGCTCGAAACCGAGCCCATGCCGGCGCCACCGCCGCCGAACGACATTCCGCCGGAAGTACCGCGCGTGCGGGTGCCTACGCCTGCAGGCCTGTGAGCAGTCGTTGCAGTGATGCGTCGTAGTAGCGACGGAATGCGGCTTCGTCATAGCTGAAGCGGCCCGCGCGGTACAGGGCGATCAGGCCATGGGTATGCGCCCACAGCGTCATCGTCACGTCCCAGACATCGTCCTTCCTGAGCACGCCGGCGCCCATCGCATCCTCGACGGCGTCGGCGACGACATTGAGCGTGGGCGACAGCCGCGCATGGAAGTCCTCCGGAAAGCGCCTGGCATCGCTGCGCGGTGTCGAGAACGCGTGGTCGAAGCGGTGCGGGTGGGCGAGGGCGAAGTCCAGGTAGATGCGCTGCACCGCCAGCAAGCGCGCCCGGACATCGCTGCCGCTGCCGCGCGCGTGCCAGTGGCGCGCGATCGCATCGAAGCTGTCGTCGCTCATGCGCTTGAGCAGCGCTTCGCGATTGGGAAAGTGGCGATAGATCGCCATCGGCGTCATGCCGATCGCGGCGGCGACGCGGCGCATGCTGACGCCTGCGGCACCCTCGCGATCGAACAGCGCCTGCGCGGCGCGAAGGATGCGACTGGCAGTGTCGGCAGGGCGTGTCATGTATACAGCGTATACAAAAGCCCTCTGCGGTGTGCGAACAGGGGGGCAATGGCCTGGATTCGTCGCCTCCGGCGGCGCCGGGTGGCGAACCCGGCGCGATAATTCACGTCGAACCTTCCATTGCCGCCATGCCCCCGCATGGCCGGCGCGTCGCCAGCCGGAGTCGTCCGATGTCCACCCGCAAAGATCCCTCCCGCGTCATCCGCGCCCCGCGCGGTACCGAGTTGAGCTGCAAGTCGTGGCTGAGCGAAGCCGCGTACCGGATGATCCAGAACAACCTCGACGCCGAAGTGGCCGAGAGCCCGACCGAGCTGGTGGTCTACGGCGGCATCGGTCGCGCGGCACGCGACTGGGAGAGCTACGACGCCATCCTCAAGTCGCTGCGCGAGCTGGAAGACAACGAAACCCTGCTGATCCAGTCCGGCAAGCCGGTGGGCGTGTTTCCGACCCATGCCGATGCGCCGCGCGTGCTGCTGGCCAATTCCAACCTGGTGCCGCACTGGGCCACCTGGGAGCACTTCAACGAGCTCGATAAGAAGGGCCTGATGATGTACGGGCAGATGACCGCCGGCAGCTGGATCTACATCGGCAGCCAGGGCATCGTCCAGGGCACCTACGAAACCTTCGTCGAGATGGGCCGCCAGCACTACGGCGGCAGCCTGAAGGGCAAGTGGATCCTCACCGCCGGACTGGGTGGCATGGGCGGCGCGCAGCCGCTGGCCGCATCGCTGGCCGGCGCCTGCAGCCTCAACATCGAATGCCAGCAGAGACGCATCGACATGCGCCTGCGCACGCGCTACGTCGACGAGCAGGCCAGTGACCTCGACGACGCACTGGCACGCATCGAGAAGTATTGCGAAGCCGGCGAGGCGAAGTCGATCGCGCTGCTGGGCAACGCCGCCGAAATCCTGCCGGAACTCGTGCGCCGTGGCGTGCGTCCGGATGCCGTGACCGACCAGACCAGCGCGCACGATCCGGTGCACGGCTACCTGCCGATCGGCTGGAGCGTGGAGCAGTGGCAGCGCATGCAGGCCGAGGATCCGGGCCGCGTCCGCGACGCCGCCAAGAAGTCGATGCGCACGCACGTCGAGGCGATGCTCGCGTTCGAGGACATGGGCATCCCGGTGTTCGACTACGGCAACAACATCCGCCAGATGGCCAAGGACGAGGGCTGCGAGAACGCGTTCGACTTCCCGGGTTTCGTCCCGGCGTACGTGCGTCCGCTGTTCTGTCGCGGCGTCGGTCCGTTCCGCTGGGTCGCGCTGAGCGGCGATCCGGAGGACATCTACAAGACCGACGCCAAGGTCAAGGAACTGATTCCCGACGATGCCCACCTGCACCGCTGGCTGGACATGGCGCGCGAGCGCATCAGCTTCCAGGGCCTGCCGGCGCGCATCTGCTGGGTCGGCCTGGGGCTGCGCCACAAGCTCGGCCTGGCCTTCAACGAGATGGTGCGCAATGGCGAACTGAAGGCGCCGGTGGTGATCGGTCGCGATCATCTCGACAGTGGTTCGGTGGCTTCGCCCAACCGCGAGACCGAGGCGATGAAGGATGGCAGCGATGCTGTCAGCGATTGGCCGTTGCTCAATGCGATGCTCAATGTCGCCGGCGGCGCGACGTGGGTATCGCTGCACCACGGTGGTGGTGTGGGCATGGGCTATTCGCAGCATTCGGGCGTGGTGATCGTGTGCGATGGCAGCGTGGAGGCTGACAAGCGTCTTGCGCGCGTGTTGTGGAACGATCCGGGCACGGGTGTGATGCGGCATGCGGATGCGGGCTATGACATTGCCAAGGCGTGCGCGAAGGAGCAGGGGTTGAAGCTGCCGATGGTGTAAGCCGCCACCGTGATCCCGGCGAACGCCGGGATCCGTTGCCTGCGGATCCCCTGCAATGCCAACACAGGTACGAACGCTCCCCAACCGCGGGTAGGCGCTCGGATGGCGCCAGCGCTTAGCGTTAAAGGGCAGTTAATTCGCCCAGAACGCAACGCGGAGGTCCACCATGAGTCCTTGCATCTCGCGGCCGTCACTGCGGCGCGCGCCGCTGCCGGCCAGCATCGCCCTGGCCCTGTTGCCCGCGCTGGCTGGCGCCCAGGAAGCGCCGGCCCCTGAAGACACCACCACCACGCTCGATCGCATCGAGGTCACCGGGTCGCGCATCAAGCGCGCCGATATCGAGACGTCGCAGCCGATCTTCAGCCTCAATCGCGATGAGATCCAGGCGCAGGGCCTGACCTCGATAGGCGATGTGATCCAGAACATCACCGCCAACGGTTCCACCCTCAACTCCGCGTTCAACAACGCCGGCAACGGCGAGACCCGGGTGTCGCTGCGCAACCTGGGTTCCAACCGCACGCTGGTGCTGGTCAACGGCAGGCGCTGGGTCGGCGGAACCGGGCTGGGGGGCGCGGTCGATCTCAACACGATTCCGACCGCGGCGGTGGAGCGCATCGAAGTACTGAAGGACGGCGCATCCACGATCTACGGGTCCGATGCCATCGCCGGTGTCGTCAACGTGATCCTGCGCAAGGATTTCGATGGTGCCGAAGCCAATGCCTACCTCGGCCAGTACGACAAGGGCGATGGCTTTCGCCAGTCCTACGATGTGCTGATCGGATCGACCTCGGATCGCTGGTCGACCATGCTCGGCGTCGGCTACGTGAAAGAGGAGCCGGTGATGGCCGGTGACCGGCCGGAATCGGCGGTGCCGGTGTTCGGCGCGATTCCCGGCACCGGCGGCAGCTTCTCGCCACCGGACGGCAACTTCTCGTTCTTCCGTCCGCCGGTCGACGCCGACGACCCGGGCCCGTTCTTCACCCAGCCCAACGGCGACTACGGATTCTTCATTCCCACGCCAGGCGTGGCGCCAGGCTATCGGCAGAATGCGGGCCTGGCCGACAACTACAATTTCGCGCCGGACAACTACCTGGTCACGCCGCAGGAGCGTGTCTCGCTGTTCGGCAGCGGTTCGCTCGAGATCAGCGACCACATCCGCTTCAGGACCACCGTCACCTACAACCAGCGCAAGTCGGAGCAACTGCTGGCAGCAGTGCCGCTGGCGTTCGATGCCAGTTCCGGCGACCCGGAGGTGATCAGCGCCGACAGCATCTACAACCCGTACGGACGCGACGTCAACGAGATCTTCCGGCGCATGGCCGAGACCGGCGGACGTTCGTTCAACCAGGACGTGCGCACCTTCGCCTTCGACGGTGGCTTCGAGGGCACGTTCGATATCGGTGAGCGCTTCTTCGACTGGGAGGCCGGCTACTTCTACGGCGACAACAAGGCCAACAACACCACCAACGGCCTGTTCCAGATCAGCAAGGTCGCCAATGCGATCGGACCGTCGATGCTCGACGCCAACGGGACTCCCATCTGCGTCAGCATTCCCGGCGACGCCAGCACGGTCATCGACGGTTGCGTGCCGATGAACCTGCTCGGCGGGGCCGGCACCTTGACCCAGGGCATGATCGACTACGCCACCTTCACCGCCCACGACGAGTTCTACTACAAGCAGAAGACGTACTACGCCAACGTCGGCGGCAACCTGTTCGACCTGCCCGGTGGTGCGCTCGGGTTCTCGTTCGGCCTGGAGCATCGCACCGAGTTCGGCTATGACGAGCCCGACGGACTGATCAACTCCGGTGACACCACCGGCAATGCGCGCACCGCGACACGAGGCGGGTATTCGCTCGACGAGGCCTACCTCGAGCTGGCAATCCCGGTGCTTTCCGAAGTGCCGTTTGCGCGCCTGCTCGATTTCAGCCTCGCCACGCGGTATTCGGACTACAGCAACTTCGGCGACACGCTCAACAGCAAGTTCGGCTTCCGCTGGAAGCCCATCGATGACCTGATGATCCGCGGCAACTGGTCCGAAGGCTTCCGCGCGCCGTCGATCGCGGAACTGTTCGCCGGCCAGGCCGATTCGTTCCCGGCCATCACCGATCCGTGTGCCGGCAGCCTGCAGGGCACGCCCAACAACGACATCCCGGCCGGGTGTGCCGGCATCCCGCAGTACAACCAGAACAATCCGCAGATCCGCATCACCGTCGGCGGCAACCCGGACCTGCAGCCGGAGCTGTCGACGTCGAAGACGCTGGGCTTTGTCTACAGCCCGGGCTTCGTGCAGGGCCTGGATATCTCGCTGGACTGGTGGCAGGTGGAGATCGACGATGCCATCTTCCTGCAGACCGGGCAGGCGATCCTCGACAACTGCTACCGCAACGGCACCGATGCGGCCTGCGCATTGATCAGCCGCACGTCATCGGGGCAGGTCAGCGACCTGCTGTCGATTCCTAGCAACATCGGCACCATCGACACCGAGGGCTACGACTTCACGGTCAGTTACCGGCTGCCCGAGACCTCGTGGGGCAAGTTCTCCTTCATCTGGGACACGGCCTACACCAGCGATCTGTTCATCGACATCAACGGCGACGGCGTGTTCTCGCAGGACCAGCTCAACGGCGAGTCCGGCAACAACGTCGGCGAGTACTTCGGCTCGACCTTCACCAACAACTGGCGGATCCGCTCCAATCTATCGGCACGCTGGGAGAAGGGCGACTACGGCGCGACCTGGTACGTGCGTTACTACTCGCCACAGGATGAGTTGTGCGTGGGCACGCCCAATGTGCCGGCGGCCCAGATCGAGCGGTTGTGCTCCGATCCGAACCGTTTCACCAACCTCGACGGCGACGACCCGGACCTGCTGCCCGACGGTCCCGGCGCGCGTCCGGAGAACAACATCCCCAGTGCCACCTACCACGACCTGACGGTGTACTGGAACGCACCGTGGAACGCGAAGGTCACCCTTGGCGTCAACAACGCCTTCGACCGCGACCCGCCGATCGCGATCACCGCCTTCGCCAACAGCATCGATCCGGCCTACGAGATCGGAGGTCGATTCTTCTACATGACCTACTCACAGAAGTTCTAGCAGGGCTCGGCTGCACCCGCCAGGTGCGGTCGCGGGCCGGAACGACGGCAGGGAAGGGCGCAAGTCCTTCCCGTTGCCGTGACCTGCGCCAGTGGCGCTGGCGAAGTTGATCTAGAATCCTGCCAGGACTCGTTCACCACGGTTCTGGCGCGCAATGCCCAAACAGCATCAAAGCTTGTTGCAGACGTTGCCTTCCCAGCGCGTTCGCGTCGGCGAGAGCATCGTCGATGTCGCCGCGCGCGAGATAACGACCGGCGGCGGCGCGCCGCATCGCGTCAGCCTCAAGGCGATCGACCTGTTGCTGGTGCTGATCGAGCACGCCGGCAAAGTCGTCAGTCGCGAAACCCTGCTGGAAACCGTGTGGCCCGACACGTTGCCCGGCGATGACGTCGTGACCCAGGCGGTGGCGCAGCTGCGCAAGGCATTGGGCAGTGACGAGCCTTGCATCGAGACGATCGCCAAGCACGGCTACCGGCTGCTGGCGCCCGTGCAGTGGCTGGACCTGGCCGAGACGGTCCAGGACGACCAGGTACAGACGCAAGCGGCATCGGCGGCAACCACGCGCGCGCGGCCAGCGCTGCGCATCGCCGGTGCGGCCGCGGCGCTGGCGGCGCTCGGCCTGGCGCTGTGGCTGGCGATCGGCGCCGACCGCGAACGCGCCCAGAAAGTCGCCGGTGGATCCGGCGATGACGATCCACCGTTCCTGAAGATCACCTCCGCACCCGGCGTCGAGTTCGCGCCGAGCCTGTCGCCCGACGGCTCGCAGGTGGTCTACAGCGCCTACATCGATGAGGCCGGCGCCGGACGGACTCCGCTGATGTTGCAGACGACGGCACCGGTGGAGCCACGACCGCTGACCCATCCTGCCGCGGGTGAGCAGGACGTGATGTCGGCATGGTCGCCCGATGGCCGCCGCATCGCCTTCTATCGCGTGCGTCGTGGCGCCGGTGGCAGTTGCCATCTGATGATGGTGGCCTCGGCCGGGGGCGAGCCGCATCCGGTGGCCAACTGCGAAGCCGACCGCTTGCGCAAGTTCAGTTGGCGCCCCGATGGACAGCAGCTGGTGTTCGGCGCCAGCAATGCCGGGCAGCCCGGCGTAAATGCGATCGAAGTGTTCGACATCGCCGCCGGCACGTCGCGCAAGCTCGACTACACCCACGCAGCCAGTGATCTCGACCTGGCGCCGGTGTATTCGCCTGACGGGCGCTGGATCGCATTCCAGCGCAATGTCTCTCGCGGCGACCTGTGGCTCGTGCCTGCGGCCGGCGGACAGCCCGAACGCCTGACCCGGATCGAATCCAATCTGTACGGCCTGGCATGGACGCCCGATGGCAAGTCGATCGTGTTTTCCGCCTACCGCGGCCAGGAGCCGTCGCTGCTGCGCCTGGACGTGCAATCGCGTCGCATCACCGAGCTGGGCATCGTCAATGCACGGTTCCCCAGTGTCGCGCTGAAGGATGCATCGGTCGCCTTCGTGATCGAGGAAGCGCCGATCTCGCTGTACCGGGTTCGCATTCCGGCCCAGGGCGAGCCGGCCGCGTCGCCGGAACCACTGTTTCCTTCTTCCGGCAGCGAGCTGCTGCCGTCGGTGTCGCCCGATGGCCGGCAGATCATGTTCGTGTCCGATCGCACCGGCGAAGTACGCCTGTGGTGGGGCGAGATCGGGCGCGCATCGTCGCTGCGGCCGATCGAGAATTTCGTGCCGTTCCCGCGCCATCCGGCGGCCTGGTCGGCCGACGGCACGACCGCGCTGGCGATCGGCGCCGATGGCGACAACGAGGCGCTGTACGAGATCACGCCGGCGACCGGGGCCGTGCGCAAGCTGGCGCTGCCGCAGGGGAGACCGACCTATGGCGCCTACCTGGCCGGGTCCGGCCGGTTGCTGGTGATTTCCGACCGCGGCGCCGGTCGGCTCGGGCTGACGCTGTTCGAGCGCCAGGGGCAGGAGCTCAAGGCGCTGGCCAGCCTCGACGACGTCGCGGTGGCGCGTTTCGATCCGTCGACACAGCAGGTGGTGTTCTTCCGCAATGCCTCGTGGGGACTGTGGCAGGCCGGCCCGGACCTCGATGGTCCGCGCCTGCTCGACGACCTGCACGCCGATCCCGGCGGCACGATGCCGCGGATCGTCCCCAGTGCCGGTTTCTACCTGCAGAGCCGACGGCTGGTGACCTCCGGTCGCGGCACCTGGATCGTCGGCGCCGGCGATGGCTGCAACATGCGCTGGATCGCCGTCGCCGCGCCGGAAGGCGGGCGCAGCGGACCGTGCCTGGACCCGCGTGGCGGCGAACTGACCGGAGTCAGCTACGACGCCGGCAGCGGCTGGCTGTACTACTCCTACAGCACCCAGGACGCCAGCGACATCGGCTGGGCGAAACTGCCGGCGGCGCCGCACTGATCCCTACAGGCGCACGCGGCAAGGGTTTCGGAACTTCTTCAGGAATCCGATACCGCGATTTCAGCAAGAAATCCCCACAACGGCAGGACATCAGAACCGCGGAATGGGCACATCGACGGCACCCCACACGGAGCGGTGCCATGGCCAGTTCACGGATGTCGATGCCTGCCTTCAATCCGCCCGAGGGCGGGGCGCCACTGCAGCCCGGGACCGGCACGGCAACGCCGCTGTCGCCGCATCGGGTCTGGGCCCATGACGGCCAGTTCCGCGGCATCGGTGCCGATGAGTCGACGCGGGTGTGCTGGACGGCAGTCTCGCGGCTGGGCAGCGTCGAACTGACGCGGCCGTCGTTTTCGCTCTGGATGCAGATCCGCGGCAGCGCCCAGGTACATGCGGCCGAGGGCACGTTCCGGCTGCGAACCGGTGCATGGATCGCACTCGACAGCGATTCGGCGCCGGAGGTGCAGGCCGACCACAACGGCCTCACCCTGGCCGTGCTCGTGCCGGCCGATCTCATGCCGCTGCTGCAGGATGCCTACCTGTTTGTCGGCAAGGGCAGCATGACGTTGCGCGACCGCATCCTTGCGCTGCGGTTGTGGCACGGGGCGGTGCGCATCCTGCAAGCGCACGAGAGCGTCCCCGACCGCACCCTGGTGCGGGCGCTGCGGCCGTTGATCCTGCACATGTCGGCGGTGCAGGCGCGCCACGTCGCCGCGCTCGGTCATTGCCCCGGCCATTCACGCACGCGCAAGCGGCGCCTGTTCAACCGCCTGCAGCGGGCGCGCCTGTACCTGGAAGGTAACGCCCACCGGATGGTGCGGATGAGCGAGATCATGGCGATCAGCAACTACTCGCTGTGGTACCTGTCGAAGTCGTTCCACGAGCTGTATGGCGAGAGCGTGCAGACGGCGGCATCGCGCCTGCGCATCGAACGCGCCTACGACCTGCTGGAGACGACCTCGATGGACATCACCGAGATCGCCGAGTCCTGCGGATTCGACAACGCCTGCAGCTTCGCCCGCGCCTTCCGCGCCAAGAGCGGGACCAACGCCACGCAGTTCAGGAGCGCGCTGCGAGGTGCGGGCGGCCGCCGCAGGGGGCCGGTAATCTCGTCGTGACCGCATGGCCTTGCCGCGCGTATCGATCTCTGGTTGCATCGCGGTATGGCCGATCACGTACTCGACAACCCCATCTGGGAATCGCTGCGCAGCCGTCATCGCGACCTGGCGCTGCGCACAGGCGACGTTGCCCGCTATCCGGCGCAGATCGCGCCGTTCCTCGGCGTCGCCACCGACGGCGCCGACGTCGGCGCCGCGCTGGCACAACTGGTTCCGCCCGACGACACCGTGCTGCTGCTCGGGGTGACGCCGGCGGTGCCCGAGGGCTGGCGCCTGGACAAGCTGGCGATGCTGGCGCAGATGGAATGTCCACAGCACATGGCCGAGATCAACGGCCCGCCGATCCTGGAGCTGGGCGAGGCGCACCGGCAGGACGTGCTGGCGCTGACCGCGCTGGTGTATCCGCACTATTTTCGTCCGCACACGATGGACCTGGGACGCTACTTCGGGATCTACCAGGACAGCCGCCTGGCGGCCATCATCGGCGAGCGCATGGGCACGGACGAGTTCCAGGAAATCAGCGCCGTGTGCACGCATCCGGATTTCAACGGCCGCGGCTACGCGCGCCATCTGCTGGCGTGGCTGAGCAACGACGTGCTCGATCGCGGGCGCACGCCATTCCTCCACGTGAGCCACGAGAACCTGCGCGCCAAGCAGCTGTACGAGCGCAGTGGCTATCGTGACCGGCGCGACATCGGGTTCTGGTCGCTGAAGCGCGCCGAAGCGTCGTAACTCGTGCGCGATTGCCCGGACGCGGGTCGCGGCAGGCCGGCTGCTACGGCTGCGGCGCCGCCGCCAGTTCGCGACACAACTGCACGGTTGCCTCATCGACCGGGAAGCAGCATTCGATCCGCAGCTCGTCCAGGGTCACGTCACGCGGCGTGCCGAAGGTGGTGATGGTGGAAAAGAAGCGAAGTTGCCGGTCGTCGCGTTGCAGCACGGTCGTCAGCAGCGGCGCCGGTGCGGTATCGAGGTCGCGCCTGCGCCACCGTGCGGGCACGCCGGGGTAGGCCAGCACTTCATTGAGCAGTGCGCGCGCGGCCAGGTCCGACGGCGCGGCCGCCACTTCGGCGTGGAGATGGTGGATCAGATCGCCGGCCACTTCCTCCCAGTTCGCCACCGCCGCGCGCAGGTCATCTGGATCGAAGATCTGCCGGATCATGTTGCGGTGTGCACTGGCGCGGCCGTGCATCACGTAGCCGTTGACCCGCAACGCGGCCTCGTTGGCCATCAGCACGTCCCAGCGGCGATTGAGGACGAATGCCGGGTACGGTTCCTGCTGGGCGAGGATGAATTCGATCGCGCGCCGCACCTGCGCCAGCTCCGGTGTCGCCAGCGCGGTCTCCGGATAGCGCGGCGCATAGCCCGCGGCGACCAGCAACGCATTGCGCTCGCGCAAAGGCATGTCGAGCGCATCGGCCAGGCGCGTGACCACGTCGCGGCTGGGTTGCGCCTTGCCGGTCTCGATGCAGCTGAGGTGGCGCGGCGAGATGCCCGCATCGAGTGCCAGGTCGAGTTGGCTGAGGCGCCGCGCTGCGCGCCATTCGCGCAACACGGTGCCGACCTGGGGCCGGGACAGGGAGTGGGCGAGGTTGTTCACGGCCGCAGCATACGGGCCGTCCGCGATGAGTTCCACGACCTCACAGGTCATGACGCCATGACCTGGGACTTCGTTGATCGCATGCCCTGCCAGGCGAATCATTTGCCATGACGACGGGGCCCTCCCGTCGAAAGCTTCCCCCGGAGATCGAGACCATGATTCGCAGGCAGTTCCTGGCAATGGCAATGGGCACCGTGGCAGCTGGCGTGCTGGGTGGATATTCGGCGGCACTGGGCGCAACTGCGGGTGGTGCGGCCGCGGCGGCCGGTGACGACGCTGTCGCGGCAGCAGCGTTCCGCGCGGCCAGCCGCTTCATGAAGACGCCGTTCGGCAACATCGCCTATGCCGAACGCGGCAGCGGCGAGGCCGCGCTGTTCCTGCACGGCTTCCCGCTCAACGGTTACCAGTGGCGCGGGGCTCTGCAACGGCTGTCGCCGTACCGGCGCTGCATCGCGCCGGACTTCCTCGGACTGGGCAACACCGAGGTCGCGCCGGGCCAGAGCGTGGCGCCCGATGCCCAGGTGGCGATGCTGGCCGATCTGCTCGATCGCCTCGGCATCGACCGTGTCGACCTGATCGCCAACGACAGCGGCGGCCAGGCCGCGCAGCTGTTCCTGGCGCGCTATCCGCAGCGCGTGCGCACGCTACTGCTGACCAACTGCGACTCGGAGATCGAATGCCCGCCGCCGGCATTGTTGCCGGTGCTGGAGCTGGCAAAGCAGGGCAGGTTCGTCGAGGAATGGCTGGCGCCCTGGCTGGCGGACAAGACGCTGGCGCGCTCGCCGCAGGGCCTGGGCGGGCAGACGTTCACCTATCCGTCCCATCCCACCGACGAAGCCGTCGATACCTACCTCGGCCCGCTGGTACGCAACGCCGACCGCACCCATGCCTACGCGATCGGACTCGACCGCAACTGGCTGCAGGGCATCGGCCCGGCACTTGCGCGCTTCGAGGGGCCGACCCGGATCATCTGGGGCACCGGCGACACCATCTTCTCCGAGCGCGGTGCCGAGCATCTGGACCGCAGCTTCGGCAATTCGCGCGGCATGCGTCGCATCGAGGGAGCGAAGCTGTTCTTCCCGGAAGAGTTTCCCGACGTGATCGCCGAGGAAGCGCGCGCGCTGTGGGGCGTCCAGGCCTGACAGGGCCCGACAGCGCGGCTGCACGATCGTTGACGGCACGATCGTTGACGGCACGATCGTTGACTGCAGGGATCAACCGGCGAGTTCGTGGACTGCGCGTGCGGCGCGGTCCACTTCCTCCGGCGTGTTGACCAGGCTCGGCGCCAGGCGCGGGTAACTGATGGCGTAGGGGCTGCTGCTGGCGATGATCTTTTGCCCGAGCAGCCGCTTGACCACGTCCTCGGTCTTCATGCCGTCAACCTCGAACGCGACCAGGCCTGCCGACAGATCGCTCGTCATCGGCGTATGGATCCTGATCCTGCGGTTCTGCGCGAGGTTCTTCTTGAGCTGGTCATTGAGCCCGGAGATGCGGGCGGCGACACGTTGCCGACCCATCTGCTGGTGCATCTGGAACGCGGCGGCCATGGCCCACTGGTGCTCAAAGGCGTGGAAACCGCCGGGACACATGCGAGCGGCGTTGCCGGGTGTCTTCGGGACGCGGTTCTCCGCCCAGGCGTTGTAGGACTCCCATTCGCTGAAGGTCGGCACCGTCGGCTGCAACCGTGCCCAGTTTTCGGCCTTCGCCCAGACGATGGCAGTGCCCCGCGGCGCGAACATCCACTTGTGGCAGCCCGCGCAGAAGTAATCGGCGCCGATCGTGGCGATGGTCTCGTCGGCCGCGCCAATGCCGTGCACGCCGTCGACCACCAGCAGCACGTCGGGATGCCTGGCTTTCAACGCGGCGGCGAGCTGCCGGATCGGCAGGCGAATGCCGGTGCTGGAATGGACCCAGGTCAGGCCGACCACGCGCGTGGTCGGCTTCACGCCCTGCAGCAAACGCTCGACCAGTTGGTCGGTGCTGGCCTTGGCGGAATCCTCGAACAGCGTGATCTTGCGCATCGAGGCGCCGCTGCGCTGGCAGGCCAGGCGGATGGACTCGTGGTGCGAGTAGTGGTCGTGGACGGTGGTGAGGACTTCGTCGCCGGCCTTGAGCGGCAGGCCGTGGTAGACCAGCGCGAGGCTTTCGGTGGTGCTGCGGGTGAGGCAGACCTGGTCGGGCTCGCCGCCCAGGTAGGCGGCAATGGTCGTCTGCACCTTCAGCGGAACATTGTGCGCTTCGTCTTCGAACAGGCCCTGCTCGATCACCAGGAACGGGTTCTGGTCGATGGAGCGGCGATAGGCCTCGATGGCGTCGCGCACCGGTGCCGGATGGCTGGCGATGAAGAAACTGGCGAAATGGGCATAGGCCGGGTCGAGCGCGAACTGCGCGCGGACCCGGGTCCAGTCCGACAGGTCGGGCAGGGCGGGCGTTTCCCGCGCAAGCGCGGCCAGCAGGCCCCCGGGGAGGACTGCGACGGCACCGGCAACGGCGGGCAGGGCCAGGAACTGGCGGCGCGAATGCGAAAGTGACGGGCTCATGGCGGTTTCCAGGGAGCTTGCGACGAGGGACGAAAGCACGACCACACGCGACCGCCGCAGCCTGCGCCGGGCGCGGTTCAAATCAGGTAAACGCCATACGGCCGGATTGCGGTCGCGCGCGCCGCTGACTGGACCGCGGGTCGGGCGGGGCGACCGTCCGGCGCGGGTGAAGCCGCTCTTCACACCCGTTCGGCACGGGTTCTGCCAGCCTCTTTGCGCCGTCCCGCTGTCGGATCATCGCGGTCCGTCGCGGCACGAAGGAGCAGCGCCATGGTGCAGACCGGACGACGCGCATCACGGGGATGGGTTGCCTGGTTGCTGGCCGCCGTACTGACCGCCTGCGGCGGCGGTGGCGGAAGCCCGCGCGCCACCGTCTCGCCGCCACCCACGCCGCAGAACCGGCCGCCGGTATTCACCTCCGGTGCGACGGCAACGGTGCCGGAAGACACCACGGCGGCTTTCTACACCGCCACGGCGACCGACGCCGATGCCAATCCGATCACGTTCTCGCTGGCGGGCGGCGCCGACCAGGCGCGCCTGCGCATCACCTCCGGCGGCGACCTGTCATTCGTCACCGCACCGGACTTCGAAAATCCTGTCGACGCCAACGGCGACAACATCTACCTGGTGACCATCGCCGCGAGCGACGGAACCGCCAGCGTCACGCAGGCGCTGTCGGTCACTGTCACCAATGTCCTGGGCGCCGGCTTCCGCGTGCGTCGCGTGGCCAGCGGACTCAACTTCCCGATCTTCATCGCCTCGATGCCCGACGGCAGCGGGCGCTTGTTCGTGGTCGAGCGCGAGGGCCGCATCCGCATCATGACCGCGAACGGGGCAATCGCCCCCACACCGTTCCTCGACGTCACCGGCACGATTTCGATCGATGGCGAACGCGGTCTGCTCGGATTCGCGACGGCGCCGGATTTCTTCACCAGCGGACGCTTCTACGTCCACCTGACCGCGCCGGACGGAACCATCGAAGTGCGTCGCTACCAGACCGTCGCGGGCGACCTCAATCGTGCCGATCCCGCCAGCGGCGACGCCATCCTGCGCGTGCCGCACCCGCGCAGCAACCACAACGGTGGCTGGATCGCCTTTGGTCCCGACAACATGCTCTACATCGCCATGGGCGATGGCGGCGGCTCCGGTGACCCGGACAACAACGGCCAGAACACCGGCACGCTGCTCGGCAAGATCCTGCGCGTGGACCCTGCCACCGATGCGTTCCCCGGCGATCCCAATCGCGACTATGCGATTCCGGCCGGAAACCCCTTCGCCACGTCCGGCGGTGCGCCGGAAGTGTGGGCATACGGGTTGCGCAATCCGTTCCGCAACAACTTCGATACGCAGACCGGCAATCTGCTGATCGGCGATGTCGGCCAGGGGGCGATCGAGGAAATCGACCTGATGCGCCCCGGCGACGGCGGTGCCAACTTCGGCTGGCCGGTGCTGGAGGGCACCGCGGCGTTCCGCGGCGGCCCGACCACGGGAATGACCCCGCCGGTCGCGCAGTACTCGCACGGCACCGGTCCGGTCAATGGCGGTTCGGTGACCGGGGGCGTGGTGTATCGCGGCACGGTCGAGTCGCTGCTCGGCCAGTACATCTTTGCCGACTTCGTCAGGCCCAACATCTGGTCGTTGCCGGTATCGATGCTGGTGCCCGGTACGACGGTGCAGGCCAACCAGTTCACCCAGCGCAATGGCGACTTCACCCCGGATGCCGGCGCGTTCACCAACATCGTCAGCATCAATGCCGACAGCAGTGGGCAGGTGTACCTGGTCGACTTCGACGGCGAGATCTTCGTGATCGAGGCGGCCGCCGCCGGTTTGCCCCTGGCGGCATCGCAGATGGCGCCGCAGCAGATGGCGCCGCAGCAGATCCTGGGCGCGAGCCTGTCGCGGCGACTGGGTGGGCGTGGGGATTCGCGCGTGAGGCGTCCGTAGCCGGCGACAGCAGGTAGCCCGGGTAAGCGAAGCGCACCCGGGGGCGGAGAGGCAGGACCCCGGGTGCGCTGCGCTTACCCGGGCTACGGTGTCCATTACTTAGGCCGACAGTCAGCCCGCGCATCGTATGCTTGGGTATACGCGTGCCGTCGGCGCGCATTCATCGACTGACCGAATCGGGACATCCTTGCGACAGATGCTCAAGCACTCCTGGCCGTTGTTGTTTTGCGTGGCGTTGGCTGCCTGCCAGCGCGCCGAGCCGGTGACGCATTCGGCCATGGTCATCGAAGAGGTGAACAGCCCGCAGGACGGCGGTGCGATCAGTACCGCGCCGGTCAAGGTGCCACCCGCCGCGACCGATTCGACCGGATCGCCGCGCCAGGCCAAGACCAGCGTGCGTGAATCGGCCAAAGGCAAGAGCGAAGAGGCGCCGATCGACTGGTCGACGCTGGAGCTGACCTCGGGCGAAGCCTCCATCAGCTGCGAGCTGGACTACGCCACGCTGGGCGATGGCAACGTGCTGGTGAAGTTCGACAAGGACGGCCTGCGCGAAGCGCTGAAGCCGTGCGTCGAACGCGGCGTCGCGCGGCTGCGCTACAAGGGCAAGATCACCGCCGAATTCGGTTCGCTGGTCGAGCGCGTGACCCATGTCGCCAACGAGCTGGGTATCCACAAGCGCGTACTCGATGTCGATTCGGCCGGCGGCCAGGTCGAGGACGCGATCAAGGCCGGCGACTTCATCGCCGAGTCGCGCTGGACGATCTGGGTGCGCGAAGGCGCGATCTGCCACAGCGCCTGCGTGTTCATCCTCAGCGCCGGCGACACCCGCATGATCGCCGGCCAGGTCGGCATCCACCGCATCATCCGCATGAGTTCGACCGCGACCACGCGCGCGCAGCTCAACGCCGAACTGCGCGTGGTCTACGAGCGCGTGCGTGATTACCTCGAGCGCAACGGCGCCGCGACCGCGGTCGCCGACCTGATGATGGCCGTGCCCAATCGCGGCCTGCGCCTGCTCACGGTCGAGGAACTGGAGCTGTACGGCCTGGACGGCGTCAATCCGGCCCAGGACGATCTCGACCGCCTGCGCCTGATGCGCAAGTGCGGCGAGGACTTCGTCAGCCGCCGCGATTCTTTCGTGCGTGCCTTCGACAAGCGCTGCAAGACGCCCAACACCGACCTGGACGCGCTCAACACCTGCGGCCTGGACCTGCGCAAGGACTACGGCTTCCCCGACCAGGCCTGCCCGGCGGAAAGTCCGTTGTCGGAGTTCGATCCGGGGACGGCGCTGGTGCCGGGCGCCAGCAAGCCAGACGGCGTGTCGCAGCAGTCGGTCAAGCCGAAGGCAGGCGAGAGCTGACGCCGGCCACGCACGCCTGATCGGAGCGACCATCGCCAGGACGGCGTGAGCCGGCCATCACATCACTCGCGGCACGATGCCCCGGCGCGCACCGACCCGGCGCGCCGGAGGGGTCCGGAATGAGTGATCTGCGGTATTCGTTGCTGCGTGGCGGTCTGGTGTACCGCGTCTCCAGGCTCAGCGGCCTCACCCGCGTCCAGCACCGGCTGGCGCCGCTGGTGGCGATCGTGCTGGTTCTCTTCATCGTCGTGCCGATGGTGATGGCAACGGCGCGCGACGGCACCCTCGTCGGCGGCGTGACCGTCCCGTTGCTGCACGACTATTCGATCTGGGCGCGCTTCGTGGTCGCGGTGCCGTTGCTGGTGCTGGCGGCGCCGATGGCCGACGAACGCCTGTGGCGCGCGATCAAGCACCTGCAGGGCCTGGTCGACGCGACCGACCGCGACCGCTTCGAAGGCGTGCTGGCGCAGATGCGGCGCTGGCGCGATGCCTGGCTGCCGGAGCTGCTGCTGTTCGCGGCCTCTGTCCTGGCCTCGTACGTGATTCCGGTACTGGGGCTGCTCGACAATGTCAGCGACTGGCGCGGCAATGCCGGGGCCGTGAGCTTCGCCACCGTCTGGCTGCAATGGGTCGCGATGCCGGTGATCCGCTTCCTCACGCTGCTGTGGTTCTGGCGCCTGGCGTTGTGGATCGTGCTGCTGTTCCGTTTCTCGCGCTTCAACCTCGATCTGCATGCCGCACATCCCGATGGCCGTGGCGGACTGGCGTTCCTGGGTTATGCGCAGACGGCATTCGTGGTGTTGCCACTGGTCGGCGGCATCACCCTGGCCGGCACGCTGGCGATGGACGTCCAGTATTTCGGCGCCGAGCTGAAGAGCCTGCGTTTCATCATGGGCGGCTATGTCGTGCTGGGGGTCGTGCTGATGGTGGCGCCGCTGTTGTTGCTGGTGCCGCGGCTGGCGGCGCTCAAGCGCAACAGCCTGCTGGCTTATGGCGCGCTGGGCACGGATTGCTCTGAAGGCTTCGAGCTCAAGTGGCTCGGGCGGGCGCGTGGTGGTGCCTCGCCGATTCTTGAGGCCGGTGACTCGTCCGCGCTGTGCGACCTGATCGGGGTCTACGCTACGGTCAGCCAGATGTCGACGATCCCGTTGCAGCGCTTCCTGCTGGTCCAGTTCGCGATCGCGTCTGCGCTGCCGCTGGTGCCGGTGGTGCTGATGCGGATGCCGATCAAGGAGTTGCTGGGGAAGATTCTCTCGGCGCTGGCGTGAAGGCGTCCGTGCTCAGGCGGCGCCGATGACGTGGATTTCGATGTCGTCGATGGTGACGATCTGGCCGGCGTGGATCTTGCAGGTCTTGCGCAGTTCGACTGCGCCGTCGACGCTGACGGCACCACTGGCGACGATCGCCTTGCCGGCGCCGCCGCTGTCGCACAGTCCGACCAGCTTGAGCAGCTGGTTGAGTTCGACGTGGTCGCGGTCGAGTTCGAATTCGATCTGTTGCATGGCGATGGGGGCTTCGGCAGGGCGATCAGGTTGGCAGCGCTGGGTGTATTGCGCAATGACGGCTAAGCCTTTCTCCCGCTTGCGGGCTTGGGTAGTACGACGTCACTGGATCCCCGCCTTCGCGGGAATGACGGTTCTCACCGAAGACCTGGCAATGAATTGCCGAAGCGTCGTCCGCCGGGTCGGGGATTGCGCAGCAGTGGGCCATGGATGGCCCACGCCCCGCCTTCGGACAGGATGTCCGACGAAGGGGCGGAGCAATCTCCGGCCCGGCGGACGACGCCGCTCCGTAGAGTCGGCGAACACCGCCGCTCCGTAGAGTGGGCGAACGCCGCCGCTCCCCAAACGGAAGCCTCGTTGTTGAAGGAGACAGCGAGCCAGCGTCAGCCGCCAGAAGCGCACAACGCCCGCTTCTGCTCCGGCCGAAGTCGCTTGATCGCGTATTCGGCGCGGCTGGCCGTTGCGCGGTCGGGGTAGGGGAATTGCGCAAGCAGTCGGACTGGTGGTCGGGCGCGGGTGTAACGGGCGCCTTTGCCCGCTTCGTGCTCGGCATAGCGGCGCGCGACATCGGTGGTGATGCCCGTGTACAGGCTGCCGTCACGGCATTCCAGCAGATAGACATACCAGGCGTTCATGGGGCCGCAGCCTAGCGTAGGAGCGGTTGCGCTGGCGAGCGGACGCGTCCGGACCCGTCAGGCAGGGTCGCCAGCGCAATCACGGTCGCAGTTCCGGACATGACCGATGACCATACGCATGCGCACGTCATTGTGGCTGTCATGGCGCGCACCCACAATGCACTGTCCACACCGAGAAGTGCCTTGAGCGCCACACCCTCCGCGTCACCCACAGCCGCCACCCTTCGTCAGCTTTGCGCCCGCTTCGCCCGCCCGCACCTCGGCCGCGCAGTGTGGCAACTGATCAACACCCTGGTTCCGTTTCTCGCGTTGTGGGCATTGATGGCCTGGAGCGTCGTCGACGGCTGGGCCTTCGGCTGGACGCTGCTGCTGGTGCTGCCGGCGGCGGGCCTGTACGTGCGCATGTTCATCATCCAGCACGACTGCGGCCACGGCTCGTTCTTCGCAAGCCAGCGCGCCAACGACATCGTCGGCCGCTGCCTCGGCCTGGTGACCCTGTTCCCGTACGGCTACTGGAAGAAGACCCACGCCGTGCACCACGGCACCTCGGGCAACCTCGACCGTCGCGAGATGGGCGACATCGACACGCTGACCGTCGCCGAATACCGCGCACTGCCGCGCATTCGTCGCCTGGGTTACCGCCTGTACCGCAGCACGCCCGTGCTGCTGGGCATCGGCCCGTTTTACCAGTTCGTGATCAAGCACCGTTTCCCGTTCGATCTTCCCTTCACCTGGAAGAAGGAATGGGCCAGCGTCCTGCTCAACAACCTGATGCTGCTGGTCGCCTTCCTGGCGCTGGGCTTCAGCATCGGCTGGCACACCGTGCTGATGGTGCACATGCCGGTGGTGCTGGTGGCCGGTGCCGTCGGCGTGTGGCTGTTCTACGTGCAGCACACCTTCGAAGAGGCCTACTGGGCGCGCCGCGAGGACTGGGATTCCGGCCGCGCCGCCGTCGCCGGCAGTTCCTATTTCGACCTGCCGCGGGTGGTGCACTGGTTCACCGGCAACATCGGCTACCACCACATCCACCATCTCGCCAGCCGCATCCCGAACTACCGCCTGCGCGAGGCGTTCGAGTCGAGCCCGCTGCTGCAGGCCGCGCCGCGACTGACGATGTGGACCAGCCTGCGCAGCGCACGCCTGAAGCTGTGGTGCGAGGAAACCCAGCGCATGGTCGGTTTCCCGCAGCGCGCCAGGGCCTGACCGGCGCGCTGGCCGGGCAGGTCATTCCTGCCCGGTCATTCCTTCCCGAACTGCGCGATCTCGTCGAGATACTGCTGGGCGCGAGTGACGCTGCGCCCGGCACTGCCGGCATCGATCGCCTCGCCGATATGGCGACGCTCCGGCCGATGCGCCCAGCGGTGGAACCACACCATCGCCACCATGCCGGCGATGCCGATCGGAATGCCGATCCAGTACACGCTGGCGTGCATCTGCACACCAAACAGCTGCTTGAACACGATCGCCATCAACGGCATCCACAGCAGCCAGAACGGCAGTCCCAGCCACGGAGCCACCCGCGTGCGCCACAGTCGCAGCTGCGCCAGTGTCTTCTGGATCGTCAGCACCGGGCCGGCGTAGTCGATCCGGGTGATCAGCAGCAGCTCCATCACCGCCGAGATGATCAGCGCCACGCTCCAGGCATGCATCAGCAGGCCGCTGGCGAGCAGCGCGGGCGAGCCGGTATTGGCGATCCAGAAGCGCGCGAACGTCACCGTCAGCACGACGCCCACGAGCAGCTGGAGCACTTGCCCGAACCACAGCGGCCGCAGCCGCGAGCGGACCTTGTCGATGCGGGTTTCGGTCAGCAGCTGCAGGTTCAGCGCGGTCTGCTGCTGCAGGCGGCGGTCGAGGGTCTGCCAGGCGAGCTTGAGTTCATCGAGTTCCATGGTCGTTCCTTTCGCTTGGGGCGCGGCGCTCACGCCACGTCCTGGCGGATGCGCTGCTTGAGCCGGCTGATGCGGGTGGCCACGTTGGTTTCGGTAATGCCGAGGATCTCGGCGATCTCGCGGTAGCTGCGGTCCTCCAGGTAGAGCAGGAGCAGGGCGCGGTGCATCGGGTCGAGTCCGGCGATGAAGCGCTGCAACACCTCCAGGCGTTGCCGTGCTTCGACGTCGATGCCCTGTTCGTCGGGAACCTCATGCAGGCTGTCGTCGAGCGATACGGTGCGGCGGCGCTGGCCTTCGCCGCGCAGCCAGGAGATCGCCACGTTCAGCGCGATCCGGTACATCCAGGTGGGGAACGGGCGCTGCGGGTCGTAACCCGGAAAGGCCCGCCACAGTTGTGCGGCGATGTCCTGGGTGAGGTCGGCGCGGTCTTCGGCGTGGGCGGCGTAGGTCGCGGCGACCTTGAAGACGATGCCGCGGTGGGCCTGGAGCAGGGCCTCGAACTGCTGCCGGATATCGGCCGTCATGCTGGCGGTGTGCTCCATCGCGAACGCGTCCATTGCCTGGTCGAACAGATGATTCGCAGGCAGGCGGAAATCATCACAGTCGACCCCCGAGCCGGCCCGTTCAATCGAGATAGTCGTACAGGCGGTAGATCCAGCTCAGCTCATAGACGATCGCTCCGACCACGAAGCAGCGGTGGAAGGTCTCCGAGCGCACCTTCATCGCGATCAGGCACAGGCCGATCATCGCCACGTTGCGGATCGGGTATTCGACATTGAAGCGGCGGTAGTACTCGTGGCCCTTGATCAGGGTGTCGCCGAAGTCGATCAGGTACAGCATGGCCATGATCCCGAAGAACCAGCCGCGGCGGGACTGGAAGTAGTCGCGCCAGCCGGCGTACTCGGCCAGGTCGTCGGGGAACAGGATCGTGCACAACAGGAACAACACGACCACGTACAGGATCAGGAAGGCGTAGGCGACGAAGCTCCACGGATGGACGTGGCTGAGGCCGAACTCCCACCACCAGAAATGCACGAGCAGGATGAACATGGAGATCGCCCAGCCCATGTGCACCCAGTAGATGTGGTCGCGGCCGGGGTGCTGGACGAAGCGGGCCATGCCCTTGAGCAGCGTGGTCAGGCCCAGTCCGAGGACGATGCCGAGCACGATGCGGATATGCGTGAACAGCGGGTCGGTGTTCATGCACTGCGTCCGGGCAGGCCGAGGGCCGATGGCGGCAGCATAGCCAAACCGGGGTCCACGGGGCCCTCATCCCGGCTTGTCGCCGCGATGGCGGGGCCCCACCGAGCCCGTGCTCTGCCGATAGCTGCGATCATGGCGGAATGAACGAGAAGATTTCCGACGATTTCGCCTCCCTGAGCCTGGACCCGGCCCTGCTGCAGGGCGTCCAGGCACTGGGCTACACCAAGATGACGCCCGTGCAGGCCGGCGGCCTGCCGGCGATCCTCGCCGGTCGCGACCTGATCGCGCAGGCGCCGACCGGCAGCGGCAAGACCGCGGCCTTCGGCCTGGGCCTGCTGCATCGCCTCGATCCCGCCCTGGGTGCCACCCAGGCGCTGGTGCTGTGCCCGACCCGCGAACTGGCCGACCAGGTCGGCAAGCAGCTGCGCAAGCTCGCCTTCGCCATTCCCAACCTGAAGCTGTCGATCCTGTGCGGCGGCATGCCGCTGGGCCCGCAGCTTGCCTCGCTCGAGCACGCGCCGCACGTGGTCGTCGGCACGCCGGGGCGGATCCAGGAGCTGCTGCGCAAGCGCGCGCTCAACCTGTCGGCGCTGCGCACGCTGGTGTTCGACGAAGCCGACCGCATGCTCGACATGGGCTTCGAGGAACCGATCCGCGAGATCGTCGGCAAGACGCCGAAATCGCGCCAGAGCCTGCTGTTCTCGGCGACCTTTCCCGAGGCCGTGCGCGAGATCAGCCGCGGCCTGCTGCGCGAGCCGATGGAAGTCACGGTCGAAGGCGACGAGCAGCACGCCGCCATCGACCAGCGCTTCTACGAGGCCGAGCAAACGAAGAAGACACAGCTGCTGGCGGCGCTGCTGCTGCAGTACAAGCCCGAGTCGTGCGTGGTGTTCTGCAACATGCGTCGCGACGTCGACGAGGTGGCCGCCTCGCTGGCGCACTACGGTTTCACCGCGCTGGCGCTGCACGGCGACATGGAACAGCGCGACCGCGACGAAGTGCTGGTGCGCTTCGCCAACCGCAGCTGCACCGTGCTGGTTGCCAGCGACGTCGCCGCGCGCGGCCTCGACGTCAAGGAGCTGGCGATGGTCGTCAACTACGACATGCCGCCCGATCCGGACATCTACGTGCACCGCATCGGCCGCACCGGCCGTGCCGGCAGCGAAGGCCTGGCACTGAGCCTGTGCGGGCCGCGCGAGCAGGCGCGCGCCAGCGCCATCGAGGAGCGCCAGGGCGTGCCGTTGATCTGGTACAAGGCCACCCCGCTCGCCGGCAAGGCCTCGGGCGTGCCCGCGGCGGCGATGGTGACGCTGCGCATCGATGCAGGCCGCACCGACAAGTTGCGCCCGGGCGACATCCTCGGCGCGCTGACCGGCGATGCCGGGCTCAAGGCCGATGCCGTCGGCAAGATCGACGTGTTCGCCACGCGCTCGTATGTCGCCGTGGCCCGTGCGCAGGCCGCGCCAGCACTGGCGCGGCTGCGCGAAGGCAAGATCAAGGGCCGCAAGTTTCGCGTCAGCAAAATGTAGCCCGGGTAAGCGCAGCGCACCCGGGACCCGACACGTCACCCGCAAGCCACCCTCACCCCAACCCCTCTCCCGCGAAGCGGGCGAGGGGCTTCAAGCGGTCAGCGCTCGTTGAACGCGTACTTGCCCGGCCCGAGCAGCGCGACCGCCGCTGCCGTCGCCAGGAACATGATCTGCAGTTCGATCGCCCAGCCGCCCTGTTCGTTGAGCCTGCCCAGGTCGCCCAGGTGCACCAGGTAGAGCGCGAACAGCATGTTGATCACGACCAGGATCCCGCCGATGCGCGAGAAGAAGCCGGTGATGATCAGCAGCGGCGCCAGCACCTCACCGATCAGCACGCCGTAAGCGAAGGAACCGGGGAAGCCCTGGGTCTCGACCATCTTGATGATGCCGTCCAGGCCGCCCTCGAGCTTGCTGATGCCGTGCAGGAAAACCAGTGAGCCCACTGCGAGACGCAGGATCAGCTTGCCGATGTCTTGCTGGGTACTGCTGTTCATGGCGGAACCCCTTGCTGGATAGGTGCTGGCTGGATGGATGCTGGCTGGATGGATCGAAGCGTGCGGAGACGGAACCGGTAGGGCGGCGACCCGCTGATGGTCACGCCAGCGCGGGTTCCCGCGCAACTGCGGCGCGCCGGCAGGTCAGTGGATCGGCAGCGCCACGCGCTGGCCGTGCCAGTTGAGGACCACGCTGTCGGCGGCGATCTCCTCGACCACCGCATCGCCGACGCGGTCGCCCTGGCCGACCCGGGCCCCGTCGATGATCGCGAAACGCTGGTCCGGGGCCGGGGCCCACATATGCATGCTGATCTTCAGCGCCGGCAGCTGCTCGCGCTCACCTGCCGAAAGGTCGGCCAGGCGCAGCGGTGCGGTGGCAGCCGGGGCGGGCATTGGAATGGCTGCGGGCGCCGGCATGGCCGCGGGCGCTGGCGGGGTCACGCTGGCCACCTGTACCGGCGCCAGCTGGGGCGGCGGCAAGACCGGTTCAGGCGTGGGCTGAGGCGGTGCAGCCTTGGCCGCCGGCGGCAGGCTCGCGGACGCCACCGGTTCGGGGGTGGGCCGCAGGGCCGCGGGTTTCTGGCGCGCAGGCGCGATCGGCATGGAGTCCGCGATTGACGCAGGAGCCGCCATCGCCATCGCCGGATCCGGTGCAGCGCTGGCAGCCTGGGTGGACGCATCGACCGTCGGCACCGTCACCGCCCCGGCCGTCGATGCGACGTCGCGCAGCAGCCACAGCGAGGCAAGCACGGCGAAACCACCCGCCAGCCACCATGCCCACAGCGGCCGGCGCGTCGCCGCGCGCGTGACCAGCGGCGGCAGCTCGGCAAACAGGTCCGGCGCCTGGCCGCGGCGGCGCTCGGCTTCGGATTTGCGCAGGGCATCGAGGATCAGTGACATCGATTCACTTCCCGGGCGTCTGCAGGCGCGGACCGTCGGTGCCGGTCGCGGCCAGTGCCAGCAGTGTCGCCGGGCCGACCAGGCCGTCACTGGCGAGTCCGTGGTCACGCTGGAACCGGCGCACCGCCTCCTGCATGGCAATGTCGAAGGTCGCCGCGCCTGCCTGGGCAGGCAGGTATCGCGGCTGCAGGCGCGCGCGCACCCAGTCGGTGGCGGCGCCCTGGCCACCCAGCCGCGGCGTGTCGGCAAGGAAGGCCGGCGCGCGCCATAGCGCGGCATGCTCGCCGTCCCAGAACTGCTGCAGGGCGATCCGGTCGATCGCGACGAGGTCGTTGCCCATTCGCAGTCGCACCTGCCGTGCGTCGGCGCCTTCGAGCGTCGACCAGGTGCTGGCGCCGTCGTGCTTGAGCAGAAGCAGCACGGGGCGATCCTGTGCGATCAGCGCGTCGAGGCTGGCGCGGCCACGCAGGCAGTAGACATCGGTTGCCAGCATCGGCGGGCACGCCGCCGCGGCGGCGATTTCGTTGGCGCCCGCCGGCAATTGCCAGCGCGCAAGCAGCTGGCCCCAGGCGAGCGCCGGCGAGGGAGCGGTAGTTCTGAGGCGGGCGGCGAACGCAACCGCGTCCAGCGCCGGCTGCGCGGTCGCGGGTGCCGGCTTCAGCGCCACCTCCGAAGGTGCCGGCGTCGACGCCGTGGCCGGCGCCATCGCGGGAGCGCGCGGCCACCACAGGGTTGCTGCGAGTGCGAGCAGGGCAATGGCGACGACGGCAAGCGGGATGGTCACGAGCGCCTTCGCTGGCCACCAGCGTCGTGCCTGCCCGGGCAGTACTTCGGCCGCGGCGAGATCGACCTTGCGTGCGTCGATCTGGCTGGCATCGTGGGCATAGCCGGCCAGCAGGCTGCGCTCGGCGATGTTGTTGATGAGCCGGGGTACGCCGCCGGCGTGGGCATGGATGCGCTTGACGGCACCGGCATTGAACGGGAAATGCTGGCCGCCGGCGACGCGGAAGCGATGGCGCAGGTACTCGCCGGTTTCGGCGGCGTCGAGCGGGGTGAGGTGGTAGCGCGCGGTGATGCGCTGGGCGAGCTGGCGCAGGTCGTCGCGGGCCAGGATCGTGCGCAGTTCGGGCTGGGCCAGCAGCACGATCTGCAGCAGTTTCTGCGTAGGTGTTTCGAGGTTGGTGAGCAGGCGGACCTGTTCGAGTGCGTCGACGGACAGGTTCTGGGCTTCGTCGATGATCAGTACGACGCGCAGGCCCTGTGCGTATGCGTCGAGCAGGTAGGCGTTGAGGGCGTCGACCAGTGCCTTGAGGCTGCCACGGTTGCCCTGGGCCCGGATGCTGTCGAGGTCCAGGTGCAGTTCTTCGCAGATGGTCTCCAGCAGTTCGACTGGGGTCAGGCGCGGGTTGAGGACCAGGGCGACGCGCGTGGTCTCGGGGATCTGTTCCAGCAGCAGGCGGCAGAGGGTGGTCTTGCCGGTGCCGACTTCGCCGGTGAGCTGGACGAAGCCGCCGCCGCCGCCCTGGTCGACGCCGAACAGCAGGTGCGCGAGTGCGTCGCGGTGGCGCTCGCTCAGGAACACGAAACGCGGGTCCGGCGTGATCGAGAACGGCGGCTCGGTCAGGCCGTAGTGCTCGAGATACATGCGCAACCTGCAGGGGGTGATGGCGGTAAGCCTGCCACAGAATGCCCGGCGGACGACGCTCCGGCAATTCATTTCCCGGTCTGCGGTATTTGCCCCCCCCCGCGAAGGCGGGGATCCAGTGACTTTGCTTCGCGGTCTCAGTCCGCCGCGCCCTTGGCCTCGGCCGTTCCCAGCACTTCCGGATGCTGCAGGCGCCGGGGCTTGCCCAGCAGCGGGTGCACGAACACCGCAGCCAGGATGATGACCACGCCGACGTAGAAGGTGGTCGTCAGTTCGCGCTGTTCACCCAGCAGCAGCGCGGCCAGCACGATCGCGTAGACCGGCTCCAGGTTCACCGCCAGCTGCTGTGCGAACGCGCTCATGTGGCGCAATGCCACCAGCGACAACGTGAACGGCAGCAGCGTGCAGGCCAGTGCCAGGCCCAGCAGCAGGGCGATGTCGTGGCCGCTGGGTACCACCAGCAGCGGGCCGGCGAAGGCCGGGAAAAGCAGCGGCATCAGCGGCGCCAGCAGGGTCAGCATCAGCGTGCCGGCGCCCAGCTCCAGCGCGGTGACGGTGAGCGGATCGCCGTGTTCGACCAGGCGCTTGTTGAGCGAGCCGAACAGTGCCACCAGCAGGGCCGAGACTGCGCCCACGGCGATGCCCGCCCGCATTCCCGCCGGCACGCCGCCGACCACCAGCACCACGCCGGGCAGCACCATCACGCCCAGGGCCAGCTCGCGCTTGGAGAAGCGGGTGCGGGTCAGCCACGGTTCGATCATTGCCACGAACACCGTGCCCAGCGCCATGCAGGTCGCGCCAACCGAGGCGTTGGACAGCTTGATCGCGCCGTAGAAGGTCAGCCAGTGCAGGGCCACCAGCGCGCCGATGCCGGCGTAGGCCAGCATCAGCCGCGGCGACATCGCCCGCAACCCGCGCCACACGCGCGGCAGCAGTGCCAGCGCGGCGACCACGATCAGCATCCGCCACCACACCAGCGGCAATGCCGGCAACGTGATCAGCTTGCCGAGGATCGCGGTGAAGCCCCACAGCAGCACGCAGAAGTGGATTTGCAGTTGCGCCTTGCTGGTCGGGTTCATGCGGTCGCCAATGAAGGCGTGGTGGGCGAGGGGAGCCTATTGTCGCCGCAGTTGCCGGCAAATCGTCGCGGCGCCGGGCGGAACGGACGAAATGGGACGGGGCGCCGCAATGGGGCGCAGACTGCAGTAGCCGGAACCCACGGATCGCAGGTCCATGAGCAATGCCTTCATCGCCCATCTGCACGACCTGCTCGACGGGATGGGCCGGGTGACGACGCGTGCGATGTTCGGCGGCCATGGCGTGTACCTCGAGGGGGCGCTGATCGGCGTGGTCCTCGAGGAGGCCCTGTACCTGAAGGTCGACAACGAGACGCGCCTGCATTTCGAGGCGGCGGGCAGCGAGCCGTACGTCTACCGGGGGCAGCAGCTGCCTATCCGGATGAGCTACTGGTCACTGCCGGCGTCGGCCATGGATTCGCCGCAGGCGATGAAACCCTGGGCGGAGCTCGCCTACGCCGCCGCGCTGCGCAAGACCCCGTCGAAGCGCCGCAAATAGACATTCGCGCGGTCCCGGCACGGCGATGTCGATTTCGCCCGTGCCCGTTCGTCATGACAATGAAGGCCGCCATCGCGGATCGACCGCAGGCGGCCTGCATCCCATCCTTTCCCGGAACCCAGTCATGACTTTCCAACGCTCCGCTTCCGTCCGTATTGCAATGGCAGCGACCCTGCTGGCCGTGGCCGCTTCGGCCGCCGCCAGGCCGGTCCGCTACGAAATCGACCCGAGCCACACGTTCCCGAGCTTCGAAGCCGACCACATGGGCGTGTCGGTGTGGCGTGGCAAGTTCAACTCCAGCCAGGGCGAGATCTCGCTCGACAAGTCCGCCGGCACCGGCACGGTGGAAGTCACGATCGATACCGCCAGCGTCGACTATGGCCTGGACGTCATGAACGACAAGGCCCGCGAGGCCGACCTGCTCGATGCCGGCAAGTACCCGAAGGCGGTCTACAAGGGGCGCCTGGCCGATTTCCGCGATGGTGCGCCGACGCGAGTCACCGGCCAGCTGACGCTGCGCGGCGTGACGCGACCGCTGGACCTGGCCATCGACCGCTTCAAGTGCATCCCGCATCCGCTGCACAAGCGCGAACTGTGCGGCGCCGACGCGCTGGGCACGTTCCGCCGCGACGAATTCGGCATCGACGCCGGCAAGGATTACGGCTTCGACATGAACGTGACGCTGCGCATTCAAGTTGAAGCCGTCCAGGTCGAAGCAGACAAGGTGGCGGCGCAGGCGCCGTGACCTTGCCGAGCATCTTCTTGCCGGCCCGCTAACAGCCGATGCCGGATCATGCGACTGCACAGTCGCCCCATGAAGAAGGAGAAAACGATGGCTTTCTACGTTGATGGATACGTAATTCCGGTGCCGAAGAAGAACCTGGCCGCATACCGCGCGATGGCGCGCAAGGCCGGCAAGATCTGGCGCGAGTACGGCGCGCTCGAGGTCAACGAATGCGTCGCAGACGACGTCCAGCCGGGCAAGCTCACCTCGTTTCCGCAGGCGGTGAAGCTCAAGGCCGACGAAGTCGTGGTGTTCTCGTGGATCACCTACAAGACGCGCGCACAGCGTGACAAGATCAACAAGCAGGTCATGAACGACCCGCGTCTGGCCGACATGATGGATCCCAAGAATTCACCGTTCGACGCCAAGCGCATGTTCTGGGGCGGCTTCAAGCCGATCGTTTCGCTCTGAGGTCAGCTTTCGGCCAGGCACTCGGCCGCGCGCTGCCTAAGCAGTGTCTGTTCGCGCGCGTTGCGGGTCATGGCCGCGGCGCGCTCGAACTCTTCCCGCGCTTCGCCGAAGCGGCCGAGTTTGCGCAGCAGGTCGCCGCGCACGCTCGGTAGCAGGTGGTAATCCTTCAGCAACGGATCGCCGGTCAACGCGTCCACCAGTGCCAGGCCGGCAGCTGGGCCGAACAGCATCGACAGCGCCACCGCGCGGTTGAGTTCCACCACCGGTGACGGCACCTGCTGCGCCAGTGCGCCGTAGAGCCCGACGATGCTGGCCCAGTCGGTTTCCTCGGCGGTCAACGCGCGCGCATGGCAGGCCGCGATCGCCGCCTGCAGGGTGTAGGGGCCGCGCGTCGGATTGCGCACCGAGCCGAGCTTCTCGGCACGCTCCAGCGCCGCCAGCCCGCGGTGGATCAGCAGCTGGTCCCAGCGGGCGCGGTTCTGTTCGAGCAGCAGCACCGGCTCGCCGTTGACGTCCACGCGTGCCGCAGAGCGTGATGCCTGGATTTCCATCAGCGCGACCAGGCCGTGGACTTCCGGCTCGTTCGGCACCAGCCCGGCCAGGATGCGGCCCAGGCGCAGCGCGTCCTCGCACAGGCCAGGGCGCATCCAGTCGTCGCCCGCGGTGGCGGCATAGCCTTCGTTGAAGATCAGATAGACCACGGCCA
The DNA here is from genome assembly GCF_022637455.1 of Lysobacter sp. S4-A87. Classification (NCBI taxonomy): domain Bacteria; kingdom Pseudomonadati; phylum Pseudomonadota; class Gammaproteobacteria; order Lysobacterales; family Lysobacteraceae; genus Lysobacter; species Lysobacter sp. S4-A87. Next base: position 3,607,594 of record NZ_CP093341.1, read on the forward strand.
GCACCGACGACAGGCGCTGCGCCAGCTCCTCGCCGCGCGGGACTTCGTAGGGCACCTGCTTGTCGGCCAGCGTGCGCTTGGCGCGGACGATGCGCTGGGCGATCGTCGGTTCCGGCACCAGGAACGCACGCGCGATCTCGTCCGTGCTCAGGCCGCCGAGCAGCCGCAGCGTCAGTGCCACCTGCGCCGGCGTCGACAGCACCGGGTGGCAGGCGGTGAACACCAGTCGCAGCAGGTCGTCGCCGATCGGGTCGTCGAGCTTGTCCAGGTGGGCATCATCGGCACTCTCCTGTTCGGCCTCCAGTTCGCGCGCGAGTTCCTCGTGCTTGCGCTGCAGCAGCTTGCTGCGGCGCAGGCGATCGATCGCGCGGTGCTTGGCGGTGGCCATGAGCCAGGCGCCGGGCTGGTCGGGAACGCCGGTTTCAGGCCAGCGTTCCAGTGCCGCGACCAGCGCGTCCTGGGCCAGTTCCTCGGCCAGGCCGACGTCGCGCACCATGCGCGCGAGCGTCGCAATCAATTTGGCCGATTCGATGCGCCATACGGCATCGATGCTGCGGTGGATGTCGGTCGCCGTCATGGCGACCGATCACACCACCGACGTTGTGTCGTTGCAAGTGCTCGAAGTGGCATCACGCGCCTTCCAGGCGCGGTGTCGCGGTGCTGCCGTGCTCGCTCAGCTGCTTGAGGTTGCCGAGCCCTTCCTCGAAAGCCTTGCCGATCATGCGGTCCATGTTCACGAACACGCTGAACACCTTGGAGACATACGGCATGTCGCCATTCATCGACCATGTGACCTCGCTGCCATTGCCCTGCGGCACGATCGTGAACTGTGCCGAGCTGCGCGCCTGCATCGGTCGGCTGAAGTCGAGCTGGACCTCGATCCGCGAGGAGGGCACCGATTTCACGATCTCCATCCGACCGGCGCCGGCCTTGTTGTTGCCGTCCCAGCGGTAGGTCGCGCCGATGCCCTGCGCGGCGCCGCCGATCTCGCGCTGCATCTGCGGGTCCAGCTTCTCGTACGGCGACCACGCCTGCCAGCGGTGGAAGTCGTTGATCTGCGCGAACACCTGTTCCGGTGGTGCCTGGATGTGGACGCGGCGTTCGACGCGGAAGGTGTCCGGCCGGGTGGCGGCGAAGATGAGGATGGCCGCGATCAGTACAACGACGGCGATGGCGATGAACTTGAACATTCGTAACTCCGTTCCGTGGGTTCAGAAAGTGTGGGTCAATGTTTGGGGGGCGAACCGGCTTGCTGCTGCATGTCCTGCAGGCCGGCGGCGGCCTTGCGTACGTCGGCGGGGAAGTCGGCCAGTTCCTGCACCTGGCGGATCTCGATCACTTCGTTGTCGGAGGCCGGGCAGCGCGAGGCCCAGGCGATGGCTTCCTCGCGCGACTTCACCTGGATCATCCAGTAGCCGCCAAGGACTTCCCTGGCTTCGCTGAAGGGGCCATCGGTGACCTGCGGCTTGCCGTCCCTGAAACTCACCCGCGCGCCCATCGACGGCGGGTGCAGTCCGTCCAGCGCGAGCAGCACGCCGGCCTTCTGCAGGGACTCGTTGTATTTCATCATCGCGGCGACGGCGGCGGCTTCGGGCACCGTGCCGGGTGCGGCGGATTCGTAGCCCTTGGGGATCATCAGCATCATGAATCGCATGGTGGCATCTCCGTGGTGGACAGGGAGGTCAGCAGTTGGGCACCGCATCGGGCTTCATGTGGACGAACTCCCACAGGTGGCCGTCCAGGTCTTCGAAGCCATGGCCGTACATGAAGCCCTGGTCGCTGGCATCGAAGTGGGTCCTGGCGCCGGCGGCCACCGCCTTGGCGACGATTGCATCGACGGCGTTGCTGCTGTCCATCGACAGGCAGACGATCGCCTCGGTGGCCGTGGTCGCATCGTGGACCGGTTTGCGGGTGAAGGTCTGGAAGAACGCTTCGGTCAGCAGCATCACGCAGATGTTGTCCGACACCACCATGCAGGCGCCCTGTTCGTTGGTGAAGTCGGGATTGAACGAGTAGCCGAGCTTCTCGAAGAAATCGACCGAGCGGTCGAGGTCCTTGACCGGGAGGTTGAGGTAGATCTGGCTGGCCATGGCGGATCAGGCCTCGCTCTCGCAGTTGACCATCCAGCTGACGCCGAACTGGTCGACGAACATGCCGAAGCTGGCCGACCAGAAGGTCTTGTCGAGCGGCATGATCACCTGGCCCTTCTCCGACAGTGCCTTGAACACGCGCTCGGACTCGGCGACGGTGTCGACGTTGAGCGCGATCGCGCATCCCTTGATGCCGTCGTAGCTGTCGGTCGGCATGCCGTCCGATGCCATCAGCACCTGGTCGCCGACCTGCAGGCGGGCGTGCATGATCTTGTCGTGGTGCTCGGCCGGCACGTGGTCGCAGGCCGGGCTGTTGCCGAATGTGGTGATGGGGTCGAGCGTGCCGCCGAGCGCCTGCGCGTAGAACCGCATCGCGGTTTCGCAGTTGCCGTTGAAGGTGAGGTAGGCGTTGATCTTCATGGACTGTCCTGGGTGGAGTGGGGGGTCAGTTGCCGCCGGCGATGCGGTGGATTTCGGAGACGCCATTGCCGGCGATGGCAAGGAAGCGGTGCGCTGCGTCGAGCGCGGCCACTTCCGATGCGAGCTCCATCAGGGCGAAGCCGGCGATGACTTCCTTGCTTTCGGCATAGGGTCCGTCGACGACCGTGTAGTTGCCGTCGTTGCGGCGGATGCGCGTGGGATTGGCGAACAGGCCGCCGGTGGCGAGCAGTTCGCCGGCGGCGCGGCTGCGTTCGATGAACTGCTGCATCTGCGCCATGTCCTGGTCGCAGGCGGGTTGTTTCGAGTCGGGGGTGTAGAGCATGAGGAACTGCATGGGGAGGCCTCGTTTCGGGTGGTGGTTTATTGGCGCGCGGCGATCTGTTCGCGCAGTCGGTCGTCCTGATCGCGCAGTTGCTGGGTGTATTCGGCGCCGAAGTCGCAGCCTTCGAAGATCTGGCGGATCTCGACTTCGCACGGTTCTTCGCTGTCGAACAGTTGCGGTGCGCGCTTGACCCATTCGACGGCTTCGGCCAGCGAGCCGGTCTGGAACAGCCAGTAGCCGGCGATGAGTTCCTTGGTTTCGGCGAAGGGGCCGTCGATGACGGTGCGCTGCTTGCCGGCAAAGCGCACGCGGGCGCCCTTGCTGCTGGGTTGCAGGCCTTCGCCGCCGATCATCACGCCGGCCTTGACCAGTTCTTCGTTGTATCGGCCCATCTGGGTCAGCAGTTCTTCGCTCGGCATCACGCCGGCTTCGGAGTCCGCATTGGCGCGGACGATGACCATGAAGCGCATTGTTGTCTCCTGTTTTCGAACCGCCGCAGTGGGGCTCTTGTCAGGATGACGAACGGGAGTGGGCGGGATCGACACGGGGTCGAAGTTTTTTTTCAGCGAGGTGGCATGGCTGTCTGCGGAGCGGCGGACGACGCTTCGGCAATTCATTGCATGGTCTTCTGCGGCCCTCACCCCAACCCCTCTCCCGTAAACGGGAGAGGGGCTTTCACCGTCATTGCCGCCTTGGCGGGAATGACGAAAAGGGTTCAATCCTTCGGCAGCGCCAGCAACCAGTCGACGAATGTCTGCGCGGCCGCACGCAGGCGGCGGTGCGAGGGGTACACCACGTAGTAGCCCCAGCGCGCCTTCACTGTCGGTACCGGCAACCGTTGCAGGCGCCCGCTTTCGAGGTAGGGGCCGACGATGCGCGAGCGTGCCAGGGCGATGCCCATACCGAACACGGCGGCATTCATCGCCCCAGTGCTGTCGGTGAAGGTCAGGCGCTCGTCGAACTTGGCGCCATGCACGCCGGCGGCGCGGAACCAGTCGTGCCAGCCCTGCCGCGAGTGGTCGGAGATCAGTGGCTGCCTGGCGACATCGGCAGGCTGAAGGATCTGCTCGATGCCCGGAAAGTCTGGCGCGGCCACCGGCAGCAGCCCTTCGTCCATCAGGAAGTGCGCGGTCAGGCCGGGCCAGTGTCCCGGCCCGTGGCGGATGCCGAAGTCCGGGCCGGGGTCGTCGAAGCGGGTCAGTGCGACTTCGGTGTCGATGCTCAGGCGCAGGTTGGGGTGCGCCCGGGTGAACTCGGCCAGGCGCGGCGTCAGCCAGGTGTAGGTGAGCGAGTGCAGGGTGGTGAAGCGGATGCGGTCGGTGTCCTCGCGCCCCGAGCGCAGGCTGCGCAACACGCCGTCGACGTCGGCCAGGGCGCTGCCGGCGGCGTCGGCCAGCTTGCGGCCGTCGGCGGTCAGGGCGACCCCGCGCGCGTGGCGCTGGAACAGGGCCACGCCCAGCCGCGACTCGAGCTTGCGCACGTGGTGGCTGACTGCGCTGGCAGTCAGGTGCAGCTCCTCGGCGGCGTGGGCGAAGTTCTGGTGCCGGGCCGCCGATTCGAATGCCGTCAGGGCCGGCAGCCAGTCCGCGCGCAGTGCCATGTCGAGCCTCAAATCTGATTTGTGTCTGACAGCCAAAGTATGCGCTTGTGCAGCGCCGGCAGGTAATCAGAATAGCGGTCTGGCAAGAGCCAGATTAGTCGATGGGCGCCACCCCCGGTGCCCGACCGCAGGAGCGGAGCAATGGGCCATCTGCACGAAGTGACGCCGCAATTGCCGATGCAGGCGCTGTCGATCGAGGCGGTACCGGCGATCGAGGTCGGCCCTGGCTGCCTGCGTCGCGACCTGCCTGCCGGCCCCGGACTGCGCATGTGGGTGGTGGACATGGCGCCCGGCGCGCAGTGGCCGGTGCTGGACCACCACGAGACGGGTGAGTCGTACTACGTGATCAGCGGCGAGGTGATCGAGGGCGAAACCCGCCACGGCGCCGGAACGTACGTGTACTTCGCACCCGACAGCCGGCATCGCCCGCACACCGAAAGTGGCGTACGCCTGATCGGGGTGAACCTTGGCTACGCCGCCTTCCTTGCCGCAGGCGGAAGTTCGGAATCCATCACGCATTGCTATCACCCGACGCAGGGCTGACTCGCCCGCGCGTCGACCTTCGTTCCCGCATACGTCCTCCCCCACGAGGTCGTCCCCACACGAGGTTTGGCATGACCAGCGTTGCATCCACTTCCAGTCTTTCCGGCATGAACGAACGCGGCTGGATCACGCCGCTCGAACTGGGCCTGCTCGGCGCCATCTGGGGCGCCTCGTTCCTGTTCATGCGCGTGGCGGCCGGTGATTTCGGCGCGATGGCGCTGGTCGAGGTTCGACTGGCCCTCGGCTCCCTCGTCCTGCTGCCGTTCCTGTGGCGCGCACGCGCGCAGTTCCCGGCGAAGCTGTGGCCGAAGCTGGCGATCATTGGTGCGCTGAATTCGGCGATGCCGTTCATGCTGTTCGCCTGGGCGGCCAAGACCGCGCCGGCTGGCGTGGGCGCGATCACCAACGCGATGACGGTGTTGTTCACCGCGCTGGTGGGCTTCCTGTTCTTCGGCGAGAAGATCGGTTCGCGGCGGGCGATCGCACTGGTCGCCGGCTTTGTTGGCGTGGTCGTGCTGGCCAGCGACAAGACTGCCGGCGCCAGCATCGGCTGGGCGGTGGCGGCGGGCGCGGGGGCTTCGTTCCTGTACGGCGTCGGCATCAACCTGGTGCGTCGTCACCTGACCGGCCTTCCGCCGGCGGCGGTCGCTTCGGCAACGCTGGGCGTGGCGGCACTGCTGACGCTGCCGTTCGCCATCGCCAACTGGCCGTCCGATCCGATCCCCATGAAATCGTGGTTCTCCGCGGCGATGCTGGGTGTGCTCTGCACCGGCCTGGCGTTCGTCATGTACTACCGGCTGATCGCCCGCATCGGTGCCGGCCGCGCTTCGACCGTGACCTACCTGATCCCGGTGTTCGGCGTGGCATGGGCCTGGCTGCTGCTGGACGAACCGCTGACGATCAAGATGGGCATCGCCGGTGTGATGATCCTCGGCAGCGTGGCGTTGAGCCAGCGCGCAGCAAAGTGACGACTGACGACCCTGACGCCTGACAACCAGACCACACGACCACGGACCCCCATGACCGACAAGCGCGTAGTCTTCGATTTCGACCTGGAGTTCACCAACGGCGGCGGTATCCAGGGCCAGGACTTCCGCCTGGACATCGACGGCGACGACATCGCCGATGCCGCGCTGGTCGACTACATCGTCCGCGACCTGCGCCTGCTGATGGTCGGTCCGGCCCGCATCCTCAACAAGAAGATCATCACCGAGCCGCACAAGCGCAAGTCGGGAAGCGCCGGGACGCGGCGCACCTACATCGACCTCAGCCATGTCATCGAGGACGGCCTGGTCACCTACCCGGGCCTGCCTGCCGCGCGCATCTGCGACTTCCTGAGCCGCGAGCAGTCGCGCGCGAAGTACGCCGCCGGCACCGAGTTCCAGATCGCGAAGATCGAGATGGTCGCCAACGCCGGCACCTATATCGACTGCCCATCGCACCGGTACGCGCATGGCCACGACCTGTCGCAGGTCGGGATCGCGGCATTCGCCGACCTCGAGGGGATCGTCATCCGCGCCGACCATCGCCAGGTCCGTGCGATCGACGCCTCGTGGTTCCGCGACAAGGAACTGCGCGGTCGCGCCGTCCTGGTCCATACCGGCTGGGATGCCTACTGGCGCGAACCGGGCTATGCCATCGAGCATCCGTACCTGACCGAGGACGCAGCCGCTTACCTGCGCGACTGCGGCGTCGCCCTGGTCGGCATCGACTCGATGAACATCGACGACACGCGCGGTGGCGAACGCCCGGTGCATTCGACCCTCCTCGGCGCGGAGATCCTGATCGTCGAGCAGGGTTTCACCTTCAGCGCGGTTCCGCCGAAGGTGAAGGGCGCCGGTACGTTCCCGGTGCGGGCGATGGCACGCCTGGCGTAGTGCCCACAGTTGCCAACGATCTTTCCAAACATGTGACGCCCGTCAATATTTGGCAAGTTCAAGTTGACAGTCGCCGTTGAAATGTCCCAGTAATTTTGTCGGGGAGCAGTGCAACGCCAAGTGTGGGGACACTTCAGGCTGTAGCGACTGGCGCAGTACCAGTCGCATGGGGATTCCCGGACGCCGCGTTATTTCCAGGCACGTGATTCGAGTTGGGCGCTCGCAGTGGGCGACACGCCGTTGTCGGCTGTCGTGCGCGTTTGCGCCGGAGCGGCTCGAGCTGCCTGACTGCACCGTCCCTGCATGCCGCCAGAAATCACGTAGTCACGACAGGGAATGATCGTATGACGTGTGGTTATCCGCTTGGACGCAGTCGTTCTTCCAGCCTACTCCGCAGACCGCTTCTCAACGTTGCGTTATCGCGAACCGTCCTGCTGCTGACAGCGCTGGCAGTGACCGGCACGGTGTCGGCCGTGTCGCCGGACCAGCAGTACAAGAACTCCCTGAGTGAAGCCAAGGCGGTCACGCCCTTCACCGAGTTTGGCGATCAGATCAGTTTGCGCGACGGCTCAACCAGCTTCCGCAACGTCGACATCGAAGTGCCAGGGAACGGCCCCACGATCCGGATCATCCGGACCACTGGCGTCCAGGACGGCCTTGGCCGCGAGTTCTCGTCCGGCAACCACATGTCGGCCTGGGAACTGGCCATTCCACGGATCAAGACGATCACCGCGAACGACAGTTCCTTTGATCGCGGCAGCACGATGGACCCCACCAGCCCCCTTGGCTGGCAGGTCAACGCGCCCGACAAGGACGCAAGGTGCACGCACTTCCGCGAGCCTGGCGACGTCACCTACGGGGGGCGCTCGGTGGAGTTCCTCGCCGCCGACTGGTGGGCGGGCTATCAGCTCGTCGACGACAACGGCGCCGACCACAAACTCCTGCAGCGCACGGCAGGAATGCCGTATCCGCAATACAAGATCGGGACCAGCGACAACTGGGTAGTGGATTGCCTTCCATCGACGGCGAACGGTGAACCTGGCGAGGCCTTCCTGGCCATTGCGCCTGACGGCACGAAGTACTGGTTCAACTACCTCAGCTACACCGGGTACGACGGCATGGCGAAGGCGTTTCCCGACATGCCGCCCAAGGGATACACGCTGGTCTTCACCCTGTTTCGCCGTGCCGCTTCGATGCTGGTCACGCGCGTGGAGGACCGCTTCGGCAACTGGCTGACGTACGGGTACGACGCCGGCAAGCTCACGACCATCACCGCCAGCGACGGTCGCCTGGTCACGTTGAATCACGGCGGTGCCGGCGGCATTTCGTCGATCACCGTCGGCACCGGTGCACTGGCCAGGACATGGAACTACACCTACGACGCCGAAGGGCTGGCCGAGGTCATCCTGCCGGATGGCGCCAAGTGGCGGTACGACGGCGAGTTCGGTATCGATTTCTTCTCGAGCTACTCGTTCTATGGTTGTGACCAGCTGAACCCGAACCCGCCGATCGGCATTCGCCAGGCCACGATCTACACACCTTCCGGTGCCAAAGCCACCTACAGTTTCGAAAAGAAGGTATTCGGTCGTTCTTACGTGCAGAAGCACTGCGAAGGATTCTCGATCTACGGGGAAACCGAGTACGCGGCCAATCCCAAGCTTTACACCGGCCTGGCGCTGACCACGAAATTCGTCAGCGGGCCCGGCCTCCCCGATCAGCAGTGGACCTACACCTACTCACCACCCAACGGAAGCTACGCGGAAGATTGCGCTTCCGGGTGCGCATCGCAGGTATGGACCGACGTCGTCGATCCCGGTTCGGAGCGTGTGCGCAGCTACTTCAGCAACCGTCCCGATCAGACGGAGAACAAACTGGTACGAGAAGAGTCGTATTCCGCGTCCGGCGTGCTGAAGCGATCGATCGACTACACCTACGCGACCGCCCAGTGGAACGGAGCCAATCCGTTTCCGTGGCCGCTGATGATCGGATGGACCGGTGAGAACCGGAACAATTTCGAAGCCGACGGTCGCTGGACGCCCATCACCAGCACGACAATCACCCAGGACGGAGCGACGTTCTCGCAGAACAACACATCCTTCGATGGATTCGCACGGGCCATCGATACCGTGCGTTCCAGCTCGCTGGGTTTCACGCGGTCCGAGCGCGTGGCGTACAGCGACAATCCCACGCGCTGGGTGATGGGCCAGGTGGCGTCGACGACGTGCATCGCGCCCGCCAGCTGCGCAGGCATGGTCATGTCGCAAACCGACTACGACGCCAGTTTCGCGCTGCCCCTCAGGACCTATTCGTTCGGGAAGCTCCAGCAGACGCTTGCTTACAACGCAGACGGAACGATCGATACGGTCAAGGATGGCAACGACCACGTCACCCGGCTGAGCAACTGGAAGCGCGGCATTCCGCAGACGGTCCAGTATCCGCCCACGCCCGAGGCGCCGGCGGGGGCCCTGCTGTCGGTGGAGGTCAACGACCTTGGCGAGGTCACCAGGGTGACCGACGAGAACGGCTTCGCGACGACTTACAGCTACGACCTGATGAGCCGCTTGGCGAGCATTTCGTATCCCGCCGGCGATGGGGTGGCCTGGAGCCCGACCACTCAGGTGTTCGAGGCCGTCCTTGACCCCGAGTACGGCCTGCCGGCCGGTCACTGGCGGCAGACGATCAGCACGGGCAATGCACGAAAGATGACGTACTACGACGCCCTGTGGCGTCCGGCACTGACCTGGGAGTACGACTACGCCGATGCGGCCGGAACCCAGCGGTTCCAGCGCTTCACGTACGACCACGATGGACGGGTGACGTTTGCTTCCTATCCTCACACTGCGAGCAGCCCCAGCACGGGAACGTGGACGGAGTACGACGCGCTGGGGCGCGTGACGTCGGTATCGCAGGATAGCGAGCAGGGCGTACTGAGCACCCGCACCGAATATCTGGCGGGCGCGCAGGTTCGCGTCACCAGCCCTCGGCAGTATTCGACGCTCTCGGGATTCCAGATGTTCGACAACCCGGTGTACGACAAGCCGGTCTGGATTCAGCACCCGGAAGGGGCTTTCACCGATATCGCACGCGATGTATTCGGCAAGCCCATGACGCTGACCCGTCGCAACGCCAACAGCACCGAGCGGGTGGACCGGCAGTACGTCTACCAGGCCGACCAGCTGCTGTGCAAATCGATCGAGCCTGAAACGGGAATCAGCATTTTCGGTTACGACGGAGCCGGGAACCTCGTGCGTTCCGCAGCCGGCCTCGGTGGCCTGACAAGCCTGCAGAGTTGCAACCAGCAGGAAGCCTGGGCCTCCGCCAGCGTGGTGAACCGTACGTACGATGCGCGCAATCGCTTGAAGACTCTGGTGTTTCCTGTGCCCCAGGGGGGTGGTGTCGGCAATGGCGACCAGGTCTGGAACTACACGCCGGATGGCCTGCCGCAATCGATCACCACACAGAACGACACGACGCAGGCAATCAACACGTACCAGTACAACAAGCGGCGCCTGCTGACCAGCGAGACGCTGGAGCAGCCGGGTCGTTACCAGTGGAGCATGGGGTACGGCTACGATGCCAACGGCAGCTTGGCCCTGTTGACTTATCCGGAGCTGTTCTCCGTTGATTACGCACCCGATGCATTGGGGCAGCCCACCAGGGCGGGGACCTATGCGACCAATGTCCGCTACTACCCCAACGGCGCCGTCAAGCAGTTCACCTACGGCAATGGCGTAGTCCATCTGATGACCCAGAACGACCGGCAGTTGCCGGGGCAGGTCACCGATGGTGCGGTCCTCAACAACGTCTACAGCTACGACAAGAACGGAAACGTCGCGCAGATCCTCGATGGCGTCGTCGCCAACACCGACCGGCAGATGGGCTATGACGGCCTCGACCGGTTGACTTCAACCAGTTCGCTGGCGTTCGGCGGTACCGGCCAGGCCCAGTTCACCTACGACACGCTGGACAACCTGAAATCGTCCCGGTTGCCGGGCGTGCGCGACAACATTTACTGGTATGACCTGAAGAACCGGCTCACCAGCATTCGAACCCCCACCGACGGCACGGTCGACGGCTTCGACTACGACGACCAGGGCAATCTCAAGGACAAGAGCGGCCAGCTGTTCAAGTTCGACTTCGGCAATCGCCTGCGTGAAGCAGTCGGCAAGGAAACCTATCGGTACGATGGCCATGGGCGGCGGATCCAGGCGACGGACCCGATCCTGGGCAATGCCGGCGATCTGCTGTCGTTCTATGGAAACGACGGCGTCCTTCGCTACCAGGATGACCAGCGACGCTCCACGCGCTTTCACTACGTCACGCTGGCCGGCAGCCTGGTGGCCAAGGTCAAGAGCGTGCTTGCTCCTGCGGCGCCCGTGCTGACTGCACCGTCGTACAGCCCGAGCGGTTCTTACAGCATCACCTGGACCCAGATCAGTGGTGCCACTCGATATGAGTTGCAGGAGTCGACCAACGGCGGCGCATGGCAGGGCGTGTACTCCAGTGCCGCCACCAGCTACGGGGTCAGCGGAAAGGCGGGAGGCAACTACGGCTACCAGATTCGTGCGTGCAACGCCGGCGCGTGCAGCGGTTGGAGCGGGCAGGCGAACGTGGCAGTCGAACTGCCGCCTTCGGTTTCTCCTTCCATCTCGGCCCCGGCCCAGGCACCCAATGGCAACTACACCGTCAGCTGGACCTCGGTCAGCGGACTCAGCCGGTATGTCCTGGAAGAGAACTCGAACGGTGCAGGCTGGAGCACGGTGCAGGACGGCGCTGGCTTGGCCAGGTCCTACTCCGGCAAGGCAGCAGGAAACCACGCGTATCGGGTCGCAGCATGCAACCCGGCCGGTTGCGGTCCGGCGTCGTCGACCGTCACGGTCGCCGTGTACTACGCACCTGCGAGCGCCCCGGGGATTTCTTCGCCCGGATCGAGCAGCAGTGGCAGCTACACGGTGACATGGACCAGCGTTGCCGGCGCCAACGCGTACCAGTTTGAAGAGAGCGCCAATGGCGGTGCCTGGACGCTGCTGCAGGACTCCTCGGCGACAAGCGCCGGAATCGGCGGCAGGGGGACAGGCAGCTACGCCTATCGCGTGCGTGGATGCAATGGCGCGGGTTGCGGACCTTATTCGGGCACGACCACCACGAGCGTGCTGTTGCCACCGTCTGGAGCGCCATCGATCAGCGTTCCTGGCAGCAGCGGCAACGGAAGCTACACCGTGAGCTGGTCAGGCGTGGGCGGCGCAAGCACCTACCAACTGGAAGAGCAGGTCAACGGAGGCGGCTGGACGCTGATCCTGAATGCCGCCCAGACCAGTCTCGGCATCGGCGGCAAGGGCGATGGCAGCTATGGCTATCGTGCCCGCGGCTGCAATGCGTCCGGCTGCGCGACGTGGAGCGGTACCGCCACGGTCGTTGTCAGCCTGCCGCCTCCGATACCGGCAATGCCCGCCTCGCTTGATGGATCGGTGGAGTACGACAATTCCGTGCGTCCGCCGGCCAAGGAAACCAATCTGTGGTGGCCCTCTGTTTCCGGAGCGACTTACTACGAGGTGGCGGTGGGTGCGAGCCCGGGCGCCCCTGTGTACAGCGGGCCGTACAACTCCTACACCGACTGGATCAAGCAGACCCGCAGCTTCTGGGTGCGTGCCTGCAACGCAGCCGGCTGCTCCGCGTGGAAGGGGCCGAAGACGCTATGAACAGGATGCTCATGATGCGTATGCGCAAGGTGCACGTCGCGGTACTTCCCGGTCTGTTGGCATCGGGCCTGGCATCGGGTGCGTTTGCACAGCAGATCACCACGGTCGAGTACATCCATACCGATGCGCTTGGTTCGCCGGTCGCCGTGACGGACTCAAACGGGACGGTGATAGAGCGCGCCGTCTACGAACCCTTCGGCCGGGTCGTCGGTGGGCCAACGAAGGATGGACCTGGTTTCGCAGGGCATGTACTTGATGCGTCTACCGGCCTCAATTACATGCAGCAGCGGTACTTCGACCCGGTCGTTGGGCGTTTCATGAGTGTTGACCCGGTTGCAGTGCGGCCCATCGGCGACAATTTCAATCGGTACTGGTATGCAAACAACAACCCTTACCGGTTCAAGGACCCGGACGGCAGAGATTGTGTCTCTGCCAATGGCAGAACGACGTGCACGATCAAAGGGGAGCATGGAAAGGGGCTACCCACTGTTTCGTTCCCGACGCCAGCCGGGTGGCCTGCCAAAATGAGCCAGGAGAACAACCCGATCACCCACCATTCCTACCGCCGACCCACCGACATCGGCGGCAAGTCTCCGGACAGTGTGCGTGCATCCGTAGTCAATGACCCCACGCCCAACAACAGCGACCGCCCCGCCTCGCCCACCGGAACGCCCAATGACGCGACGCCATCCTCAGGTGCTCGGGGCGTCGCCGCATCGTTTGCGAACAACGATGTGCTGAGTTACTCGGCGACCGATCAGAGTGGCAATGCGTGGGTTATCAATGTCACCATGGACTCGCACACACTATCCCCGGGGTACGTAATTCGCGGGGTGGTTGGCAATGAGCTCGTGAGTGCAGGCGAGGGTTTGGCCCTGAAACAGGCAATACCGGTGGTATCGGATGTGGCAATCAATGACGCGTGGCTCGAGCAGAATCAACAGAACATCGACAAGGCAAGATAGTTCATGCGAAGAATTGTCGTTGGCGGATTGATCATCGCGCTTCTTCTGCTTCCTTCATGGTTGCAGGCCATGACGTGGACGCCGATCAATTTCTGGGTCGCGTTGACCTCAATTCTGATATCGCTCCTGCTGGTATATCGTTCGCGCAGGTGGCGGTGGCCCAGTGCGCTTGTCACCGGTGTTCTCATCGCCGTGGCGCCGTATCCGAACTGGCTATGGGCGAGCAACGATAGAGGCTGGCATTTCCAACTGGGCTACAAATTGAAGCATTGGCCGGAATACGCCACGGAGTTTGTCATTTACTACCTGGTGGTCGTCGCGCTGCTCTTCGTCCTGTTCCGGGTGATGGAGAAGAGGGCTTTGCCGCAGGTTCAATGAGGCGTGCCGGGTTGATCACGACCGCCCAGTCGAAGAACGAATGTCGCGACGTTGACCACTACGACGCGCTGAATGGATTCCAGCAGGTTGCGCCCGATCCCGAGCCTGGCTTGTTCCGCGATTCGCATCGCCTTTGTACCTAGCCCGGAGGCGTGCTTTCCGGCTGCTCCGCAATCCGCGCCTGCGCCCTTGCCAGCCCCGCACCCGTCACCGCCCAGGCCAGTGCGATTGCCGCGCCGACCAGCGCGGCGATCGCCGGTTGCTGCGCCAGCATGTCGACGAAGGTCTTGGCCCAGCCGCTGACGGCATCCGCGCCGCGGTAGACCACCGAGTCGATGAAGCTCTTGGCCTTGTACTTGGCCTCGGTCGGGACGACGGTGAACAGCATTTCTCGGCCCGGCCGCACGAACGCGTACTCGCCGAAGCGGCGCACCACCATCACCACCGCCAGCACGGCGAAGGTCGGTGCCAGCGCCAGCCACAGGAAACCGAGCACGGTCACCATCGGCACCGCCACCAGCAGCACGCCCAGCCCCAGCCGTTGCACGAGGCGGCCGGTGAGGAACAACTGTGAGGCGATCGTCAGGCTCTGCACGATCACGTCGATCATGCCGAAGACCTGGGTCTGGTCGGCGCGATCGGGGAAGCGCAGCTCGACCAGGCGCGCCTGTTCGAAGTAGAGGAAAGTGCTGACACTCGCCAGCAGCAGCACGAACGCGGAGATGCCGAGCAGGTAAGGCGAGCGCATCACCGTGGTGATGCCGGAAAGCGGGCTTCCGCCGAGCGGTCGCGCGCGTGCGCCGGCGGTGAGTTCTTCACGCACCGGATGCGCATCGCGCCAGCGCTGCAGGCGACGGGCAGCGAAGATCGCGGCTACCAGCAATGTCGCCGCCAGCCACAACAATCCGGCGTGGCCGATCAGCTCCACCAGCGCGATGCCGAGCAACGGCCCGACCAGGCCACCCAGGCTCGCGCCGGAGGCCATCAGCGCGAAGATGCGCTTGGCCTGCGAGGTCGGGAACAGGTCCACGCACACGCTCCACACCACCGACACTGCGATCAGGTTGAACACCGAGATCCAGATGTAGAAGGTGCGCGCGATCCACAGGTTCTCCGGATCGAGCTGGAAGCACACCGCGAACAGCGCCAGGTTGGCGGCGAAGAAGCCGAAGGTCCACGGCAGGATGTGGCGCCGCTTCACTTTCGCCGCGATCCAGCCGAACAGCGGCATCACCGCCAGCGTGGCGACGAAGGTGCCGGTGAACAGCCACTGCAGGTTGTCGACGCCGCCGGCGACGCCCATCGTCTCGCGCACCGGCCGCAGCATGAAATAGCCGGCGAACAGCAGGAAGAAGACGAGGGCACCGGCCAGTACCGGCGGCGCCTCCTCTTCGGTCACGCCGAAGAGGGACGCGATCCCGTGCGACCAGTTCGCCATGGGCACCGGTCAGGCCAGCGCCGCGACGAGCGCGTCGCGCTGTTTTGCATCGAGCAGTTGGCCCGTGCCCGCCTTGAGGTTGTCGAGCTGGTGCCGGGCCTTGGACGTGGCGGGGATCACCACCGTCACCGCCGGCTGGCTGAGCACGTATTTCAGGATCAGCTGCGCCCAGGAATCGGCGCCGACTTCGGCCGCCCACGGCGGCAACGGCTTGTCGCGCATCTGCGAGATCAGGCGACCATCCTCGAAGGCGCGGTTGATCATCACCGCGATGCCCAGTTCCTGCGCCAGCGGAAATATCGTCTTCTCGGCGCCGCGCGACACCGGCGAATAGTTGATCTGCACCCAGTCCGGCTTGTGCTGGCGCATCTCGTCGGCGAGCTGGGCCTGGCCATCTTCGCGGTAATGGGTGAGGCCGACGTAGCGGGTCTTGCCCTGTTTCTTCAGTTCGCGCGCGAGCGCGATCTGCGCGGCGGTGTCGCGCAGGTTGTGGACCTGCAGCAGCTCGACCTTGTCGGTCTTGAGCCGCCGCAGCGAATCGTTGAACTGGGCCAGGCCTTCCTCGCGGCCGCTCACGCCCGACAGCTTGGTGGCAATGAACAGTTTCTGCCGCACCTTGGCGTCGGCGATCAGGTCGCCGAGGACGTCCTCGGCGGTGGAGTAGGTCGGTGCGGTGTCGATCAGCGATCCGCCGGCGCCGACGAAGGTGTCGAGCACTTCACGCAGCGGCGCACGGGCGGCGGCATCGGTACCGGTTTCGAAGCTGCCCGAGGTGCCCATGCCGATCACCGGGATCTTCTCTCCGGTGGCGGGAACCGCCCGAGTCAGCAGCGGGCCCTTGAAAGGCTTGGCGGGTGCAGGCGACGACGCGGCGGCGCTGGGGGCCGGTTCCTGGCTGCAGGCCACCAGCGGCGCCAGGGCGATGCCGGCGGCGGTCAGGGTGGCGGTGGAGATGAACTCGCGACGGTTGGCCATGGCGTGATCTCGTCCTGCGGGTGGAACGGGGATTGTGCCGTTGATACGGTCGATGCGGTGCGCGTGACAGTGCCGATGGGCATGGAGCGAGTGCCGGACGCGCCGGGCAGAGTTTGTCAGGCCCCCAGGCGCCGCAGCAGCGCCATCGCCGCTGCCGGGTTGCGCTCCTTGGCGGCGCTGATGAAATAGACGAACACGTCACGCTTCCTTTCGTCGGCATGTTGCGCCGCAAGATACGGAAGATCGGCCGGCTGCCCGCCTTGTGACCATTCGCGAGCACGTGCCGCCCAGCCGTCGAGTTCGTCGTCGGGATAGCCATCGGCGATCCCGCTGCGCGTCTGCATCAGGCGCGCGTAGACGAAGTCCGCCGTGATGTCGGCGAAGGACGGATGCTCGGACGAATCGGTGAAGACGCCGGCCATGTTGTGTTCGCGCAGCAGCGCCACGTAGTCGCGGTCGACGAAGGCGTGGTCGCGCACGTCGATCACGTGGCGCAGTCGCCGGCCTTCGGCTTGCGTGGGCAGCAGTGCCAGGAACTGCGCGAACGTCTCGTGCTGCAGCGGCGGTCCCTGGTCGAATTGCCAGACGATCGGGCCGAGCCGGTCGCCGAGCGAGGCGATGCCGCCGACGAAGTCCTCGATCTGCGGACCGGTCTTCGCCAGCGTCCGCGACTGCATGATCCGCATCGGTGCCTTGGCCGAGAACAGGAAGCCATCCGGCGTCTCCGATGCCCATTTGGCGTAGGTCGCCGGTTTCTGCGAGCCGTAGTAGGTGCCGTTGACCTCGATCGCACTGAGATGGCGGCTGGCGTACTCGAGCTCGCGGCGCTGGACCAGGCCTTTCGGATAGAAGTTGTTGCGCCAGGGCACGTAGGTCCAGCCGCCGACACCGACGCGGATGCCGTCGACCGGTTTCGGGGCGTTGCCGGATTCGTCCATCGCTCAGGCGACCGTGCTGCCGGGGGACATGGCGGGTTCCTCGCGTGGGAGACGGGAGGATAGCGCTTGGGCAGGGTCGGGGTTCGAAAGCCCCTCTCCCGCGTGCGGGAGAGGGGTTGGGGTGAGGGCTGACGCGCTTCGCGCGCCTGGATCCCCGCCTTCGCGGGGATGACGTTCTGACAAGGCCACGCGCGGAGCGCGTGGGTCAGAACGTCACTTGATTGGTTCGTCCAGCATCATTTCTCGGACGAACCGCACCGGCGGCGCGCCGTACGACAGCACCTGGTCGTGATAGGCCTTGGCGTTGAACTTGTCGCCGAGCTTGGCTTCCACCGCTTTGCGCATGTCGAAGTGCTCCTGTGCGCCGACGAAGTAGGTCGGCAGCTGCGCCGACGTCAGCTGTGCGCGCACCCACTTGCCGGACGCTTCACGCTCCTGCTGGAAGGCCTGCCTGGTCATCAGTTCCATCGCCTGCTCGCGGCTCCAGTTGTCCACGTGAACGCCCTGGTCGAGGATCGCGTTGGCAATCGTGCGCAGGTAGAACTTCAGCTGCACCAGGCGGAACAGCGGGTCGTTATCGAGGTAGCCGGCGTCGGCCATCATGTCCTCGGTGTAGACCGCCCAGCCTTCGGCGAACAGGCCCGAGCGGAGCACCGAACGCAGGGTCGAATGCGACTTGGCCGAATGCGCGCCTTCCAGGTAGTGGCCCGGCATCGCTTCGTGGATCGACAGCAGGTGGATCATGCGGCTGTTGTATTCGCGCAGGAACGAGTCGGCCTGCTTGGCGTCCCAGTCGTCCGGAATCGGCGAGATCGCGTAGTAGGTGTCCAGGCCCTTGTCGAGCGGACCGGGCGAATCGCAATAGGCCACCGCGACGCCGCGCTGGAACTCCGGCATCAGGATGATCTTGACCGGGTCGTTGGGCACGGTGACCAGATCATGCTTGCGGGTGAAGTCGGTGGCGTCGGCCAGCGTCTTCTTGGCGAAGTCGACCACTTCGTTGCGCGCCGGCTTGTCGGCATAGGCCAGTTCGAGTGCGGCCTCGATCGCCTTCTGCTGCTGGTCGGCGTTCGGGTTTTCCGGCATCTGCGGTGCGTTGGGCTTGTCCTTGAGCACGGACTGGGCGATGGCGTACATCTCGCCGCGCACGCGCTTGAGCTCGGACTCGGCGCGCTGCTTGATCTCCGCGCGCGACAGCGAGGAGTTCAGCGAGAACTGCAGCTTCTCGTCGTACAGGGTCTGGCCGATGCGGAAATCGCCCTTGGCATTGGGCACCAGGGTCTTGTCGAGCCAGGTCTGCTGCTCGGCGACGGCCTTGCGCAGGCCGGCGACGGCAGCGTCGAGCTGCTTGCGCTCCTCGCCCTTGAGCTGGTCGGCGTTCGGTGTGATGAAGGTATCGATCAGGCTGAGCACACCTGCGTTCTGCTTGGCGACGGTCTCGGCATGGATCGAAGGCACGCGTGCCGGGTCCAGGTTCTCGCGCATCTGCGCGAAGATGCCGGGGATCTTCTGCATGCGCGCAGTGGCCGACTTCAAGCGCTGCGGCATGGGCGCGAAGTCGCGCGCCATCAAGTTGTAGATCGCGCCACCGGCCAGGCCGCTGTACACCTGCGGATCCCAGGCCCAGCCCTGCAGCGTTTCCACTGCCCAGACGTCGCCGCGCAGCTGGTTGCGCAGGATCGCCGCGTCGATCTGGTTCTCGCGCGAGAGCTTGGCCGTGTCGATCGCGTCGAGCTCGGTCAGCAGCTTCTTGCTGAAGTCGACCAGCTTCTGCCGGCCGGTGGCGCTCAGGTCATCGACCTCGCTGTCGTAGTCGTGCTTGCCGATCTGGGTGGCGGAGATCGGATTGAGCTGCAGCCAGCCGTTGAGCCAGCGCTGCGAGAGCTCGGCGAAGCGGGCGTCGGTGGCGGCATCGGAGGCCGGTGCGGCAGGCGCCGTGGCGGCGGTGTCGGCCGGCGCCGGCGGGGTCTGCGGCTGGCAGGCGGCCAGGGTCGCGCTGAGCACGGCGACGGCGAGGAGGGTGGGGCGCAACGAACGCATGGCAGGTCTCGGGACAGGCGGCAGGCCGCGATCTCCACAGGATATCGCCAGCGGCGCGGGGCCCGCATGGGTCGTTGGTTGAGTCGGGCCGCCGCTCGCCTTGCCGAATCTGTCGCAAGCGCCCCGACGGGGGCTCAGGCGCCGGCGGCGATGCCCTCGGAGTGGGTGTAGACGTTGAGCTGCCCGCCGCGGGCGAAGGCCGCCAGGGTGATGCCGGCGGCATCGGCGGTGCGGATGGCCAGGTCGGTCGGGGCCGAGATCGCGACCACGAGGGCGATGCCTGCGGTCGCGGCCTTGTGCACGATCTCGTACGACGCGCGCGAAGTGATGACCAGGAAGCCGTCCCGCGCACGCAGCGGCGGCTCCTGCGCCGCCATGGCACCGACCAGCTTGTCGAGCGCGTTGTGGCGGCCGACGTCCTCGCGCACCAGCAGGCCGTCGCCATGGGCGAAACCTGCGGCATGCACGCCACCGCTGAGCAGGTTGAGCGGTTGCTGCTCGGCGAGTGCGGCCAGCGCGGCATGGATCGTCGCCGCACTGACGGGCGTCGGCGCGGTCACGCGCGGCACCGGACGCAGTGCCGCCTGCAGCGATTCGACCCCGCACAGCCCGCAGCCGCTGCGACCTTCGAGACCGCGCCGCCGGTCCTGCAGTGCATCGAAGCGCGCTTGCGGAATCGCCGCGTGCAGGGCGACGCCTTCGTCATGGCGCACGACATCGACCAGGCGGAACTCTGCGGCGCTGGCGACGATGCCTTCGCTCAGGGCAAAGCCGAGGGCGAAGTCCGGCAGCGATTCCGGCGTGGCCATCATCACCACGAACGGCTCGCCGTTGTAGAGCAACGCCACCGGCGCCTCGACGATGACGCGGTCGTCGTGCTGCGTGCGCGCGTCGCCGTGCAGGCGCAGCGCCTGCACATCGCTCAGCGGGCCGCTCACACGGTCCCGCACAGCTGCCGTCCGCGCGAAGTTAGCCACAACACGGTGCGATCGCCGTCCTCGCGCTGCTCGACCAGGTCCAGGCCGTCGAAGCGCGGGTCGCTGCCCAGTGCCGACAACAGCCGCTGCAGTTCGCTCAGACCCAGCCCCAGCCGCTTGGCGACGCGGTGGATCGATTGCCCGTCTTCCCGGGCGAGCAGCTGCAATAGCGCCAGCGCGGAATCCTCGCTCATGCCATCGCACTCCGGCCCAGCCGCACCGGGATCGACTTCGATGCCGGCGTGCGTGCGCGTTCGGCATGGTGGTCGAGCGGAACCAGTGCATTGGTCTCCGGGAAGTAACTGGCCAGGCAGCCTTCGGGGATGTCGTACTCGACCAGGCGGAAGCCGGTCACCGTGCGCTCGCCGTCGGACCACACCGAGGTGATGTCGACCAGGTCGCCGTCGTAGAAGCCCAGGCGGCGCAGGTCGGCGGCGTTGATGAAGCACGCCCGGCGCAGGCCGTGCACGCCGCGATAGCGATCGTCCAGGCCATAGACGGTGGTGTTGTACTGGTCGTGCGAGCGGACCGTCATGAGGGTGAACAGCTTGCCATCGGCGCCACCGCCCTTGTCATCGACGGTGTGCAACAACGGATGTGCATGGAACGTCGCCTTGCCGCTGGCGGTCGGGAACACCCGCTCGCGCCCCGGATGGTGCAGGTGGAATCCACCCGACGCGCGCACGCGCGAGTTGAAATCGGCGAAGCCGTCGATGACGCGGGCGATGCGATCGCGGATGCGGTCGTAGTCTTCCACCAGCCACAGCCAGGGCGTACGGCTTCGCGGCAGCGTGGCGGCGGCCAGGCGCGCGACGATTGCCGGTTCCGACAGCAGCTGGTCGGACGCGGGCGGGTTCATGCCCGACGACAGGTGCACCATGCTCATCGAGTCTTCCACCGTCACCGCCTGCGGGCCGGACGCCTGCAGGTCGATCTCGGTGCGCCCCAGGCACGGCAGGATCAGTGCCTGGCGCCCGTGCACCAGGTGCGAGCGGTTGAGTTTGGTGCTGACGTGCACGGTGAGCTGGCAGCGGCGCAGCGCCTCGATCACGCGTGCGCTGTCGGGCGTGGCCGCGGCGAAGTTGCCGCCCATCGCGAAGAACACGCTGGCGCGGCCGTCGTGCATCGCTTCGATCGCGGCGATGGTGTCGTGGCCGTGCGCGCGTGGCGGCTGGAAATCGAACTCGGCGCCGAGGCGGTCGAGGAATGCCGGCGAGGGCTGCTCGTAGATGCCCATCGTGCGGTCGCCCTGCACGTTGGAATGGCCGCGCACCGGGCACGGCCCCGCACCCGGCCGGCCGATGTTGCCGCGCAACAGCAGCAGGTTGGCCAGCATCTGGATCGTGGCGACGCTGCGCGCATGCTGGGTGATGCCCATGCCCCAGCACAGGATCGTCGCCGGGCTGTCGATGTAGGTCTGCGCGGCGTGTTCGAGCTCGCCGCGGGTCAGCCCCGACTCGCGTTCCAGCGCGTCCCAGCCGGTTGCGCGCAACGATGCTGCGAAGTGCTCGAAGCCGCTGGTGTGCGCGGCGATGAAGTCGGCATCGACTGCGCCACGCTCGACCACGACCTTGGCCAGTGCCGTCGCCACCGCGAGGTCACCGCCGATGCGCGGCTGGTAGTACTCCGAGGCGATGCGCGTGCCGCTGCCGCCGAGCATGTCGGACGGCGACTGCGGGTTGGCGAATCGTTCCAGCCCGCGCTCGCGCAGCGGGTTGAACACGACGATGCGGCAGCCGCGGCGCGCGGCCGTGCGCAGCTCGCCGAGCATGCGCGGATGGTTGGTGCCGGGGTTCTGGCCGAAGATGAAGATCGCGTCGCTCTGCTCGAAGTCCTCGAGCGTGACCGAGCCCTTGCCGCTGCCGAGCTGTTCGGTCAGCGCCACGCCCGAGGCCTCGTGGCACATGTTCGAGCAGTCGGGCAGGTTGTTGGTGCCGTACTCGCGCACGAACAGCTGGTAGAGGAACGCGGCCTCGTTGGATGTGCGGCCGGAGGTGTAGAAGATGGCTTCGTCGGGAGAGGGCAGGGCGTTGAGCGAATCGGCGACCATCGCGAACGCATCGTCCCAGCCGATCGGGCGGTAGTGGTCGCTGCTCGCGTCGTAGGCCATCGGTTGGGTCAGGCGGCCCTGCGCTTCGAGCAGGCGGTCCTCCCACTGCGCCAGCTCGCTGACGCTGTTGTCGGCGAAGAACTCGCGCGTCACCCGCTTCGACGTCGCCTCGTTGGCAACCGCCTTGACCCCGTTCTCGCAGAACTCGAACGTCGAATGCACGTTGCGGTCCGGCCAGGCGCAACCCGGGCAGTCGAAGCCGCGCGGCTGGTTGGCGCGCAGCAGGGTATTGGCGCCCTTGACCAGCACTTGCTGCTCGCGCAAGGCGTGCCAGGAGCTCTTCAGTGCGTCCCAGCCACCGGCGGGCTTGTCGTAAGGGTCGATGGGCTTGTTGTCGGACATGGCGTGGTTGCGTGCGTCGAATTCGTCGGCCTGTGCCGCCTGCGCAGATCATAGGCCTGTTGGCGTGTGCGCGACTTGCTGCCGGTCAGGCTTCGGTGCGCCTGAAAAGCGTGGCATAGTCGCGCCCGAAGCAATCCGGGGAGTCGACGATGCGTGGTTCCGACAAGCGTCCAGGTAGGGCAATCGTGTTGCTGCTGGCGCTGTGCATGGCCACGCCGGTGTTCGCTGCAGCGTGCCCGCCGGGCGACTGGACCGTGGAGAAACTCGACGCGCTGAAGCAGTCGCAGTTCGCGGTTGCCGATGCCGGTGAGCGCGCCACGCTGGCCATGGGCCTGCTGGAGTGCCTGGGCGAAACCGATCCGCAGCTGCGCGACGGCATTGCCTACGAGGGACTGTCGGCGTGGATGCGCAAGGGTGAACTGGCGCCGGAGACGCTGCGGCCGATGCGCGAACGCCTGTACGCGATGCTTGCCGAGCCCGATCCCGACGGTGTGCGCTGGCCGTTCGCGGCGCTGGTGCTGGCCGAGGTCGCGCGCACCGATCGCACCACGCCATGGATGACGCCGGCGGAGCGGGCGACGATGGTGGTGCGGGCGGCGGCGTACTTCGAGTCGGTGCGTGACTACCGCGGCTTCGAGGCCGATGTCGGCTGGCGCCACGGCATTGCACACGGCGCCGACTGGCTCGGGCAGCTGAGCCTGAATCCGGCCCTGGACGGGCCGCAGTTGAACCGCATCGTCGATGCGGTGGCGGTGCAGGTGGTTCCCGCCAGCGCGAATGCGTACGTGTTCGGCGAGCCCCAGCGGATGGCGGCGCCGGTGTTGTATGCGGCGCAGCGCGGTATCCGCGACGAGGCGGCGTGGTCGGCCTGGTTCAAGGCGTTCGTGCCGCGAATCGGCGAGCCGGCGCTGGCATGGCGCGACAGCGCGTGGCTGGCACGTCGGCACGATCTGAATGCGTTCCTGGAGGCGGTCTATGTCGAGGCCGACCTGTCCGGGGACAAGCGCGTGAAGGCGCTGCTGCCCGGCGTGGCCGCCACCCTCAAGGCGCTGCCCTGACGGACGCGCGCTGGCAGTAGTGCAGGGAGGCTAGTCCTCCTCGGTGTCGAACTCCACCAGCACGTCCAGGTCGAAGGCGAGCGCTTCGACGGCATCGCGCACGCGCGCGGCCGTCGCCAGGTTGGGCGCCTCGATCTCCAGCGCGTGTTGCCCAGGGCCCTGGTCATCGATGAGGCCGGCGGAACTCGAATCGTCGTCGTCCAGGTGCGACATCAGGTCGTCGACCTCCTCGATGTGCTCGATGCCATCCAGGCTGGTGAGGAGGTTGCTGATGGCGCGGACACTGTCGTCGCTGCCGGTCACTCGAAGACGCATCAAGGGCATGGCACGGGCCTTCCGGAAGGGGCATTAGGAGGCTATTGAGCGGCGGGATAAGACGGCGTGATGGTGCGCCCGGCTGCAGCGCGACGCAGGGAGTTTCCGCCGCGTAGGCGTATTGATCGACGAGTTCTTCAGTGACGGCAGGCAGCTGCGAACAAAACCGTAGCCCCGTAGCCCGGGTAAGCAAAGCGCACCCGGGATAGCCCGCCCCCCGGATGCGCCTGTAGCCTGACTATCGGATCAGCGCTTGGTCTTCGGCTTCGCCTTCGACTTTGCTGCCGGCGCCGCCTTCACCGGCTTCGGCGGCGGTGCCCGCGTCGGCAGCGGCACGTTGCACAGGTCGATGTGACCGGCCATGTGCTTGTACCACTCGTCGCGACGGTTGCGCCGCGACTCGACCAGGTCGGTGAACAGCGGCGTGTCGGTACGCAGTACCTCGATCGCGACGCGGTCCTTCTTCGGCACATCGGCCGCCAGGCGCACCGAGCGGATCGGCGTGCGCTGCGAAGGCTGCTCGTAGAAGCCCAGCGGACCGGTACCGCGCGGCAGCACCGACAGCAGCTCGATGCCCTTGATCACGCGGCCGACGAGGGTGATGTTGCGATCGAGCTGGCGCGGCGACTGGCCGGTGACGACATACAGCTCGGTCGCGTTGCTCGAATCGGCGGCGACATCGCGGCCGGCACCGACGGCGCCATAGCAGTGCGCCATCCAGGCGGTATTGGTGGCCGGATCGCGACCGGCCGGGAAGCCGTTGGAAAATCCGACCTGCGGCGCCCAGCCATCGGCATCGGGCAGCCGGTCGAAGGGCAGGCCATCGGACTTGCGTGCGAACTCCGCCGGCAACTGCGCCTTGGTGCCGCGACCCATCGGCTTGCGGTCCTTGTCTTCCTCGGCCGGGTCACCCCACTGCACGACGAAGTTGTCCTGCGAACGGTTGATGCTCATGCCGTTCCAGTAGCCGTTCTTGGCCAGCGCGCGGATGTTGCCGACGTGCGCGGGGGCAAAGGCCGGCGCCAGTTCGATCACGACCCGGCCGCTGTCGAGATCCATGTACAGCGTGTTCTTCGGATCGGGCACGCGCCAGTCCGACGGCGCGGATGCATCGAGGATGTCCTGCATCGAGCGGGGCTTGGGCGCGGCGGCGGCCGGTTCGGGTTCGGCGGCACCCGCCGCGGAGACCGACAGCAGCAGCGCCGAGGAGAGCAGGGCGAACGACCAATTGCGTGCCCTGGACAGGCGCGGTTGCGACAGGCATGACTTCGACACGACTTACCCCCTGAGATGAACAGGCAGATTCTGGCCCAGCCCCTGCGCCGCGACCAGCCCTTTCGGCTGCGCCGGAATGCCGGTGGTCAGAACGATTGCCGGACGTTGCCGCGGCCGGTCAGGATGACGCGCCGTTGGACCCGGTGCGCCGGCTGGACGTCCGCTTGCGTACGGTCTTGCGCGCGGGTGTCTTGCGCACGGTTTTTTTCGCGGTCTTCCTTGCAGCCTTTTTCGTAACTTTTTTCGTAGCCTTCTTCGCCACTTTGCTGGTGGCCTTCTTTGCTGCTTTCTTTGTCGCCTTCTTCGCACCCTTGCGGCCCGAGCCGGACAGCTTGCCGCCGCCGTCGCGCTTGTTGACGGTCGCCCAGGCGATGCGCTCGGCGTCCTCTTCGGACCGGCCCTGTTCGCGTTCGCTGTCCTGGATGTGTTCGGCCTGGCGCTTCTGCCTCTCGGTGTAGGCGGACTTGTCACCCCGTGGCATCGCGATCCTCTCCTGGCCGCCTTCAATACGGCGCAAGGCCTTGATAACAGGGACGTGGTCGAGGGGGCGGCAAGGCCATCAACGGGTTCATGACTAATGGCAGGTTCTGTATATAGAACTTGATAGTAGTGTTGCCATCAGCATAGCGGGGCGCCTTTCCAGCGCCCCCACAAGGCGACCTGCCATGACCGACCTCGACAACCAGCTGCGCAAATTCCAGAAGGAGCTCAGTGCCGGCACGGTGTCGCTGGTCCTGCTGGCGGTGCTGGCGTCGGCCAGCGAGCCGATGTACGGCTACCAGATCGCCAAGCGCCTGGAACGTACCGGCGAGGGCGTGCTCAGCGGCAAGCAGAGCGCGCTGTACCCGGTGTTGCGCAACCTTGGCGCCTCCGGCCTGCTCGACAGTCATGTCGAGCCGTCCATGTCGGGCCCGCCGCGTCGCTACTACCAGATCACCGATGCCGGGCGTGCGGTCCTGCAGGAATGGATCAACGCCTGGCGCGCCACCCGTGATTCCGTCGATACCGTCCTTGAAGGACCTGACAAATGAACGCGTTCAACTCCAGCAACGCCGGCCTGCCGACCACGATCCCCGGGTACCTGGAACACCTGCGTCGCTCCCTGGCCGGAGCCGATCCGGCGCTGGTGCAGGATGCGCTGTACGACGCCGAGGAATACCTGCGCTCGGAACTGGCCGAAAATCCCGGCAGGTCCGAGGCCGAGGTGATTGTTGCCGTCGCCGGCAGCTACGGCGCACCGGACGAGGTCGCCGACATCTACCGCGACACCGAGGTCAAGGTGCAGACGGCGCTGCGGCCGCCGGCACCGCCGCCGCGCAAGTCGGCGCTCGGTCAGTTCTTCGGCGTGATCGCCGAGCCACGCACCTACGGCGCGCTGTTCTACATGTTGCTGGCGCTGGCGACCGGCATCTTCTATTTCACCTGGGTGGTCACCGGCATCTCGCTGTCGGCCGGGCTGGGCGTGCTGATCATCGGCATCCCGTTCGTGATCCTGTACTTCGGCTCGGTGAAGATGCTGTCGCTGGTCGAAGGTCGCATCGTCGAGACGATGCTGGGCGAGCGCATGCCGCGCCGGCCGCTCTACGGCACCCGTGGACAGCCGTTGCTGGAGCGCATCAAGGACCTCTTCATCGATCCGCGCACCTGGGCCACGCAGCTGTACTTCCTGATGATGCTGCCGCTGGGCATCCTCTACTTCACGGTGACCGTGGTCGGGCTGACGGTGTCGCTGTCGATGATGGCCGCGCCGATCGCGCTGATGCTCGGCTTCGGCTCGCATCTCTACGTGGATGATGTGGTGGTGTTTGGCGCGGCCGAGCCGTGGCTGTGGCCGCTGGCGATGCTGGCAGGTGTGCTGCTGCTGTTCGCGACGATGCACCTGGTGCGCCTGTTCGGCCAGCTGCATGGGTTGCTCGCCAAGCACATGCTGGTGAAGACGGCGCAGTACAACTGAGGCGTGGCCCGGTTGCTCCGGACTTGGTCCGGAGGGGGCGGGCTCATCTGGGGTTCCCCGGGTGCGCTGCGCTTACCCGGGCTACGGAGCTGCTTGGCGTTCAGAAGTCGAAGAGTTCGCCTAGCAGGTTCTTCTTCTTCTTGTGCCGGTGTTCGGGGTAGCCGCCATGCGAGTCGCGCGACTGGTATGGCGACGGCGGCGGTCCGTGCTGGGGGCGCTGCGGCGGATGACGGACGCTGTCGGTGGTCGCGCGCTCGATCAGCTTGTCGAGTTCGCCGCGGTCAAGCCAGACGCCGCGGCATTGCGGGCAGTAGTCGATCTCGATGCCCTGGCGATCGGTCATCGCCAGTTTCACGTCGCGGCACACGGGACAGTCCATCGAAGGTTCCTTTGCTCAGCGGGGATACCTTCGTGATCTGGGCGGGGCCGCGGCTAATCAAGGGCTTGAGGTGCTCGCCGGTGCGTCCGTCGCCGGTGCATCCGTCGTCGGTGCATCCGTAGCTGCTTCCGTCGCAATGGCATGGCGCGCGATGAAATCACGCACCTGCGGGTAGACCTCGGTGCGCCAGCGACGGCCGCTGAAGATGCCGTAGTGGCCGGCGCCCTTGACGGTCAGGTGCTCGCGGTCGGCTTCGGCGACGCCGGTGCACAACGTGTGCGCAGCGCGGGTCTGGCCCTGGCCGGAGATGTCGTCGAGCTCGCCTTCGATGGTCAGCAGGGCGGTGCCGTGGATGCGCGAAGGATCGACGCGCTCGCCGCGCACGTCCCACAGGCCGCGCGGCAGCAGGTGCTCCTGGAACACGATCCGCACCGTCTGCAGGTAGTACTCGGCGGGCATGTCGAGCACGGCGTTGTATTCGTCATAGAAGCGGCGATGCGCGGCGGCATCGTCGAGATCGCCCTTGACCAGGTCCTGGTAGTAGTCCCAGTGCGAGGTGAAATGGCGCTCGGGATTCATCGCCACGAAGCCGGCGTGCTGCAGGAAGCCCGGGTAGACGCGGCGGCCGTGCCCGGGGTAATTCACCGGCACGTGGTGGATCAGGTTGTTCTCGAACCACGACAACGGCTTGTCGGTGGCGAGGTCGTTGACCTTGGTCGGGTTCTGGCGGGTATCGATCGGGCCACCCATCATCACCAGCGAACGCGGCGTGTCCTCGCCGCGGGCGGCCATCAGCGAGACCGCGGCCAGCACCGGCACGGTCGGCTGGCAGACGCTGATGACATGCAGCGACTTCGCGCCGATGTGGCGGATGAATTCCTCGATGTAGGCGACGTAGTCGTCAAGCGAGAACTCGCCGTCGCCGGTCGGCACCATGCGCGCGTCGACCCAGTCGGTGATGTAGACCTTGTGGTCGCGCAGCAGCGTGCGCACGGTATCGCGCAGCAGCGTGGCGTGGTGGCCCGACAGCGGTGCGACGACCAGCACCGGCGGGTCGTCCTTGAGGTCGCGCAGGTTGCCGGCGTCATCGGCGTAGCGCTTGAAGCGCAGCAGCCGGCAGAACGGCTTGCGCAGCATCTCGCGCTCGACCACCGGGTAGGCCGCGCCGTCGATGTCGATCGAGTGGATGCCGAACTCGGGCTTCTCGTAATCCTTGCCGATCCGGTACATCAGTTCGTAGCCGGCGGCCGCCTGCGCCGCGCCGGGCAAAGACGACAACCACCCGCCATGGGCGCCGAACATCTTGGCGCTGGCTTCGGCCCAATAGGTCATCGGGGCCATCCAGGCGCGCCCAAGCTCGTGCATCTGATAGAGCATTCGTCGAATCCGGTGTGGTTGGCGGTTTGCTGCGTCGCAGCATAGTGGATCGGCGGAACCTGAAACTGAATCGGGCTTTGGCGGGAACTCAGGCGGGGCGTTCGAGGGCGACCAGGCGTTCGGCCAGGGACGGTGCCAGCCACAGGTGCGAACCCAGCGCGGTCAGCCCCAATGCCTGCAGGCGCTGACGATAGAAGCGTGCCGGCCGCTGCTTGAAGTCGTGGTTGTCGCCGTCGGTTTCGTCTTCGCGGGTGAAGGTTTCCAGGAAGGCGACGCCTCCGCACAGCTCGGCCAGGGCGGGCAGGCCGCGATCGAGTTCGCGCGTGTCCAGGTAATGCATCACGTCGCTGCAGACCAGCAGGTCGACCGGCGGGCACGGGCGCAGATGCTGGAAGTCGCCGAAGCGGGCGAAGTGCAGGTTGCGGCGCGCGCCATAGCGGCTGACCGCGTATTCGCTGCTGTCGAAACCCAGGTACTGCAGCTTCGGCCGCAGCTTCAGCAGCGGTGCGCGCCATGCGCCTTCGCCGCAACCGATGTCGAGCACGCTGCGGATCGGGCGTTCCAGGTGGTACTCGGCAGTGGCGACGGCCAGTGCGACCTTGCGTGCCAGGCGCGCATTGCTGCCGACGGCGTGGTCCTTGCTGGCGCCCTTGCGGTACCAGCGGTCGAAGTAGCTCTGGTCGTACTGCTTGCTCATCGGATCGATCGATTGCGGCTGGCGCGGGACGGGGCATCGTAATCGATCCGTATGCCATCCTATTGCCCGCATTTCGGAGCAGAACCCATGGCCTACCTCTGGACCAAGACCGCCCACCTCGTATTCGTGATGGCCTGGATGGGCGGCGTGTTCTACCTGCCGCGGATCCTGGTCAACCTGGCCGAAGCCGGCGACG
Organism: Lysobacter sp. S4-A87; assembly: GCF_022637455.1. Lineage (NCBI taxonomy): Bacteria > Pseudomonadati > Pseudomonadota > Gammaproteobacteria > Lysobacterales > Lysobacteraceae > Lysobacter > Lysobacter sp. S4-A87. Next base: position 3,637,580 of record NZ_CP093341.1, read on the forward strand.
ACGCCGCGGTGCGCGCGCGCCTGGTGCTGATGGGCAAGCGCCTGTACCGCTTCGGCCACATCATGTTCGGCCTTGCGTTCGTGCTCGGCCTGACGCTGTGGCTGCACTTCGGGATCAGCGGTGGCTGGCTGCATGCCAAGCTCGCGCTGGTCGCGGTGATGCTGGCGTACTTCATCGTCAGCGGACGCTGGCTCAAGGGCGTGGAAGCCGGCAAGGCGCTGCCCTCGTCGAAGACGCTGCGCTGGTTCAACGAACTGCCCGTGCTGCTGCTGGTGGCGATCGTCTACCTGGTGATCGCCAAGCCGTTCTGAGGGCACACCCTCAGCGGAACTTCGCCGGGTCCGGCAGCGTCACCGGCACGCCGTTGCCGTCGCAGTCGCCGGCCTTGCACAAGCCGGCGCTCAGCTTCGGCATCGCCTGCAGCATGAAGTGGAAGATCGTGTTCTGCTCGACGCTGCCGCGCACCGCCTCGCTGCCCGGGCCACGTGCCCAGATGCCGACGTCGTCGCCGCCATGCGATTCGGAACTCATCGGCACGAGCGCTTCCTGCAGGTAGTCCGGATCCTGCGTGTCGACGTTGCGCAGGTCAGGGCGCCCGCGCTTGGGGATCTGCACGCCGCTGACGGTGTGCTGGAACTTCTTCGGACCTTCGGCCTGCTGCGCGCTCGGGCCGACGTAGCCCGGGCCGTTGCTGTAGCTGAGCGTGGTGTAGGGCAGGCCGAGTGCATCGATGGCGTAATCGCCGTACTCGCCTTCCTCGCCGCTGGCGCCGCGAACCTTGTCGAGGATCGGATTGCCGCGCACCGGGTAGCCAACGAAGCTCAGCGTGTGCGAGTGGTCGGCGGTGACCAGGATCAGCGTGTCGTCGGCCGAGGTCGCATCGGCCGCTGCCTGCACCGCTTCGCTCAGTGCGATGGTGTCGGTGAGGGCGCGATAGGCATTGCCGTAGTGGTTGGCGTGGTCGATGCGGCCGCCTTCGACCAGCAGCACGTAGCCATTGGCATTGTGTTGCAGGCGCGCGATCGCGGCGCGGGTCATCTCCGCCAGCGTCGGCTCGCCGGCGCCGTCCTTGGGTCGGTCGTGCGAGAACTGCATGTGGTCGGGCTCGAACAACCCAAGCAGCGGGCCCTTTGTCGGCGCCGCGGCGAACTGCTGTGCATTCCACACGTAGGTGCCATCGGGATGCCGCTGCTTCCACTGCGCGACCAGGTCGCGGCCATCGAGGCGCTGGCCGACCTTGTCGTCGTATTCGGGATCGGACTGCTGCGCGGTCATGAACTCGCCGCGACCGCCGCCCATCAGCACGTCGGGGCCGTGGCCGTAGGGCGTTTCCACCAGCTGCCGTGCGATGTCGACGCAGCCGGCGGCCTTGGCGTCATCGGGCAGGTCGGTGTCGTTCTCCCAGTTGCGATCGGCGGAGTGGGTGAACGTCGCGCCGGGCGTGGCGTGGGTGACGCGGGTGGTGGTGACCACGCCGGTGCCCAGGCCCTGGCTCGCGGCCAGTTCCCACAGCGTCAGGATCGGCGCCTGCAGCGCCTGCGCACAATTACGGCGCGCCGCCTGCTGGCCGATGCTGAGCACGCCGGCGCGGGTCTTCACGCCCGTCGCCATGGCACTCATCGTGCCGGCGGAGTCGGGGGTCTGCGAGTCGGTGTTGTAGGTCTTGCTCAGCGCCGTGGCCGGGAAGCGCTCCCAGCTCAGCCGGTTCTCCTCGCCCGGGCCGCCCTTGCGCTGGCCGTCGAGGATGCGCGCGGCGGCGACCGTAGTCAGGCTCATGCCGTCGCCGACGAACAGGATCACGTTCCTGGCCTTGCCTGCCATGGCGCCACGCTGTGCCGCCTGTGCGGCGCCGTCGCGGAACCACCACGCTGCGGTCTCCTCCCTGGGGTGCGCGATGACGGGCACGTCCACGGCGAGTGCGGTGGCTGCGGCCGCGGGGCGGACGCCCTGGCTGGTGCAGGCGCTGGCGAGCAGGGTGGCGGCGAAGGCCAGGCAAGCGTGAGACAGGCGGGCGTGAGGCAGTCGGGACATCGGGCAGGGGTGTCGGCAGGCAAACCGCGATTATGCAGTGCGTTATTGCAGTGCTGGGACACCGGCGTTGCACTCACGGGGTCGCAGGCCAGTTCGGGCTGGGATATCGTGCAAATCCGGCAGGTAAAGCAAAGCGACGGTTCCGATGAAGGTGGTTTCGGCCTGGCTCCGCATCCCGTTCTGGCAGCGCGTGCTGGCCGGATTCGTGCTGGGTGCGCTCGCTGGCTGGCTGTTCGGGCATTCGGCTGAAACGTGGTTCGGTCCGCTCGGCACGATCTACGTCAACGGCATCAAGATGATCGCCGTGCCGCTGGTGTTCTTCGCGGTGATGAACGCCATCAGCAGCCTGCACGGGCAGAAGTCCGTCGCCGCGCTGGGCGGGCGCACGTTTGTCTGGTTCGCGATCACCGCTGCGCTCGCCGTCGGCGTTGGCCTGTCGATGGGCTGGCTGCTGCAGCCCGGCCACGGACTGGCCGGCTTGACGGTGGCGCCGGACTACACCGTTCGCGAAGTGCCGACGCCGGCGCAGGTGCTGCTCGACGTCATCCCGACCAATCCGTTCAAGGCATTGAGCGAAGGCAAGATCCTGCAGGTGATCGTGTTCGCCGGCCTGGTCGGATTCGCCATGGTCAAGCTCGGCGAGCGCACCGCCAACCTGCGCAAGCTGGCCGCCGAGGCCAGCGATGCCATGGTGCAGGTCACCCGCTTCGTGCTCGAGCTGACCCCGCTGGGCACCTTCGGCCTGATCGCCTCGCTGGTCGGCGCATATGGTTTCGAGAAGCTGCTGCCGCTGGGCACGTTCGTGTTCGCGCTGTACCTGGCATGCGCGCTGCACATCGTCTTCGTCTACGGCAGCCTGCTGCTGGTGCACGGCCTGAATCCGCTGAAGTTCTTCCGCGGTGCCGCACCGGGCATGCAGGTTGCGTTCGTGGCCTCGTCCAGCTTCGCGGCGATGCCGGCGGCGATCCGCTCGGTGACGCACAACCTAGGCGTCGACAAGGACTACGCCGCGTTCGCCGTGCCACTGGGCGCAAGCATCAAGATGGACGGCTGCGGCGCGATCTACCCGGCGCTGACGTCGATGTTCGTCGCGCAGTATTTCGGCCTGCACCTGGAACCGAGCCAGTACTTCACGATCCTGATCGCTTCGGTGCTGGGCAGCTTCGGTACCGCCGGCGTGCCGGGCACGGCGATCGTGATGGTGACCCTGGTGCTGTCGGCGGCCGGCCTGCCGCTGGAAGGCATCGGCTACCTGGTCGCGATCGACCGCGTGCTCGACATGATGCGCACGATGACCAACGTGACCGGGCAGATGCTGGTGCCGGTGCTGGTCGCCAAGGAAACCGGCCTGCTCGACCGCGAGGTCTACGAGGCTGCATCGAGCAACCTGGGCATCGCCGAGGGCGAGAAGGCCGAGATCGGCCGGATCTGAGTCCTCGCGGACCGGAGCGGTCAGCTGCCGCTCCGGGTCACCGGGAGTCGCGTTACACCCGCGAGTACGACCACGACAGCATGCGGCCGTCGCGATACGGCATCACGCCATGGAACGAGCGCGCGTCGTCGTCGAACACCAGCGGCAGGAAGTTGCGATCGCCTTCCCACATCGGCAACTCGTGCAACCGCTCCAGTGGCACCCATTCCAGCGTGCCTTCCGGGTTGCTCGCGTGCGGCGTGCCGCTGAAGCGGGTGATCACGAACACGAAGCCCAGCCAGTCCTCGCCGTGCTTGCCGAATCCGGGCCAGCTGATCGTGCCACGCAGTTTCAGTTCCTCGCAGTCGATGCCGGCTTCTTCGTGGATCTCGCGGCGCATGCCGGCGACCACGTCTTCCTGCGGCTCGAGCTTGCCGCCCAGGCCGTTGTACTTGCCCAGCTGATGGTCGTCCGGGCGTGCATTGCGGTGGACCATCAGCACCTGGCGGCCGTCGGGCGAGAGGACGTAGCCGAGGGTGGCCACGATCGGGGTGTAGGGCATCAGTGTTTCGCCTCGGATTCGGCTTTGAGCTGGGCATCCAGACGGGTCGCGGCGCGGCCTGCGTAGTCGGCGCAGCTGATGGGCTGCGGATGCGGCGAGGCAGTGTTGCCCGGCGTCCAGCCGCTGGCGTCGGGATGCGGGGTGATCAGCACGTCGCAGGGCAGTGCTGCGACGGTCCCGAAGCTGCGGCGGTAGTCGTCGACGATGTGCGGGTAGCGCGGGTTGCCGGCCAGCTGGTAGCCGGGTGCGGACAGGCTGTCGACGTACGCGATGCGAAGCGGCTTGCGTTCGCGCTTGTCATCCCAGGTCCAGCTCATGCTGCCCGGGGTATGGCCCGGGGTGAAATGCACGGTGAAACGCATGCCGCCGAGCTCGACCACCTCGCCGTCCATCACGAGCCGGTCGGGGTGCACCGGCGGGAACACCATGTCTTCGCTGAAGTGCAGGTCGGCGCTGCCGCCGCGGGCGAGCAGGGCGGCCGATTCGGCATTGCTGACCACGCGCGCCCCGGTTGCGCGCTGGATCGCCGCGATCGGACCGGCATGGTCGATATGGGCGTGGCTGTGCAGGATGTACTTGAGGTCGGATGGGGCGACGCCGAGTTCGCGCATGCGCGCCAGGATCATGTCTGCGGCCTGCGGCAGGCCGCCGTCGATCAGCACGGCACCGGCGTCGGTCTTCACCAGCAGCGCGCTCAGGCCCTGGGTGCCGATGTACCAGGTGCGATCGCCGATGCGGAACGGCTGCACCGGTTGCCGCCACTCCGCGTCGGTCTCGTAGGCCTTCGCCTGCGGCAGGACGGGTTCGGCGTTCTTCGCCGGTGCCGCGGACAGCGGGCCGGCGAGTGCGATCAGCACGGTGGCGGCAATTGCGGAAATGCGCAGCAGGGGCATCGGCGACGGCTCACGTGGGGGCGCACAGTTTCGGCGATTTCGCCGCGTTCGATATGTGCTGATGTTCACCCGTTGTGTCGAGTCGTGGCCTACACCCTTGGCAGGGTGGTCCGCCGGTACACCAGCCGCACCGCCAGCAGTGCCGTCGGAATCGGCAGCACCAGGCCGCACACCGACAGCCAGCCCGGGTGCGGGAACTTCAGGATCATGCCGAGCACCCCCGAGATCACGACCAGCGCGACCAGCAGCGCGGCGGCGGTCTGGTGGCGGGCGATCTTCGCCCCGACCAGGGCGCCGGTGAAGGTGCCCAGCAGCCAGGCCAGCAGCACCATGGCCTTGGCGCCGGGCGGCATCTGCGCGATGAAGGCGGCGAAGGCGGCCTCGTTGGCCGGATCGGTGATGTCCAGGCCCGCCGGTGGCGGATAGGCCGAGTGGCCCAGCATTTCCACCAGCATGATCACCGCCACGGCGACCACTACGCCGACCAGCATGCCCAGGATCGTCCGCCCCATGGTGTTGCCCTCGATTGCCTGGCCGCGAGGATCGCCCGCGCGCGGCCATGCCGCAAGCTCACGCGTGCCGCGCATAATCGACCTTCCGCCGACCGATTCGCTTCACGGAGCCAGGAATGCCTGCTGCTGTTCCCCGCCTGCTCGCCTTTGCCGGAAGCCTGCGCCAGGGTTCCTACAACCGGCGCCTGATCCATGTGTTGGCCGAGGGCGCGCGCGCTGCCGGGGCCGACGTGACCCTGATCGAGCTGCGCGACTATTCGCTGCCGGTCTACGACGGCGACATCGAATCGGCGGGTATGCCGGAGGCGGTGCGCCAGTTGCAGGCGTTGATGGCGCGCCACGACGGGTTGCTGATCAGCACGCCGGAGTACAACGGGTCGATGCCGGCGCTGGTGAAGAACACGCTCGACTGGATCTCGCGGCCGACCGATGCGGGCGGGTCCGGTGTCGCGCTGTTCCAGGACAAGGTTGCGGGCATCGTGTCGGCATCGCCCGGTCCGCTGGGTGGACTGCGTTCGCTGCTGGTGTTGCGTGACGCGCTTGCCAAACTGGGGCTGCTTGTCGTGCCGCAGCAGGTGGCGGTCGGACAGGCCGCCGACAAGCTGCCCGACTACGGCATCCTCAGCGACGATCGACTCAGGAACGGTGTGCACGGTGTGGCCAATGCCGTGGTGCGCCACCTGCGGGCAACCCTCAACGAGTCCTCCAGCGGAGCCCAGCCATGAGCGGTAGACAGCGTGAACTGAACCTGCGTTTCCTCGCCGAGCCATCCGACGTCAACTACGGTGGCAAGGTCCACGGTGGCGTGGTGATGAAGTGGATCGATCAGGCCGGTTATGCGGCGGCGGTCGGTTGGGCGGGAACGTACAGTGTGACGGTGGCGGTGGGCGGGATCCGTTTCGTCGCGCCGATCCGCATTTCCGACATGGTCACGGTGCACACGAAGCTGGTGCACACGGGCACGACCAGCATGCATTTCGCGGTCGATGTGAAGGCGCGCGATCCGATGGAAGGGCCCGAGGAAGATCGCTTGTGCACCCACTGCGTGATCGTCTTCGTCGCGCTCGACGGTGCCGACGGCAAGCCGACGCCGGTGCCGCCATGGACGCCGGTCAATGATGTCGACCGGCATCTGGGCGAGTACGCGCTCAAGGTGATGGAGCTGAGCAAGGGCATCGAGGCGACGATGAACGAGCTGAGCAGGGCGGCAGCGGAGATCTGAGCGTTTTGGACGTTTGGACGTTCGGACGTTTGGACGTTTGGACGTTTGGCGCTGAGGTGTCGGAAGGGCGCCGTCCGCCGGCTGGGGGATTGCTCCGCCCCTTAGTCGGACATCCTGTCCGAATGCGGGGCGCGGGACATCCATGTCCCGCTGCGGAGCAATCCCCCACCCGCCGGACGACGCTCCGGCAATTGTTTGCACGGTCTTCGGGCTTTGACCGTCATTCCCGCGAACGAAAAAGGCCGCCCTGGGGCGGCCTTTCGGAAGCGGTGCTGTCGCTTGGCTCAGATGCCGTCGAGGCGCCGTGCCTGCATGAACTTGCCGCTCCAGTAGCCGGTGTCCATGCTCGACACCTGGACGTCCTTGCCGCGGCTGGGGGCGTGCACGAAGCGGCCTTCGCCGACGTAGATGCCGACGTGGTCGACGCGGCCGCGACGGCCGAAGAACACCAGGTCGCCGGCGCTGAGCTTGGCGCGGTCGGTGACCAGTTCGCCGCTCTTGGCCATTTCGCGCGAGACGCGCGGCAGGTCGATGCCCAGGGCGTTCTGGAATACGTAGCCGACCAGGCCGCTGCAGTCGAAGCCCTTGTTCGGGTCGGTGCCGCCCCAGCGGTACGGGGTGCCCAGCAGGGCCATTGCGCGCTGCAGGACGGTGGCGATCTTGCCCTGCTGGGCCGTCGGCACCGACGCGGCGGCGTCGACGCCGCCCGGGGCGAACAGGCGGTTGAGGTCGGTGGCCAGCAGCAGGGCGCGATCGGACAGGCCCATGGCCTCCGGCAGCATCGTGCTGGTGGCGGCGGCCGGTGCATCGGCGGAATCGGCGGCCAGCGACGACGACGGCATCTGCTGGGCCAGCGCCGGCACGGCCAGCATGGCCAGCACGGCGGAGAAGAGGAATTGCACGCACACCCGGAAGGGGCGGCGGAGGGTTACGGCGGCTTGGCCGGTGCAGGGCAGGTTGAGCGTCACGCGGTCATCACGAAGTCGTCGACCCGGGGGATCATGCCTGCCAAACCCGTGGATTGGGTTCAAATTTCGTTATGGAAACGTTAAACGACCTGTGGGCAGTCACAAATCGTGCCACTACTAAGCCCATGTCCCTGTTCAGAAATTCGGCCGAACGGCCTAGTTCAGCACACGCTTGGCGCCGCTGTAGTGGTCGCGCCAGTAGCTGCCATCGAGGGTGTCCAGGCGGACCGTGCCACCGGTGCTGGGCGCATGCACGAAGCGGCCTTCACCGACGTAGATGCCGACGTGGCTGACATTGCCGCCCTGGCCAAAGAACACCAGGTCGCCGGCGGCGAGGCGCTCGGGGACGATGCGCGGGCCCTGGAAGCTGGCGAGGTCGCGCGAGGTGCGGGGCAGGCGCAGGTCGAGCATGTCGCGGTAGACGTAGTTGACCAGGCCGCTGCAGTCGAAGCCGCCTTCCGGGGAGTTGCCGCCGTAGCGGTAGGGCGTGCCGACCAGGCTGATCGCGCGCATCAGCACCGCGTTGGCGGCGACCGGGTCCTCGGGCTGGACGGCCGGCCAGGCCCGTGCCGGGGGCCGCGACTGGCGCACGGCTTCGTGGCCGCCACCGCAGGCGGCGAGGGCCAGGCACAGCAGCACGAGGGAAATGGTCCGCGGTCCGCGCAGTGGCGCGGGGGCGGTGTTGCCGGGATAATGCCGCGCTTTCGTCACGGCCATTAGCTTGGCCGTTCATGTTGCCGACGGTCAAGCCGTCGCCGCCCCCAGCTGCCGTATCGGTGGCATTCCATGTCGAGCCCCCTGCAATGAACATCGAGAAAGATCGCGTCGTCCTTTTCCATTACTCCGTTTCCGAGCAGGGCCAGGAGACGCTTGAAAGTTCGGAAGGCCGCGAGCCGCTGGCGATCCTGATTGGCCACGGCAACATCATCCCGGGCCTGGAGAAGGCGATGGAAGGCCACGTGGCCGGCGACAAGTTCGAAGTCGATGTCGCTGCGGTCGATGCCTATGGCGAGCGTCGCGAGGGTCTGACCCAGCGCGTGCCGAAGAAGCACTTCCAGGGTGCTCGCCTGGAGCCGGGCATGCAGGCGGTGCTGCCGACCAATTTCGGTCCGCGCGCTGTCACCATCCAGAAGGTCGGCATGAGCGTGGTCGATGTCGATCTGAACCATCCGATGGCGGGCAAGGATCTGCATTTCTCGATCGAGATCGTGGAAGTGCGTGAGGCTTCGGCGGAAGAGGTCGAGCACGGTCACGTCCACGGTGAAGGTGGTCATCAGCACTGATCCACTGGGTTCCGCCAGGGAGAGCAGACGGCCCGCGCAAGCGGGCCGTTCTTGTTTGCAACTTCACCGTCGTCCCGGCGAACGCCGGACCCAGGCCATTGCTCGACCCGCCGCGTCACGTCATCCCCGCGATGGCGGGGATCCATGGACGTTGCTTTTCGAACCGCACGCACCACCCCATGCCCATGCTTTAATCGGCGCTTCTCCTGGGGAGGGGCGCGTCAATGGCGGCAACTGGCTTGCACTGGGCGCGGGCAGTCGCGCTGGCTCTGGCGATTTCCGGGGTCGCGATCGCAAACGCTGCTCCGCCGCAAGGCGCCTTGCCTGCGGCTCCCTCCGATACGTCAGCCCTGGCCGCCGATGCACTCGCGCTGCCACCGCCGCGCGTGGTCGATGCCGCCGACCTGTCGGCCTACGTCGATGGTGTGGTCGAAGGCTACATGCGCCGGCTCGGCATCGCCGGCGTCACCGTTGCCGTGGTTGACCAGCAGGGTCCGCTGCTGCTGCGCGGCTACGGCATGGCCGGGCAGTCGCCGCATCGCGATGTCGATCCTGCGCGCACGCTGTTCCGCGTCGGCTCGGTGTCCAAGACCTTCACCTACCTGGAAGCGCTCAAGCTCATCGATGCCGGCAAGCTGTCGCTCGATGCTCCGGTAAACGACTACCTTCCGGCCGACCTGCACCTTCCCGACGACGGCTATCCGCCGGTGCTGGTCCGACACCTGCTCACCCACAGCGCCGGCTACGAGGACATTGCCCTCGGTCACCTGTTCGCCAGTACGCCCGAAAACTCGCTGACCCTGCACGACTACCTGCTCAACCACCGTCCGGCCCGGGTGCGACCGCCGGGCACGCATGCGGTCTACTCGAACTACTCGCTGGCGCTGCTCGGTGCGGTGCTGGCCCGGGTCAACGACGTCTCCTTCGAAACGCTGGCCGAACGCGACCTGTTCGAGCCGATGGGCATGCAGCTGACCACCTTCCGCGAGCCACTCGGCCAGGGCGACCCGCGCAACGCCGATGCCCGTTTCCAGGGGCTGTGGTCGCAGGGCTTCAAGCGCGAAGGCGGCGGCTACAGCAGTGAGCCGTTCGAATACATCGCGCAGATCGCGCCGGCCGGCAGCGTATCGAGCAATGCCGCCGACATGGCGCGCTACCTGACCATGCTGGTCAACCGCGGCGAACTCGACGGCCGTCGCATCGTCCCGGCTGAGGCATTCGCGCGCCTGGAAGGCGAACCGCTGTTCCGCAATGCGCCCGACGCCACCGGCTTCGCCTATGGCTTCTTCCGCAAGCGCTACGGCCAGGTGCAGAGCCTGGAGCACGGCGGCGCGACGATGTACTTCCATTCCAACCTGGTCGCGGTGCCGGAACTGGGTTTCGGTGTGTTCGTCTCGACCAACACCGACAACGGCGTGCGCCTTGCCGCGGAACTGCCGCAGCTGCTGCTGCAGCGCTACTTCCCGCGTGCCCGTGACGCCGCGCTGCCGGCGCCGCCAAAAGACTTCGCCGAGCGCGGCCAGGCCTACGCCGGCAAGTACCTGGGCGAGCGCCGGCCGTTCCTCGGCTTCGAGAAGCTGCTGCTGGCCAGCGACGCCACCGTCGCCGTCACCGACGATGGCTACCTGACCCTGACCAGCGGCGGCGAAAGCTCGCGCTGGGTCGAGGAGAAGCCGAATGTGTTCCGCGCCCTGCAGGGGCCGGGACGGCTGGCCTTTCTCGTCGGCCAGGACGGTGCGGTCACCGGCTTCGTCAGCCCCGGCGGCCATGACGTCTACGACCGCGCCGGCACCCTCGACGATTCGCAACTGCTGATCGCGATGATCGTGCTGGCGGCGCTGACCGCGCTGGCCATCATCACCGGTGCCTGGATGCGGCGCTGGAAGCGGCGCAACGGCGAGACGATGGGCGCCATTCGCAGTGCGCAATGGCTGTATGTCGCAGCGGCGGCGTGGCTGGTGCTGGCGGTGCTGCTGGCGGTGGCTGCCTTCGGCATCGTCCAGGGCGGCAATGGCCTGATGTTCAGCTACCCGGGCGTGCCGTTGCGACTGGCCCTGTGGTGGGCGCTGCCGGTGATGCTGCTGACGCTGGTGTGCATCGTCCAGCTGTGGCCGGCATGGCGCGCGCGCACCTGGGGCTTCTGGCGCAAGCTGCGGCACACCAGCGCGGTGGCGATCTTCGCCTTCGCCGCCGTGCTGATGTGGTCCTGGAACATGGTGGGCTGGAAACTCTGAGGAGACTGCCGATGCTGCGTGCGTCCGTGATTGCCGGTTCGATTGCGCTTTCCCTCGCCCTGGCTGGGTGCAGCGGGTCGGCGCCGCCGGATGTTCCCCGCTATGACCTGCTGATCCGCCACGGCCAGGTCTTCGACGGCAGCGGTGCGCCGGCCAGGCGGGTCGATGTCGCCGTGCGCGGTGACCGCGTCGTTGCGCTCCTTGCGCCCGGCACGTCCGCGCAGGCCAAGCAGGAACTCGACGCGCACGGCCAGGCCGTCACGCCGGGCTTCATCAACGTGCTCAGCTGGGCCACCGAATCGCTGATCGCCGACGGCCGCGGCCAGGCCGATACGCGCCAGGGCGTGACCCTGGAAATCTTCGGCGAAGGCTGGTCGATGGGACCGCTGACGCCGGCGATGAAGACCGAGGCCATCAAGCAGCAGGGCGACATCCGCTATCCGATCGAGTGGACGACGCTCGGCCAGTACCTCGAGTACCTCGAGCATCGCGGCATCACGCCGAACGTCGCCTCCTTCGTCGGTGCCGCCACGGTGCGCATCCACGAACTGGGCGAGGCCGATGTCCAGCCCGACGCGCAGCAACTGGCGCGGATGCAGGACCAGGTGCGCCAGGCGATGCGCGAAGGTGCACTCGGCGTTGGCAGCTCGCTGATCTATCCGCCGGGGTTCTATGCGCGCACCGACGAGCTGATCGCGCTGACGCAGGCGGCCGCCGAAACCGGCGGCGGCTACGTCGCGCACATGCGCAGCGAGGCCAACGGCATGCTCGAGGCCCTCGACGAGACAATCGCGATCGGTCGCGCCAGCGGCCAGCACGTCGAGGTCTACCACCTCAAGGCGGCCGGGCAGGGCAACTGGCCGAAGATGGCCGAGGCCATCTCCAGGATCGACGGCGCGCGCGGGCAGGGCGTCGACATCGCCGCCAACATGTACGCCTACACCGCCGGTGCCACCGGCCTGAGCGCGAGCCTGCCGCCGTGGGTGCAGGACGGTGGCCATGACGCGATGATCCGTCGCCTGAAGGATCCCGCCACGCGCGCCCGCGTCATCGCCGAGATGAAACGCAGCGACGGCAAGTGGGAAAACCTGCGCCTGCAGGCCGGCTCGCCCGAACGCGTGCAGTTCATCGGATTCAAGAGCGACAAGCTCAAGCCGCTCACCGGCCTGACCCTGGCGGAAGTCGCCAAGCGTCGTGGCACACCGGCCGAGGACACGGTGGTCGATCTGATCGTCGAGGACGACTCGCGGGTGGACACCGCCTACTTCCTGATGAGCGAGGACAACGTCGAACTGGGCCTGCGCCAGCCGTGGGTAAGCCTGGGCTCGGACGCCGAGTCGTCGGCGCCGGAAGGCGTGTTCCTCAAGTCCAGCACGCACCCGCGCGCCTACGGCAACTTCGCCCGCTTCCTCGGCCACTACGTGCGCGAGCAGAAGCTGATGCCGCTGGAGCAGGCAGTCTTCCGCCTGACCGGCCTGCCTGCGCGCAACTGGAAACTGAAGGACCGCGGTTGCCTCGCCGTCGGCTGCTACGCCGACATCGCCGTGTTCGATCCGGCGACGATCCGCGACCACGCCACGTTCGCCAAGCCGCAGCAGTACGCGACCGGGGTCAGCGATGTGTTCGTCAACGGCGTGCAGGTGCTGCGCGCCGGCGAACACACCGGTGCCAAGCCGGGACGCGTGGTGCGCGGGCCGGGCTGGCAGGGCGCCGCACAGGGACGTCCATGACCGAAGCGGCACCGCTGGCGCCGGTTGCAGCGCGCCAACGCCTGCACGCGCTGGACGTCCTGCGCGGCATTGCCCTGCTGGGCATCGCGCTGATGAATGTCGAGTACTTCGGCCGGCCGCTGGCCGATGTCGGCAACGGCGTCGATCCGTCGCAGACCGGGCTCGACCACGCACTGTCGTGGCTGATCTACGTGTTCGTGCAGGGCAAGTTCTGGATCCTGTTCTCTCTGCTGTTCGGCATGGGTTTCGCGGTGATGGGCGCGCGTACGCAGGCAGCGGGCGGCGGGTTCACCCGCCTGTACGTGCGCCGCAGCCTCGGCCTGCTGGTGATCGGTCTGGTGCATGCGCTGGCGATCTGGGCCGGTGACATCCTGGTCACCTACGCCATCGGCGCCCTGCTGTTGTTGCTGTTCCGCGATGCGTCGCCACGGCGGCAGGGCCAATGGGGTGCACTTCTGTACGGTGCGCCGGTGCTGGGGCTGCTGATGATGGCCGCGGTCATGCTCGCGCTGCAGTCGTCCGGACTGTCGTCCGGCGACCACGTCGATCTGGCGCAGGAGGCCCGTGAGCAGGCCGCGCGCGCGGCGGAGATCGCCGCCTATTCCGACGGCACCTGGTGGCAGGCGACCGTGGTCCGTGCGCGTTACCTGCTGACCCACATCCCGGAAATGCTGGTGTTCGAGTGCTTCGCCGTCGGCATCTTCCTGATCGGCGCCTGGTTGCTGCGCAGCGGCGCGATCGCGCAACCGTCGGATCATGCCGCGCTGTACCGGCGCCTGCGCCACCTTGCGCTGCCGGTCGGCGTGGTGCTGGCGCTGCTCAGTGCCGCGGTGACCGTGCACCTGGACTGGAAGGAGCAGGGTGCGCGCGCGATGCTGGCGATGGCCCTGATGCTGGCCGCCAGTCCGCTGCTCAGCCTGGGCTACCTGGCCCTGGTCGTCGCTGCGCTGCAGACGGCGTTCGGCGCGCGCCTGCTGGCCCCGCTCGCGCCGCTGGGGCGGATGGCGCTGAGTAACTATCTGCTGCAGTCCCTGGTCGGTACCTGGCTGTTCTATGGTCATGGACTGGGCCTGTGGGGCTCTGTGCCGCGGCGCTGGCAGGTTGCCGGCGTGGTCGCGGTGTTCGTCCTGCAGGTGCTGCTCAGCCGGATCTGGCTGGCGCACTTCCGCCACGGGCCGGTGGAATGGCTGTGGCGAGCGTGGACCTACCGGCAGGTTCCGCCGATGCGGGCGCGCTGAGCACCGCACCAGGCACCCGAACGCAACAATCGAGAAGACCTTTGTCTGATGGCCGAGCCGACCCAAGCGTCTAAACTTGCCTCCATGGAACAACGCGAAGATGTACTGATCGTCGGCGCCGGCGTGATCGGCCTGGCCTGCGCCCTGGCCCTGCTCGAAACTGGCCGGAGTGTGCGTGTGATCGATGCCGGCCGCATCGGCGGCGGCAGCTCGCACGGCAATTGCGGCACGATCACGCCCAGCCATGCGCCGCCGCTGGCCGCGCCCGGCGTGGTGCTCAAGGCGCTGCGCTGGATGCTGACCCCGGATGCGCCGCTGTACGTGCGACCGCGCTTCGATCCGCGCCTGTGGTCGTGGCTGCTGCGCTTCGCCCTGCGCTGCAACGAGCGCGACTGGCGTGCCAGCGCGGTGGCCAAGTCGGCGATCCTCAACGACTCGCGCGCGCGGCTGGCGCAATGGGTCGAGCAGTATTCGCTGGCGTGCGAGTTCGCACCGTCCGGCGAGGACTACATCTTCCGCACCCAGGACTATTTCGAGCACACCCTCGAAGAGGTTGGCCTGCTACGCGAGCTGGGTGTTTCGGTCGAGATCGTCGACGGCCGCGCCTACGAGGCGATCGAGCCGGCGCTCAAGCCCGGCCTGGCCGGCGCGATCCGTTTCAACGGCGACGCGGTGCTGCGTCCGGACCGGTATGTCGCCGAGCTGGCGCGCGTGGTCCGCGCACGCGGCGGCACCATCGTCGAGGACTGTGCATTCGTCGGCGCCGTGGCTGGGCAGCGCGGCGTGCGCGTGACCACCGCGCAGGGCCGTCTGCTGGCGGGCGACGTGGTCATGGCGCTGGGTGCGTGGTCGGCGAAACTGGCCGATGCCATCGGTGCGCCAGCACTGAAGCGGGCCATGCAACCGGGCAAGGGTTACTCGATCACCTATTCATCGCCGGCCCTGGTGCCGAAGCGGCCACTCGTGCTGCGCGAGCGCCAGGTCTGCGTGACGGCGTGGGGCAGCGGCTATCGCCTCGGCAGTACCATGGAATTCAGCGGCTTCGACGACAGCCTCAATCCGCGCCGCCTGGCCGCGCTGGAGCGCGGCGCGGGCGAGTACCTGCATGAACCGGTCGGCGCGCAGAAGCAGGAACAGTGGTTCGGCTGGCGCCCGATGAGCTGCGACGACGTCCCGATCATCGGCCAGGTGCCAGGTCGTGATCACATCTGGTTGGCGACCGGTCACGGCATGATGGGCGTCAGCATGAGCTCGGCGACCGGCCAGCTGGTCGCCGACCTGATCGCCGGGCGTGATCCGGCGATCGATCCTGCGCCCTTCCGCATCGAGCGATTCGAATGAACACCCGGCCTGCCACCAGCGAATTCGACCTCATCGTGATCGGGGGCGGATCCGGTGGACTGGCAGGCGCCTTCCGCGCCGCCGAACATGGTGCGCGCGTGGCCCTGCTCGAGCCGCATCTGCTGGGCGGCACCTGCGTCAATGTCGGCTGCGTGCCGAAGAAGGCGATGTGGCTGGCCGCGGAAATGGCGTCCAGGCTCAAGCTCGCGCCGACGCTCGGCCTGCCGGTGCAACCTGCACCGCTGAACTGGCCGGAGTTCATCGTCCACCGCGAGCGCTACATCGAAGGCATCCACGCCAGCTACCGGCGCCGCCTGGACGCGGCGGGCATCGTGCTCGCGCCGATGCGCGCGCACCTGGTCGACGCGTGCACGGTCGAATGCGAGAACGGCACGCGCCTGCGTGCCCGCCACCTGCTGATCGCTACCGGCGGGCGCCCGGAGCGGCCGGACATTCCCGGCGCCCACCTGGGCGGCGTGTCCGATGATTTCTTCCAGTGGCGCGCCGCGCCCGAGCGCGTGGCAATCATCGGCGGCGGCTACATCGCGGTGGAACTGGCCGGCGTCCTGCAGGCGCTGGGCAGCCGGGTCGAGATGTACGTGCGCGGTCCGCATCTGCTCAGGGAGTTCGATCATGAAGTGGTCGAACAACTGACCGAGGACTATCGCCAGTCCGGCGTGCGCCTGCATTTCGACCAGCGCCTGGTTGCGGTCGAGCAGGACAGCGGCGGTGTACGCCTGCGTGGTGCCGATGGCAGTGCCAGCGATCGCTTCGATGCATTGCTGTTTGCCACCGGGCGCCGCCCCAACAGCGAGCGCCTGGGCCTGGAGGTCGTGGGTGTCGCCACCGATGCCGATGGTTGCATCGCGGTCAACGAGCGCCATGAAACCAGCGTCGAGGGCGTGTACGCCGTCGGCGACATCACTGCCAACGCACAGTTGACGCCGGTTGCCATCGCCGCCGCGCGTCGCCTGATGGACCGCGTCTTTGCCGGCAGCCAGGACGTCCTCGACCAGCGCGACATCCCGACCGTGGTGTTCTCGCATCCGCCGTTTGGCCAGGTCGGGTTGACCGAGGCCCAGGCCCGCGCCGAGCACGGTGCCGACGCGGTGCATGTCTATCGCGCCGCGTTCCGGCCGATGCTGTACGCGCTCGCCGACGTGCCGCAGCGCAGCCTGTTCAAGCTGGTCTGCGTGGGCGAAGAGCGCCGCGTGGTCGGCATCCACCTGATGGGCGAGGCCGCCGACGAGATGCTGCAGGGCTTCGCCGTCGCCCTCAAGCGCGGCATCACCCTGCAGGACCTGCGCGACACCGTGGCCATCCACCCGACCAGCGCCGAAGAAGTGGTGCTGATGCGCTGACAAGCGCCCACGCACTGGACATGTCAGACGCACTGGATATGAGCGAGCGGAAATGAACGACGACATCTACACCCTGCATCGCGGCACCGCGCCGCTGCTGGTCAGCCTGCCGCACGACGGCAGCCACATCCCGCAGGAGCTGGCGGCGCGCATGACCGAACGCGCGCGCGTGGCACCCGATACCGACTGGCACGTGTCGATCCTCTACGACTTCGCCCGCGAGCTTGGCGCGTCGATCATCGTTCCACGCCATTCGCGCTACGTCGTCGACCTCAACCGTCCGTCCGACGACACCTCGCTGTACCCCGGCCAGAACACCACCGGTCTGTGCCCGGCCGTGCAGTTCAGTGGCGAACCGGTGTACCGGGAAGGGCAGGCGCCGCCGCCTGCCGAAGTCGCCCAGCGCGTGGACACCTATTGGCGCCCGTACCACGAAGCACTGCGTGCCGAGCTCGACCGCATCCACGGCCAGCACGGCAGCGTGGTGCTGTGGGAGGGGCATTCGATCCGCGGCAGCGATCTGCCGTTCCTGTTCGAGGGCCGGTTGCCGGACCTCAACCTGGGCACGTCCGCCGGCGCCAGTTGCGCCCCGGCGCTGCAGCACCGGCTCGAATCGGTGCTGGCCTCGCAGGACGAATACGACTTCGTGGTCAACGGCCGCTTCAAGGGCGGCTACATCACTCGCCACTACGGCGAGCCGGCGCGCGGTATCGACGCCGTGCAGATGGAGATCAGCCAGCGCAACTACATGGACGAGGACAGCTTCGCCTACGACGCCGGCAAGGCCGCGCACCTGCGCAAGCTGCTGACGTCCCTGTTGCAGGCCACGCTGAAGCCATGAAGGCGACGGCGTGACCGGCGCCGCTGCGGCGCTGGCGCCGGCACAGGCGCGCGCGCTGCACCTGGCCGCGCAGGGCCTGGCCACGCGTCCGCGCCGGCGCGCCGGCAAGGCCGACCTGCTCGCGGCCATTGCGCGCATGCAACTGCTGCAGATCGACACCATCCACGTCGTGGCACGCAGCCCGTACCTGGTGCTGTTCTCGCGCGTGGGTGCCTACCCGGCGCAGTGGCTGGAGGAGCTGCTGGCGCAGCGTGACATCTTCGAGACCTGGGCCCACGAGGCCTGCTTCGCGCCATCGGCTGACTACACGTTGCTGCGCAGCGCGATCGATCACCGCGCCCATCACTGGGCCATCCGCAATGCCCGCCACCGGCAAGCCGAGCACGGCGCGGACATCGCACTGCTGCTCGCGCACGTGCGTGAGCGCGGCGCGGTCAAGGCGGCCGATTTCGAGCGGGAAGCCGGCAGCGGCAGCGGTGGCGGCTGGTGGCAGTGGAAGGACGAGAAGCTGTGGCTGGAAACCGCGTTCGCCCTGGGTGATCTGATGGTGAGCCGGCGCGAGAACTTCCACCGCGTCTACGACCTCGCCGAACGCGTGATCGGCCAGGTGCAACCGGACTGGGACAACGCCGTGGTGGCCACCGACCTGGCCCGGCGCGAGCTGCTGCTCAAGTCGGTGCGCGCACTCGGCATCGCCCAGGCCCGCTGGATTGCCGACTACTACCGCCTGCGTCCGCGCCTGCGCGACAGCGACCTCGACGGACTGGTCGAAGAGGGCGCCTTGCTGCGGGTGGAGGTCAAGGGCTGGCAGGCTCCGGGCTACGTGCATCGCGACCTGGCGCCGCAGCTGGCGATGGCCAGCGCCGGTCGCTTGCGCGCCACCCATGCCACGCTGCTGTCGCCGTTCGATCCGGTGGTCTGGGATCGCGAGCGCGCCAGCGAGTTCTTCGGCTTCGACTACACGCTGGAGTGCTACACACCGGAACCGAAGCGCCGCTACGGCTACTTCGTGCTGCCGATCCTGGTTGGCGGCCGCCTGGTCGGCCGCCTCGACGCCAAGGCGCACCGGCGCGAGGGCGTGTTCGAGGTCAAGGCGCTTTACCTGGAAGACGGCATCGCCGCCGACGATTCGCTGGCGCAGTCCGTGGCCCGTGCCATCGACGACTGCGCGCGCTGGCACGCGACTCCGCGGGTGGCGCTGGGGCGTTGTCGCCCGGCTTCGTTCGCGCGGATGCTCAGGGCGCAGCTGGCCGCGATGCGCTGATGCGCACCGCGGCGAGCGGCGCTTACTTCGCGTTCGCGCTGGCGGTCACGCCGGCATCCGGCCCCAGGTTGCGGGCAAGGAAGGCCTCGATGCGCCGGTAGACCTCGACGCGGTTTTCCGGCTTGTAGAAGCCGTGGCCTTCGCCCTTGACCACCATGGTGTCGACCTGCACGCCGGCCTTGCGGAAGCCGGTGACCATCGCGTCGAACTGCTCCATCGGCACGCGCTTGTCGACGCTGCCCTGGAACAGCATGACCGGCACCTTGATCTTGTCGGCATTGCGCGCCGGCGAGTTGGCGGCGAGTGCGGCCTGGTCGGTGCCGAGGGCCTGGTCAAGATAGTCGCGCCCGGCCCCGGTGCCGCGGACGTCGCCGAACTTCTTCATCAGCGCCAGGTCGTAGACGCCGATCGAGCCGATCGCGCAGCGATACAGGTCCGGATAGCGAATGGGATTCATCAGCGCCGCATAGCCGCCGAAGCTGGCGCCATACGTGCAGATGCGGCCGGGGTCGGCGCGCTTGTTGTCGATCGCCCAGCGCACGCCGTCGGCGATGTCGTCCATCATCCTGCCGCCCCATTGCTGGTAGCCGGAGTACGTGAAGAGGTCGCCGCGACCGGCCGAACCGCGGAAATTGACCTGCAGCACGGCATACCCGCGACTGGCGAGGAACTGGACATCGTTGTCGTAGCTCCAGCTGTCGTAGACGCCGTGCGGGCCGCCGTGCGGCATCACGATCAGCGGTTGCGGGCCCTTGGCGCCCACCGGTGCGGTGTAGAAGCCGTGCAGCGTCACGCCGTCACGCGTCTTGAAGGTGATCGGCGCGACCGGTGCCATGCGTTCGCGCTTGATCCACGGCTCGGCCTCGTTGATCAGCTGGATCTTGCCAGCCTGGCGATCGAACACGTAGTAGGCACCGGGATTGCGATCACTGAAGACAGTGAACAGGACCTTGTTGTTGTCCTGGCTGTAGTCGGACATCGATACCAGTTCGCCCGGGAACGACTTCATCAGGCTGGCATGCAGGCGCGCCCATTCCGATGACGGATCCAGGTACTCGACCGTCGGCGTGGCCGCGTCGTAATACACGCCGAACGGCGCGCCACCGTGGCCGGAATACATCAGTCCGGCGATCTCGATGTCGTCGCGACCGACCACGCGGGTTCGCGTGCCGGCGGACAGGCTGATGCGGAACAGCTGCTCCGGTTCGCCCTTGTCGGTGATCAGCGCGTAGGCCGTGTCGTCGTCGTCGGCCACGTACGCCAGCGACATCCTGCGGCCCGCCAGGGTCGCCGGCACCGGCGTCCAGTCCTGGTCGTTCGGGCGCGGGCGATAGAACAGGTCCGGCGCCTCCATGCCGGGCCGGTTGACCACGCGCAGGCGCGCGCGGGACTTGCTGTCGAAATAGAATCCAGCAGCCTCCGGCGAGTACTCCACCTGCTTGCGATCCCCGGTGACGGTGTCGACGCGGAAGATGGTGGTGGGCTGGTACTCGTCGTCCGGCCGGGTCCGCCAGGCCGTGAAGTTGACCATGGCGACGCCTGGCTCGCGCTCGACCAGATCGTCGATCTGCGCATAGCCCATGTCCTTGCGGCGGCCCCCCATGAAGCCGTCGTCCGGGATGTAGGCGAACAGGATTCCCTGATGCTTGCCATCGATGTCGCTGGCGACCAGTTCACCCTGGCTGAACAACTGCGCCTTCATCGGCTCCATGTTCGCCCGTGAGACCACGACGCGGGTCGGGCTCGTCCAGACGATGTCGGTGACGTGCTGGCGCTTGCCGAAGCGAAGGACCTGGGTCTTGCCGCTGCCGTCGAGCGCCACGATCAGCAGTTGCGATTCATTGCCGTCATCGGCAGGCACCGTCATCGCGACGTGGCGGCCATCGGGCGAGAGAGCCACTTCCTGCACTTCGGCGTGGCGCGCGAAGTCTTCCACTGGAACCACTTGCGCAGCTGCCACGACAGGCAGCATCAACAGCAAACCGGCCATCAGCCGGTGACGGACTAGATGCATCGGGTGGCCCTCCCCAAGGCCTGGCGATCGGCCGAAGCATATCGCCTCCCTGTGCGGCCGCGCAGCCGCGGCGCGGCAGGGCCAGCCTGCGGACCGTGACCGGTTGCCCGGTCAGACCTCCAGCGTCGCCAGGTCGCCCTTGGTTTCCAGCCACTGCTTGCGGTCGCCGGCGCGCTTCTTGGCCAGCAGCATGTCCATCAGCGAGTGCGTCTCGGTGTTGTCGTCGACGGTCAGCTGGACCAGGCGGCGGGTGTCGGGGTGGATGGTCGACTCGCGCAGCTGCGAGGGGTTCATCTCGCCCAGGCCCTTGAAGCGGGTGGTGTTGACCTGGCCGCTGAAGCCCTTCTTGCGGTCGCCCTTCTCGCGCTCGATCTTCTCCAGCAGGATCCGCTTTTCTTCCTCGTCGAGCGCATAGAACACCTGCTTGCCCACGTCGACGCGGAACAGCGGCGGCATCGCCACGAACACATGCCCGGCCGAGACCAGCGACGGGAAGTGCTTGAGGAACAGCGCCGTCAGCAGGGTGGCGATGTGCAGGCCGTCGGAGTCGGCGTCGGCGAGGATGATGACCTTGCCGTAGCGCAGGCCCGACAGGTCGTCCTTGCCCGGATCGCAGCCGATGGCGACCGCCAGGTCGTGCACTTCCTGCGAGGCCAGCACGCTGCCGGAGGCCACTTCCCAGGTGTTGAGGATCTTGCCGCGCAGCGGCAGGATCGCCTGGAAGTCCTTGTCGCGGGCCTGGCGCGCGCTGCCGCCGGCCGAATCGCCTTCGACCAGGAACAACTCGGTACGCGACAGGTCCTGGCTGCTGCAGTCGGCCAGCTTGCCCGGCAGGGCGGGGCCCTGGGTGACCTTCTTGCGGACGACCTGCTTCTCGGTCTTCAGGCGCGCGCTGGCACGTTCGATCGCCAGCTGCGCGATCCGTTCGCCCATCTCGGTGTGCTGGTTGAGCCACAGCGAGAAGGCGTCGTGCGCGGCGCCTTCGACGAAGCCGGCGGCCTGGCGCGACGACAGCCGCTCCTTGGTCTGGCCGCTGAACTGCGGGTCGGTCATCTTGATGCTGAGCACGAAGGCGACGCGGTCCCAGACGTCTTCCGGCGCCAGCTTGACGCCGCGCGGCAGCAGGTTGCGGAAGTCGCAGAACTCGCGCAGCGCATCGGTGAAGCCGGTGCGCAGGCCATTGACGTGCGTGCCGTGCTGCGCGGTCGGGATCAGGTTGACGTAGCTCTCCTGCACCAGCTCGCCTTCGGGAACCCACGCCACCGCCCAGTCGGCGGTCTCGGTGTCCTTGGTGAGCTTGCCGACGAACAGGTCCGGCGGCAGCAGCTCGCGCTCGGCCAGTTCGCCGCGCAGGTAATCGCGCAGGCCGTCCTCGTAGTACCACTCGTTGCGCTCGTCGCTGGCCTCATCAAGCAGGCGCACGGTAAGGCCCGGGCACAGCACGGCCTTGGCACGCAGCAGGTGGCGCAGCGAACGCAGGTTGAACTTGGGGGTGTCGAAGTACTTCGGGTCGGGCCAGAAGTGCACGCGCGTACCGGTGTTCTTCTTGCCGACGCTGCCGATCACTTCCAGCGGCGTGGCGCGGTCGCCGTCCTTGAAGGTCATGCGGTATTCGTTGCCGTCGCGCTTGATGCGCACGTCGACCAGGGTCGACAGCGCATTGACCACGCTGACGCCGACGCCGTGCAGGCCGCCGGAGAAGGTGTAGTTCTTGTTGCTGAACTTGCCGCCGGCGTGCAGGCGCGTGAGGATCAGTTCCACGCCCGGGATCTTCTCCTCGGGATGGATGTCCACCGGCATGCCGCGGCCGTCGTCGCCGACAGAGCAACTGCCGTCGCTGTGCAGGGTGACGTCGATGAAGCGGGCATGGCCGGCCAGCGCCTCGTCGACCGCGTTGTCGATGACTTCCTGCGCCAGGTGGTTCGGGCGCGTGGTGTCGGTGTACATGCCGGGGCGGCGCTTGACCGGATCCAGCCCGGACAGGACTTCGATATCAGCTGCGTTGTAACGGGAACTCATTCGGGGCTACGACAGCGGGGGCAGGAGCGGGGATGGTCTGCGCGTAGCGACGGAAATTCAACCGCGCGCTCCGGCGCACGGGGCGCACCCTTGAAGCGACAGGGTTCCGGCCGCATCTGGAAAGGGCACGGCGACGCCGCCGGGGCCACTTCGCGCAAGCCGTTCAGTCGAGGCTACGGAAGGCGCCGCTAGGGTCGCCCGGTCGTCAACCGCGCGTCCTGTGACGCGTTACCCAATAGGATGGCGATGCCGCTGTCGCTACTGTTCCTCAGGAGGTCAACCGCATGAATACCCGCAAGCTACTGCTCCCGAGCCTGATTGCCGCGATCCTGGCGTCGCCTCTGGCACTCGCGCAGCAGCACGACGCCCAGGCCGATGCCAAGGCCAAGGAACAGGCAGCGCAGGCCCAGAAGGCCGACGCAGCGCAGTCCGGAAAGGCCGACAAGGCCCCGGCCGACGCCAACAAGGCCGGCAAGAAGGACAAGTCCAAGTCCCGGCCGGAGGTCGAGCCGGAGGAAGAGGACGAGCGCTGAGCCGCTGCGGCTCGACTTGCTCGACCCACGCTTGACCCACGATGCCCCGGCTTGCCGGGGCATCTTCATTTTGCAGGCGCGGCGACGGGCTTCCGAAGCATCTGAACGGGCTTCAGGTGCCCGGACGGCTCGCCGTGAACCGGCTCAGCCTGTAGACTATGGCTTTCCAGCGGTAGCAAAACCATGACTCCCCTGATTTTCGTCACCGGCGGCGTGGTGTCCTCGCTTGGCAAGGGCATTGCGGCAGCCTCGCTGGCGACCATCCTCGAAGCACGCGGCCTGCGCGTGACGATGATGAAGCTCGACCCCTACATCAACGTCGATCCGGGCACGATGAGCCCGTTCCAGCACGGTGAGGTGTACGTCACCGACGACGGCGCCGAGACCGACCTGGACCTGGGCCACTACGAGCGCTACCTGCGCAACCGGCTCAGCCGCAAGAACTCGATCACCACCGGTCGCATCTACGACAACGTCATCCGCAAGGAGCGCCGCGGCGACTACCTGGGTGGCACCGTGCAGGTGATCCCGCACATCACCGACGAGATCAAGCGCTGCATCATCGAGGCCACCGAAGGCTTCGACGTGGCCCTGGTCGAGGTCGGCGGCACCGTCGGCGACATCGAGTCGCTGCCGTTCCTTGAGGCCATTCGCCAGATCCGCAGCGAGCGCGGCTCGGAAGGCGCGTTGTTCATGCACCTGACCCTGGTGCCGTACATCGCCGCCGCCGGCGAGCTCAAGACCAAGCCGACCCAGCACTCGGTCAAGGAGCTGCGTTCGATCGGCATCCAGCCCGACGTGCTGCTGTGCCGCAGCGAGCAGCCGCTGCCCGACAGCGAGCGCCGCAAGATCGCGCTGTTCACCAACGTTCCGGAGCGTGCCGTCATTTCGGCCGTCGACCTGGACAACATCTACAAGATGCCGCGCCGCTTCCACGAAGAAGGCCTGGACGCGATCGTGCTCGACCGCCTGCGCATCAACGCCGGGCCGGCCGACCTGACCGAATGGGACGAAGTCGTCGATGCCAGCGAGCATCCGGTCGACGAGGTCCGCATTGCCGTGGTCGGCAAGTACATCGACCACCAGGATGCCTACAAGTCGCTGGCCGAGGCGCTCAAGCACGGTGGCCTGCGCCAGCGCACCAAGGTCAAGCTGAAGTGGCTCGAATCCAGCGAGATCGAGGAGCAGGGCGTCGCCTCGCTCAAGGACGTCGACGGCATCCTCGTGCCGGGCGGCTTCGGCGACCGCGGTTTCGAAGGCAAGGTGCTCACCGCCAAGTTCGCCCGTGAGGCCGGCGTGCCGTACTTCGGCATCTGCTACGGCATGCAGGCGGCGGTGGTCGACGTTGCCCGCCACCTGGGCGGCCTCGACGGCGCCAACAGCACCGAGAACGACAAGGCCAGCCCGCATCCGGTGATCGGCCTGATCACCGAGTGGCGCACCGCCACCGGCGAGATCGAGCGCCGCAGCGAAGACAGCGACCTGGGCGGGACCATGCGCCTGGGCCTGCAGGAGCAGCGCCTGAAGCCGGCGACGCTGGCGCGCGAGGTGTACGGCCAGGACGTGGTCGCCGAGCGCCATCGCCACCGTTACGAGTTCAACAACCGCTACCGCACCCAGCTCGAGGACGCCGGCCTGGTGATTTCGGCCAAGTCGATGGACGACCTGCTGGTGGAGATGGTCGAGCTGCCGCGCGACAAGCACCCGTGGTTCCTGGCCTGCCAGGCGCACCCGGAGTTCCTGTCGACGCCGCGCGACGGCCACCCGTTGTTCATCGGCTTCGTCCGTGCCGCGCGCGAGCACAAGGCGCAGGCCGGTGGGCGGTTGCTGAAAGAAGCGACCGCGTGACCGTACGCTTGCAACCCATCCCCTCCCAACCCTCCCCTTGAAGGGGAGGGCTTCAGAGCACAAAGCATGAAACTCTGCGGATTCGAAGCCGGTCTGGACCAACCCTTCTTCCTGATCGCCGGCCCGTGCGTGATCGAGTCGATGCAGCTGCAGCTCGATGTCGCCGGCAAGCTCAAGGAGATCACCTCCGAGCTGGGCATCAACTTCATCTTCAAGTCGAGCTTCGACAAGGCCAACCGCACCTCCGGCACCAGCTTCCGCGGCCCCGGCCTGGAAGAGGGCCTGAAGGTGCTGGCCGAAGTGAAGAAGCAGATCGGCGTGCCGGTGCTGACCGACGTCCACGAGTACACGCCGATGAACGAGGTCGCCAGCGTCGTCGACGTGCTGCAGACCCCGGCGTTCCTGTGCCGCCAGACCGACTTCATCCAGAACGTGGCCCGCACCGGCCTGCCGGTGAACATCAAGAAGGGCCAGTTCCTGTCGCCGTGGGAGATGAAGCACGTCACCAACAAGGCCAAGGCAACCGGCAACGAGCTCATCATGGCCTGCGAGCGCGGTGCCAGCTTCGGCTACAACAACCTGGTCTCGGACATGCGCTCGCTGAGCGTGATGCGCGACACCGGCTGCCCGGTCGTGTTCGACGCGACCCACTCGGTGCAGCTGCCCGGCGGCGCCGACGGCAAGAGCGGCGGCCAGCGCGAGTTCGTGCCGGTGCTGGCGCGCGCGGCGATGGCGGTCGGCATTGCCGGCATCTTCATGGAGACCCATCCGGTGCCGGACGAGGCCCTGTCCGACGGCCCCAACGCCTGGCCGCTGCCGAAGATGCGCGCGCTGCTGGAGACGCTCAAGCAGCTCGACGAGATCACCAAGCGCAACGGCTTCCTGGAATCCGACGCCTGATCATGCCGGGCGCAGCCGTCCCCAGCGACGCCCCTTGCGACCCCAGGCGGGCGCCGCCACCGCGCGGCGGCGCCCCAACTCGGCTATCGTCCCCGGCTGGCGCCTGCCCGGCCAGGGTCTTTATGGCCACAGCCCCCCTTTGACCATTCCCACGACGACCATTCCTTCGACGACATGACCACGACCATCGCCAAAGTCCACGCCCGCGAGATCCTCGACAGCCGCGGCAATCCCACGCTCGAAGCCGAGGTCACCCTGGCCGACGGCAGCTTCGGTCGCGCGATGGTGCCGTCTGGCGCCTCCACCGGCACCAAGGAAGCGGTCGAACTGCGCGACGGCGACAAGACCCGTTACCTGGGCAAGGGCGTGCGCAAGGCGGTAGAGAACGTCAACGGCGCCATTGCCACGGCGCTGGCCGGTTTCGACGGCGCCGACCAGGCCGGCCTCGACCGCCGCCTGATCGACCTCGACGGCACCGAGAACAAGGGCCGCCTGGGCGCCAACGCGCTGCTCGGCGTGTCGATGGCCAACGCCCACGCCATGGCCGCCTCGAAGAAGCTGCCGCTGTGGAAGTACCTGGCCGGCGGCCGCGAAGCGGTGCTGCCGGTGCCGATGATGAACATCATCAACGGCGGTGCGCATGCCGACAACAACGTCGACCTGCAGGAATTCATGATCCTGCCGGTGGGCGTGGACAACTTCGCCGAGGCGCTGCGCGCCGGCACCGAGGTGTTCCATGCGCTCAAGTCGGTGCTCAAGGGCCGCGGCCTGAGCACGGCGGTCGGTGACGAGGGCGGTTTCGCCCCTGATCTGCGCAGCAATGAAGAGGCGCTGGAAACGATCCTGGAAGCGATCGGCAAGGCCGGTTACAAGGCCGGCGAAGACATCCTGCTGGGCCTGGACGTCGCCTCCAGCGAGTTCTTCGAGAACGGCAAGTACAACCTCACCGGTGAAGGCAAGCGCCTGACCAGCGAGCAGTTCGTCGACTTCCTCGCCAACTGGGCCGCGCAGTACCCGATCATCACCATCGAAGACGGCATGGCCGAGAACGACTGGGCCGGCTGGAAGCTGCTCACCGACCGCATCGGCAACAAGGTGCAGCTGGTCGGCGACGATCTGTTCGTGACCAACCCGAAGATCTTCCAGGAAGGCATCGACAAGGGCGTGGCCAACGCCATCCTGATCAAGGTCAACCAGATCGGCACCCTGACCGAGACCCTGGAAGCGATCGCGATGGCCGATGCCAACCGCTACGCCTCGATCGTCTCGCACCGTTCGGGCGAAACCGAGGACACCACCATCGCCGACATCTCGGTCGCCACCACCGCGACCCAGATCAAGACCGGCTCGCTGTGCCGCAGCGACCGCGTCGCCAAGTACAACCAGCTGCTGCGCATCGAAGAGCAGCTGGGTGCCGCGGCGAAGTACGCCGGCCGCGACGCCTTCATCTCGCTCAAGCGCTGAGCCTGGAGAACCGGCGCATGCGCGGCTTGCGACTGCTGCTGCTGGCACTGGCCGGGTTGCTGGTGTTCCTGCAGTACCGGCTGTGGGTGGGCGAGGGCGGTAGCCGCTCGGTCGCCCGCCTGCAGCAGCAGGTGCAGCAGCAGGCGCACGAGAACAAGGGAATGCAGCAGCGCAACGACGCGCTCGCCGCCGAAGTCGAGGACCTCAAGTCCGGCGAGGCGGCGGTCGAGGAGCGTGCGCGCAGCGAGCTGGGCATGATCAAGCCTGGCGAAACCTTCTACCGCGTGGTCGAGCCGGAAGGCACGGCGCCGGCGCCGGAAGAAAGTGCCGAGCCGAAAGCCGAGTGACGCTGCTCTCCGTCATCCCGGCGAACGCCGGGACGTCGAGCCGGTGGGACTGTCGATGAGGACTGTGACGAAGTGATCTGGGCCGTGATTCCCGCAGCAGGCCGCGGCTCGCGCTTTGGTGGCGAGACGCCCAAGCAGTACCTCGAAATCGCCGGTCGTCCGTTGATCGCACACGCGCTCGATGCGTTGCTCTCGCACCCGCGGATTGCCGGTGCGATGGTCGCACTGTCGAAGAACGACGCCCTGTGGCCCGGCTGGGCCAACCTGCACGGCAAGCCGGTGCTGCGCTGCGTCGGCGGCGGCGAGCGCGCCGATTCGGTGCTGGCGGCATTGCAGGCACTTCCGGCCGAAGTCGGCGGAGACACGCTGGTGCTGGTGCACGACGCAGCGCGGCCCAACCTGCGCAGTGAAGACCTCGATCGCCTGATCGCATCGGCCAGTGCCCATGCCGACGGCGCCATCCTGGGCGCCCCGGTACGCGACACGCTCAAGCGTGCCGACGCCGCCGCGCGTATCGCCGCCACCGAGCCACGCGAACGGCTGTGGCGTGCGTTCACGCCACAGGCGTTCCGTCGCGACGCCTTGACGGCCGCGCTGGAGCAGGCGAAGGCCGACGGCGTCGTCGTCACCGACGAGGCGATGGCGATGGAGCGCGTTGGCGCGCATCCGGCGCTGGTCGAAGGACGCGAAGACAACCTCAAGGTGACCACGCCGGCGGACCTGGCGTTGGCGCGGTATCTGATTTCCCATCGCGGCTGAGGGCGCAGTTGCCCTCAACCAACCCGTCTGGCGCAAGCGGCAGAGGGGCTCAAAGGCAGAACATCATCCATGAACATCCGCATCGGCCAGGGTTTCGACGTCCACGCTTTCGGCGAAGGCGACCACGTCATGCTGGGCGGCGTTCGAGTGCCGCATGAGCGCGGCATCGTCGCCCACTCCGATGGCGACGTGGTCATCCACGCGCTGTGCGACGCGATGCTCGGCGCACTGGCGCTGGGCGACATCGGCCAGCACTTCCCGCCAAGTGATCCGCAGTGGAAGGGTGCCGACAGCCGCGCCTTCCTGCGCCATTGCCAGGCCCTCATCGGCGAGCGCGGATGGCAGCTGGGCAATGCCGACATCACCGTGATCTGCGAGCGACCCAAGGTCGGTCCGCATGCGGCGGCGATGCGGCAGCTGCTGGCCGGCGACCTGGGACTGGCGGAGGACGCCGTCAGCATCAAGGCCACCACCACCGAGAAGCTCGGCTTCACCGGCCGCGGCGAAGGCATCGCGGCGATGGCGGTCTGCCTGCTGGTGCGCGCGTGAGCGCGCAGGAGCCGGTGCTGGCGCGTGCGCACGGGCCGTCCGTGCTCAGCGCCAACATGCGCACCACGCCCGAGGATTTCCTGGTCGAGGAACTGCCGGGCTTCGAGCCCAGCGGCAGCGGCGAGCACCTGCTGCTGACCATCGAGAAGCGCGGCATGAACACCGCCTTCGCCGCACGTCGCATCGCCGAGTGGGCCGGTGTCGGCGAAGTCGCGATCGGCTATGCCGGCCTCAAGGACCGCAACGCCGTGACCCGGCAACGTTTCAGCGTCCATCTGCCCAAGCGCGTGGCGCCGGACCTGGCGGCGCTCGAGACCGGCGGCGACGACGGCGAGCGTCTGCGCGTGCTCGAACACACCTGGCATGCGCGCAAGCTGCCGCGCGGCGCACTGGCGGGAAACCGGTTCGTGCTGGTGCTGCGTGAAGTGGCCGGTGAGCGCGCGGCGATCGAGTCGCGTCTGCTGGCCATCGCCGAACGTGGCGTGCCCAACTACTTCGGCGAGCAACGCTTCGGTCGCGACGGTGACAACGTCGCCAACGCGCTGGCGATGTTCGGCGGCCGCCGCGTCCGCCGCGAGCAGCGCTCGCTGCTGCTGTCGGCGGCGCGTTCGGAACTGTTCAACCGGGCGCTGGCGATGCGGGTCGCGGCGGGCAACTGGGACCGGGCGCTGGACGGCGAGGTGTGGACGCTCGATGGCAGCCGCAGCGTGTTCGGCCCGGAGCCCTTCAGCGAGGAGCTGGCGCAGCGGCTGGCAGTGTTCGACATCCATCCCAGCGGGCCGTTGTGGGGTCGCGGTGACCTGCGCAGTCAGGGGGCTGCGGCCGAACTCGAACTGTCGGCGCTTGCCGGCGACGACGCCCTGGCGCTGCGCGCCGGCCTGGAGTCGGAAGGCCTCAAGCAGGAGCGCAGGGCGCTGCGCCTGAAACCCGACGATCTGTCCTGGCGTTGGCTCGACGACGATGCTGCCGGCCCGGATGTACTCCAGTTGGCTTTCAGCCTTCCGCAGGGCACGTATGCCACCGTCGTGCTGGCGGAACTGGGTGACGTGCGCGCGCTTGGCCGCAGCGGCTGAACGGGATTTTCCGACCGTTCGTCGGAAAGCATCTGCTGGCACTGGTGCCAGTATTGCGCCGGCGTATAAGCCGAAATCGTACAGGGCATCAAGTCCTGTGCCGTCGTACCCGTCGGGTAGGACGCGTCACGTCATGGAGATGTCGTCATGAACGCATCGTTACGCATGGTCGTGTTGGTCTCGGTGTGCGGTCTGGCGGCCTGCGCCGGCATGGAGAGCAAGAGCACCTACGTGCCTGAGCAGAAGAAGCCGTCGATCATGGACAACGACGAGGCGTACATCGCGTACGTCGAACGCGTTGCCCGTCGCCGTGGAATCGAGGTGGTCTGGGTGAACTCGCCGCGCAAGTCCGAAGCGCAGGTTGCCCAGGAAAGCGGTCAGTAAAATCCCTGCTTGGCGTCCCGGTGGCCGGCTCAGGACGAGCGCAGGCGACGGGGCGCGAGCAGTACCAGCACCGCTCCGGTGCCGCCCTGCGTGGGCGGTGCGGAGTGGAATGCAAGGACGTCCGCGCGCTGCCTGAGCATGCGGTCGACCAGGTTCTTCAGCACCGGCATGCCGCTGCTCGCGATCGAGGCGGCGCCATGCAATCCCTTGCCGTGGATCACCCGCACGCAGCCCACGCCGTGCTGGCGGGCGTCGTGCAGGAACGCCCGCAGCAGCAGCTCGGCCTCGCGAGTGTCGGCACCGTGCAGGTCGAGTTCTTCCTGTATCGAAATCTCGCCCCGCTTGAGTTTCTGCAGAAGGCGCGGTGAGACTTCGTCGCGGCGATAGGAAAGGGCATCGCCGGCATCCAGCAGGCTTTCATCCAGGGCATGGCGGAACTGCTCGCGCGCCTGGGCTTCGTCGCGCTCGGCCATGCGGGCCCGCGGCCGCGGCTTGGGTGCCGCCGGTGGCGGAGCGGTGTCGCGCAGCCGCCGCACCGGACCGATCGCGGCGCGGAACAGCTCGGCGTCGTCGTCGTCGTGCTCTTCAGACATGCCTCAAGTCTAGGCGAAAACCACTGCCGGCCAGGGCGGTGAGGTATCGACGACGCCGGAGCGGGCAGGGTGAGGGCGGGCAATCCCCATCGGCTATCATGGGTGCCGAACGGTCCGGCAAGCGATGCACCAGCCGGCCGGCAACGTCTCAAGCCCACGTTCCAAGGTTCGATCAAGGGAGTTCATGCGAGTTCTGGTCAGCAACGACGACGGCGTCGACGCCCCCGGTATCCGCGTCCTCGCCGAAGGCCTGCGCGCCGCCGGCCATGAGGTGCTGGTGGTCGCCCCCGACCGGGACCGCTCCGGCGCCAGCAATTCGCTCACCCTGGATGCGCCCGTGCGCGTCCAGCGGCTCGACGAGACGACCTGGCGCGTCTATGGCACGCCCACCGACTGCGTGCACGTGGCCATCACCGGCATGCTCGAGGTCGAGCCGGACATCGTCGTGTCGGGCATCAACAACACCGCCAACCTGGGCGACGACGTCATCTATTCCGGCACCGTTGCCGCGGCCATGGAAGGACGGTTCCTCGGCCTGCCGGCGGTGGCGATGTCGCTGCAGACGGTCGACCACACCGGCCGCCATTACGAGACGGCCGCGCGCGCCGCGGTGGAGATCATCGCCCGCCTGCGCGTCGACCCGCTGCCGGCCGACACGATCCTCAACGTCAACGTGCCCGACCTGCCCTGGGACGAGGTCCGCGGCTTCGAAGTCACCCGCCTTGGCAACCGCCATCGCGCCGAGGCCTGCATTCCGCAGCACGATCCGCGCGGTCGCGAGTGGTGGTGGATAGGTGCGGCCGGCCAGGAGCAGGATGCCGGCCCCGGTACCGATTTCCATGCGCTGCGCACCGGCAACATCTCGATCACGCCGATCCATGTCGACCTGACCCGCTACCAGGCGCTGGACCAGGTCGCCAGCTGGGTCGATGGGCTGGCGGTGTCGCTGGATCGGGTCCGCCAGGACACGTTGCCGAAGAGCCCGGAGCACAGCGCATGACGCTGCGCATGCGCCTGCAGCCCGAGGCGATCGGTTCGGGAATGACCTCGCAGCGGGTCCGCGACCGCCTGGTCGAGCGCCTGCGCGAGAACGGCATCCGCGACGAGCGCGTGCTCAACGCGATCCGCACCGTGCCGCGCCACCTGTTCGTCGACGAGGCGCTGGCCACGCGCGCCTACGAGGACACGGCGCTGCCGATCGGCCACGGCCAGACCATCTCGCAGCCGTGGGTGGTGGCGAAGATGACCGAAGCCGTGCTCGAGGCCGAGCCGAAGAAGGTGCTCGAGATCGGCACGGGCTCCGGCTACCAGGCCGCCGTGCTCGCCGCGCTGGGCCTGGAAGTCCACACGGTGGAGCGCATCGGCGAACTGCTGCGCACCGCGCGCAAGCGTTTCCGCCAGCTCGGCATGAACATCCGCAGCAAGCACGACGACGGCCGCATCGGCTGGGCCGAGAACGGCCCGTTCGATTCGATCATCGTCACCGCGGCAGCACCGGCGCTGGTCGAATCCTTGACCGCGCAGCTGGCGCCGGGCGGCACGCTGATCGCGCCGGTCGGCGCGGCATCGTCGCAATCGCTGCTGAAGCTGCACAAGGACGCCGAAGGCGTCGTCACCCAACACACGCTGGCTCCGGTCGTTTTCGTGCCGCTGCTGTCAGGGATGATCGATTGAACACCGCAGGGACCGACACCGCAGTGACATTCTGGAAGGACTGGCGTTGAAGATTTTTGGACCGCTTTACGAGCGCACCATCAGCTGGGCGCGTCATCGCCATGCCCCCGCCTTGCTGACCGGCCTGAGTTTTGCCGAGGCAGTGGTGTTCCCGGTGCCGCCGGAAGTGATGCTGGCGCCGATGTGCCTGGCCGATCGCCGGCGTGCGTTCTGGTTTGCCACGCTGAGCCTGGCCGGTTCGATGGTCGGCGCACTGCTGGGCTACGCGCTCGGCCACTTCGCCTACGAGCTGGTCAAGCCGCTGCTGACGTCGCTGGGCTGGATCGATCGCATCGACGCCCAGGTCACGCAGCTGCGCGAGATTGCCGCGAACTCGCCGTGGAAGGCGTTCTGGTTGCTGGTTCTGGCCGGGTTCACGCCGATTCCGCTGAAGATATTCACCTGGGCGTCGGGCATCGTCGGTGTACCGGTTCTGCCGTTCATGGCCAGCATGTTCATCGGTCGCGGCAAGCGCGTGTACCTGATTGCCCTGGCGATCCGCCTGGGCGGCGAGCGCGCGGAAGCGGCGCTGCGCCGATACATCGAGCCGATCGGCTGGGCCGCATCGGTCCTGTTGCTGGCGGCGGTGGCATGGCTGGTCTGGAAGGCACAATTCGCAGGATGAGCGCACGTACGACACGAGCACGAATGTCCACCGCATCGCGCCATCTCATGGTGGCGGCGCTGGTCGTGGCCGCGCTGGCCGGCTGCGCCAGCACCAAGGTGACCCGGACGCCCGAAGGCGGCACGACCACGGTCAAGGCGTCGGTACCCAGGTACGGCAAGACCGTGGTGGTGCAACGCGGCGACACGATGTACCGCGTGGCCTCCAGCAATGGGATCCGTGCGGTCGACCTGGCGGCATGGAATGGCATTCCGGCGCCTTACACCATCTACCCGGGCCAGCGCCTGCGCCTGTATCCGCCCGGCGCCTCGGGCAGTTCGGGCTCCAGCTCGGGCAGCACTTCAGGCCGCACTTCAGGCAGCACTGCCGCGACGCGGCCGGTGCCGACGACCCGGCCGCCTGCCGGCACGTCGCGCCCGCCAACCACCACGGCACCGCCCAGCCCGCCGCAGTCGGCGCCGGTCGCCAGCGGTTTCAACTGGCGCTGGCCTGCCGATGGCGAGCTGATCGGTCGATACGTCGCGGGCGAGCCGACCAAGCAGGGCATCGACATTGCCGGCAGCAGCGGCGCACCGGTGCGCGCGGCCGCCGATGGTGTGGTGGTGTATTCCGGTTCGGGCCTGGTCGGCTATGGCGAGCTGATCATCATCAAGCACAACGAACAGTGGCTGTCGGCCTATGGCCACAACCGCAATCGCCTGGTCAACGAAGGTCAGCTGGTCAAGGCCGGGCAGCAGATTGCCGAGATGGGTCGCAGCGGCGCACCGCGCGAGATGCTGCACTTCGAGGTGCGTTACAACGGCAAGCCGGTTGATCCGCTGCTGTATCTGCCGAAGAAGTGACGTCGTCCCGGCGAACGCCGGGACCCAGGCCATTACTCAACCAGCCGCTACTCAACCAGCCGCGTCACGTCATCCCCGCGAAGGCGGGGATCCATGGACGTTGCTCTCGTGAGGGCCGCCCGTCAGGCGGTGAACACGAAGGCCGCAACCACGCGCCGGCCTTCGCCGGCCAGCACATTGAACGTGCGCGCGGCGGCGGCATTGGTCATGGTCTCCAGGCCGACGCCGCGGCCGAGGCATGCCGCCATCACGGCGGCGGTCGGGAACACCTGGGTCGCGCCGCTGCCGAGCAGGATCACTTCCGGATCCAGCGCCAGCACCGGTTCGAGGTCCTGTGGCGTGATGGCCTTGACCTCGCGCACCTGCCAGTCTTCGATCAGCTGGTCGGGCGAGAGGACGAAACTGGTGTGCAGGCGTCGATCATTGACCAGCGCCGAGGTGCCGTCGGCGGCACGCAGGTAGAACGCCTGGTCGGGATGTTCGAGGTTGAGCTGCATCGGCGAAAGACGTTCGGACGGCAGGTCTCAAGACCGCGGCAGCACGATCTGGCGACGGTCCTGGCTGGGCTTGTACAGGATCGCGGTATGGCCGATGCGCTGGACCAGGGCCGCTTCGGTGCGAAGGGCGATGTCGTCGATCATGGCGTCGCGGGCTTCGCGGTCCTCGGCGGCCACCTTGATCTTGATCAGCTCATGGTGTTCCAGGGCCAGGGCGACTTCGGCGATGAGCGACTCGGTCACGCCCTTGCCTCCGACCTGCAGCATGGCCTTCAGGTCATGGGCCTGGCCGCGCAGGAAACGGGTCTGGGCGGCGGTCAGGACGGTCTGCATTGGGGCACGGGGAGCATGGGGGTGGGTTGCGCAGGGTATCATGACCACCCCCACGGGCCCCACGGCCCAATCACGCCGGCCCCCCACGCCCGATGGCGACTCGCAGCAAATCCAGCCAGCGCTGGCTCAAGGAACACTTTTCCGACCCCTTCGTTAAGAAGGCCAAGGCGGAAGGGCTGCGTTCGCGCGCCGCTTACAAGCTCGAGGAGCTCGTCGAGCGTGACCGGTTGCTGAAGCCCGGAATGGTCGTGGTCGACCTCGGCGCCGCCCCCGGGGGCTGGTCGCAGTGGCTGCGGCAGGAGCTCGACCGCCTCGATCAGGCCCGGCCGGGCCGGGTGATCGCCCTGGACATCCTCGAGATGCCCTCGCTGGCCGGGGTCGAGTTCCTCCTGGGCGATTTCCGCGAGGAAGAGGTCCTGGCGCGGCTGGTGGCCTCGCTCGAGGGCCAGCGCGTGGACCTTGTCCTGTCGGATATGGCCCCCAATAAGAGCGGTGTGGATGCGGTCGACATGCCGCGGGCGATGTACCTGTCCGAATTGGCGATGGATTTCGCCGACCAGCACCTGCGTACCGGCGGCAACTTCCTGATCAAGCTGTTCCAGGGGGTGGGTTTCGACGAGTACGTCAAGGAACTGCGGCGACGCTATGACAAGGTCGTCATCCGCAAGCCGGAGGCGTCGCGCAAGCGCTCGCCCGAGGTGTACGCGCTGGCACAGGGCAAGCGCGCGGTTATGAAGTAATGTGCGACAACCCCGAGATGTACAGGCGCCACGGCGCCGCCCCCGCTGCAACAACGCCATGAGGGCGACAGGTAGGAATTGATGAACGACTTGGCCAAGAATCTGCTGCTCTGGGTAATCGTCGCCGTCGTGCTGATGGTGGTGTTCCAGGCGTTCGGACCGCGCGCGGCAGGCAGCGAAACGCTCGCCTACGACCAGTTCGTCCAGCAGGTGCAGCAGGACCGGGTGAAGGAGGTCAAGATCGGCGACGATCGGACCACCATCAACGGCGAGCGCAAGGACGGCAGCAAGTTCGTCACCTACAGCCCCGGCGACGAATACCTCATCAACGACCTGATCTCGCACAAGGTCGCCATCGACCAGGCGCCGCCGCAGAGCGGGCCGTCGCTGCTCTACATCATCATCAACGTCCTGCCCTGGCTGCTGTTCATCGGCATCTGGGTGTACTTCATGCGGCAGATGCAGCAGGGCGGCAGCAAGGGCGCGATGAGCTTCGGCCGTTCGCGCGCCAAGCTGCAGGGCGAGGACCAGGTCAAGGTGACCCTGGCCGACGTCGCCGGCTGCGATGAAGCCAAGGAAGAAGTCGGCGAACTCGTCGAGTTCCTGCGCGACCCGTCCAAGTTCCAGAAGCTCGGCGGCAAGATCCCGCGCGGCGTGCTGATGGTCGGTCCGCCCGGCACCGGCAAGACCCTGCTGGCCCGCGCCATCGCCGGCGAGGCCAAGGTGCCGTTCTTCAGCATTTCCGGTTCCGACTTCGTCGAGATGTTCGTCGGCGTCGGCGCCAGCCGCGTGCGCGACATGTTCGAGCAGGCCAAGAAGCACGCGCCGTGCATCATCTTCATCGACGAAATCGACGCCGTCGGTCGCCATCGCGGCGCCGGCCTGGGCGGTGGTCATGACGAGCGCGAGCAGACCCTGAACCAGTTGCTGGTCGAGATGGACGGCTTCGAGGGTGGCGAGGGCGTGATCGTGATCGCCGCGACCAACCGTCCCGACGTGCTCGACCCGGCGCTGCTGCGCCCGGGCCGTTTCGATCGCCAGGTCGTGGTCGGCCTGCCGGACGTGAAGGGCCGCGAGCAGATCCTGCGCGTGCACATGCGCAAGCTGCCGCTGCACGACGACGTCGAGCCGATGACGATTGCCCGTGGCACCCCCGGTTTCTCCGGCGCCGACCTGGCCAACCTCTGCAACGAGGCGGCCCTGTTCGCGGCGCGCGAGAACGCCAAGGACGTGCGCATGGAGCACTTCGACAAGGCGCGCGACAAGATCCTGATGGGCGCCGAGCGCCGCTCGATGGCGATGAGCGAGGACGAGAAGAAGCTGACCGCCTACCACGAGGCCGGCCACGCGATCGTCGGCCGCATGGTTCCGGAGCACGATCCGGTCTACAAGGTCACGATCATTCCGCGCGGTCGCGCGCTGGGCGTGACGATGTACCTGCCGGAAGGCGACAAGTACAGCTACAACCGCACCGCGATCGAGTCGCAGTTGTGCTCGCTGTACGGCGGCCGCGTCGCCGAGGAGCTGATCTTCGGTGTCGACAAGGTCACGACAGGTGCGTCCAACGACATCGAGCGTGCGACCAAGATGGCGCGCAACATGGTCACCAAGTGGGGTCTGTCCGAGCTGGGGCCGATCACGTTTGGCGAGGAAGAGGACGAGGTGTTCCTTGGCCGGTCGGTGACGCAGCACAAGAACGTCTCCAACGAGACTGCGCGCAAGATCGACGAGGTCGTGCGCGACATCCTCGACCGGGCCTACGGTCGCACCACGGAAATCCTCAAGGACAACCTCGACAAGCTGCACGCGATGGCCGATGCGCTGCTGCTGTACGAGACCATCGACGCGCACCAGATCGACGACATCATGGCCGGCCGTGTGCCGGGCCCGCCGGCGGACTGGTCCAAGTCGGGCAAGACGTCGAAGGACGATGGCGAGCGTCCGGGTGCGATTGGCGGGCCTGCGGCGCAGACCTGATCCAGTTGGATTGAGACACGAAAAGGCCGGGGATTCCCCGGCCTTTTCTTTTGACCCACTCGTAGCCCGGGTAAGCGCAGCCCGTAGCCGGGGTAAGCGCAGCTCGTAGCCCGGGTAAGCGCAGCGCACCCGGGGATGACAGCCTGGGAACAAAGGGGGCCGGGCGACCGCTTCCTCGCAGCGATGCCAACAGCTAACCTGCCTTGGCATCAATCCAGGACGCCCGCGCATGTTCGACACCACACTCACCCTCGACTGCAACGGCCGCCCGCTGGTGCTCGATCGCCCGCGCGTGATGGGCATCGTCAACGTCACCCCGGACTCGTTCTCCGATGGTGGCGCGCACGACACGCTCGAAGCAGCGGTCGCGCACGGCCTGAAGCTGGCGGAGGAGGGGGCCGACATCCTCGACATCGGCGGCGAATCCACGCGCCCGGGTTCCGATGAGGTCAGCCTCGAGGAAGAACTGCGCCGCACCATCCCGGTGATCGAGCGCCTGGCCCGCGAGACCACGCTGCCGATCAGCATCGACACCTCCAAGCCGGACGTGATGCGCGCCGCCATCCAGGCCGGTGCCGGCATGATCAACGACGTCTACGCACTGCGTCGCGAAGGCGCCCTCGATGCCGCAGCGAGCCTGCGCGTGCCTGTGGTGCTGATGCACATGCAGGGCGAACCGCGTTCGATGCAACAGTCGCCGCAATACGACGACGTCGTTGCCGAAGTGCATCGCTTCCTCGCCGAGCGCATCTTCGCCGCCGAGATGGCTGGCATCTCGAAGAAGAACATCGTCGTCGACCCGGGGTTCGGATTCGGCAAGGACACGCAACACAACCTGACGTTGCTCGCGCAACTCGAACGCTTCGCCGAACTCGGCGCGCCGGTGCTCGCCGGACTCTCCCGCAAGAAGACCATCGGCGAGATCACCGGACGCGCCGATCCGCGCGATCGCATGCACGGTTCGGTGGCTGCGCACCTCATTGCCGCGCAGCGTGGCGCGAAGCTGCTGCGCGTGCACGATGTCGCCGCGACCGTGGATGCGCTGAAAGTGTGGAACGCCCTGTCGGCGCAGAAGCTGCCAAGAGCGAAAGCCACGCCACAGATGCCGAAGTGGCCCGACGACGAGTAAACGCGCGCCGCCCGCAAGTCAACGCTCTTCGCTGGTCAATTCTTCGCCAACCCTCTTGCGTGCCTTGTGCCGCAAGGCGCGCAGCATTCGCTCCACACCACTGTCCGCAGGCTTGTCCACAGGCGTTGTGGATAGAAGCATGCGTGCTGCGGAGCGACTTTCGCAGATGCCGAATCGGCGCGGCAAGTCAACCTTTTTCGCTGGTCAATTTTTCGCCACACCTCTTGCATTGCTTGTGCAGCAAGGCGTGCAGCGTTGTCTCCACACAACTGTCCGCAGGTTTGTCCACAGGGTTTGTGGATAGAGTGCGTGACCGGGCGGGAAGGGCTTGCGCCCTGACGGATTCGCCGGGTGGTGCCCGTGCCCTGGAACCTCTCCTGCACATTCCCGCGCACATGCCCAATCCGTGTGCGAAGTCAACGGATTTCGCTGGCCAATTATTCGCCATCATGACGCAGGCCCCGTCGCAGCAGCCTGTCCGCCATCTGCACACATCACTGTCCGCAGGCTTGTCCACAGGGCTTGTGGACAGCGCGACCGGGCTGGCGAAAATTTCGACAATCACCCGGGAACTGTTGCGGGTAAAGGCGTGGAACACGTTATCAACAGCCTTGCCCCAGTGCTTGCCCACAGGAGCTGTGGAGGGCGGTGCCGATGCTGCGTTGCGCCACGGTTGTGGCGGTGACCGTTCCGCCGGGCCGATGCCTGTGCGAGGCTACGCCTCCGCTCCAGCCGTGCCTGCCTGCCGCCCATGCCCGTTGATTCACGCCCGATCGCGATTGCCCTGATGGGTCCGACCGCTTCGGGCAAGACCGCGCTTGCGCTGGAATGGGCCGAGCGCCACGGCGGCGAGATCGTCAGCGTAGATTCCGCCCTGGTCTATCGCCGGCTCGACATCGGCGCGGCCAAGCCTGGCGCCGACGAACTGGCCCGGGTCCCTCATCACCTGGTCGATCTGCGTGAACCCTGGCAGCCGTACTCGGCGGCCGAGTTCGCCGTGGATGCGCGGCGCTCGCTGGACGATATCGTCGCCCGGGGGCGGTTGCCGATCCTCGCCGGTGGCACCGGCCTGTACTTCCATGCGCTGCTGCAGGGGCTGTCGCCGATGCCGGAGGCCGACCCGGCCACGCGCGCGCAACTGGAGGCCGAGGCCGGCGAACGCGGGTGGGCGGCAATGCACGCCGATCTGGCCGCGATCGACCCGGACGCCGCGGCCCGCATCCACGCCACCGATGCCCAGCGCATCCAGCGGGCGCTGGAGGTCTACCGGTTGTCCGGCCGCAGCATCAGCGATTGGCGGCGCGACCGCACCCAGGTGCCGCGCCTGCCGCTGCGGGTGCTCAAGCTGGTGCTGGCGCCACAGGACCGCGCGCTGCTGCATGCACGCATCGAGCGGCGCTTCGACCAGATGCTGGCCGATGGCTTCCTCGACGAGGTCAGGGGCCTGCGCGCATTGCCGGAACTGGCCGCGCAGCCACGGCCCCTGGAGTTGCCGGCCCTGCGCGCGGTCGGCTACCGCCAGGCCTGGGAGCACCTGGACGGCGCCAGTTCGGCGGCGCGGATGCGCGAGCTGGGTGTGTTCGCCACCCGCCAGCTGGCCAAGCGCCAGCTGACCTGGTTGCGCGGCGAGCTCGACGCGCAGTGGTTCGACCCGCAACTGCAGCGGCCCGCGCTGGAGCGGGCCAGGGCAATGTTCATCGAGAGCCCGGCAGGGGTTTGACCTACCGGGAAAGGGTGCAACCGGTGCAGTGCGCCCGGGGGGTTTGCGCTACCATCAGTTCCGGTCGCCGCTGTGGGGACAGGTTCCGGCGACTGCGGCCGGCTTCGCCACGCCGCCCTTATAACTAGAACGAGTTGGGGAACAACACCATGTCCAAGGGACAATCTTTGCAGGATCCTTTCCTGAATGCGCTGCGCCGCGAACGCGTGCCGGTTTCGGTTTACCTGGTCAACGGCATCAAGCTGCAGGGCACCATCGAGTCGTTCGACCAGTTCGTGGTCCTGTTGCGCAACACCGTGAGCCAGATGGTCTACAAGCACGCGATCTCCACCGTCGTGCCGGCGCGCAATGTCCGCGTCGGGCCGGGCGGCGGCTACGTGCAGTCCTCCGAGGGCGATGGCGAAGGCCACGCCGACGAGACCGAATAAGCCGGATGCGGGGCTTCCGCCCCGATCGGCCGGTCACCTCCAGTCCGGATCCCCTGCCATGTCGGCGGGGATTCGAGGCCATCGTCGGGTGGAGGCCTTGTTTGGCGGGCTTCGCAGACCCATCTTGTGATCCTGTCCCCCGCTCAGGCATGACCCCGCTTGTTTGAAAGATCCCGCAAAGGCGAACACGCACTATTGATCCAGCCCCATGCCGGCGGTCCGCCGGACGAAGGCCTGCTGGAGGAGTTCGCCGACCTGGCCCGCTCGGCCGGTGCCACGGTGGCGGCGGTGCTGACCGCGCGCATCGACCGTCCGAACGCGGCGATGCTGATCGGCAGCGGCAAGCTGGAAGAGGTCAAGGCCGCGGCCGAAGCCACCGGCGCCGACCTGATCCTGATCAACCATCCGCTCTCGCCCGGCCAGGAGCGCAACCTCGAACGCGAACTCAAGCGCCGTGTGGTCGATCGTACCGGCCTGATCCTCGACATCTTTGCCCAGCGTGCGCACAGCCACGACGGCAAGTTGCAGGTCGAGCTGGCGCAGCTCAAGCACATGGCGACCCGGCTGGTTCGCGGCTGGACCCACCTGGAGCGCCAGCGCGGTGGCTCGATCGGCCTGCGCGGCCCGGGTGAAACCCAGCTGGAAACCGACCGCCGCCTGCTGCAGAAGCGCCTGGAGCAGCTGCAGAAACGCCTGGAAAAGGTCGAGGTGCAGCGCACCCAGATGCGCCGTGCGCGCATGCGCAGCGAGATGCCGCGCGTGGCCCTGGTGGGTTACACCAACGCCGGCAAGTCGACCTTGTTCAATGCCATGACCGGTGCGGAGGCCTATGCCGCCGACCAGTTGTTCGCCACGCTCGATCCGACGGTGCGTCGCATCGAGTTGTCGGGCGGGAACGTGGTGCTGGCCGATACCGTCGGCTTCGTCCGCGACCTGCCGCACGAACTGGTGGCCGCGTTCCGCTCGACGTTGTCGGAAGCGCGCGAGGCCGACTTGCTGATACACGTGGTCGACGCCGCCGACCCGCTGCGCGACGAGCGCATCGCCCAGGTCGATGCGGTCCTCAAGGACATCGGCGCAGGCGACCTGCCGCAGCTGCTGGTGTTCAACAAGATCGACAAACTCGGCGATGGCGACGAGCCGGTGCAGCCGCGCCTGGATCGCCCGGCCGAAGGGCGCATGCGGGTGTGGCTGTCGGCGCGCGACGGTCGCGGCCTGGAGCTGCTGCGTGAAGGCCTGGCCGAAGCGCTGGAGCTGCGCCACGTCAGCGGCGAGCTGCGCCTGCCGCCACAGGCGGCGCGCCTGCGTGCACGCCTGCACGAGCTGGGCGCGGTCCGCGGTGAGGATCACGACGAACACGGCTGGGTGATCAACGTCGACCTGGCCCTGGCCGACGCCCAGCGTCTGTTCGTCCAGGCACACGGCGAGGTGCTCCGGCCCCTTTTGCCGCCCGAAGAAGGCGATGATGCCGCCTGAGCGGGCCATCGCCTTGCTTGAGCCCCATCGCACCCCCACCTAGAATCGACCCACGCCCGCATTGCTGAACGCGGTTGCGGACGTATCCCCTTCTTGGAGCAGGCATGGCCTGGAACACACCTGGCAGTGACAATTCCGGCGGTTCGAATGGTCGAACCCCGCGGCGCAGACCCAATGGCCGCGGCCTGGATGCCTTGCTCGACCCCCTGCGTGGCCTCTTCGGCGGTGGCGCGGGCGGTGGCAACAACATCCTGCGCTGGGTCGCGATCGTCATCGGCCTGTGGCTGGTGTTCAACTGCTTCGTGCTGGTGACCGAGCAGGAGCGCGGCGTGGTGCTGCGCTTCGGCCAGTTCTCGCGCGTGCTGCAGCCGGGCCCGCACTTCAAGGCGCCGTGGCCGATCGAGCGCGTGACCAAGGTCAACGCCACCCAGAGCAACGCCTACAGCGACACCGTGCCGGTGTTCACCCGTGACGCCAACATGGTGAACGTGGAGATCAACGTGCAGTACCGCATCGGCGATCCGCAGCTGTACCTGTTCGGTTCGCGCGATGCCGATCGCGTGCTCAAGGAAGCCGCGCAGAGTGCGGTGCGCGAGCAGGTCGGCCGTTCCGATCTCGATGTCGTGCTCAACGCGCGTTCGGAGCTGACCGTGGTCGTGAGACAGCGCCTGCAGGCTTCGTTGCAGGACTACCGCACCGGCCTGGTCGTGACCGAACTGAACCTGCCCAACGCCCGTCCGCCGGACGAGGTCAAGGACGCGTTCGACGAAGTCCAGCGCGCCGCCGCCGACAAGACCACCGCGATCAACCAGGCCCAGGCCTACGCCAAGCAGGTCGTGCCGGAAGCGCGCGGTGAAGCGTCGCGCGTGCGCACCGCTGCCGAGGGTTACAAGACGTCCTCGGTTGCACGTGCCGAAGGTGACGCCAACCGCTTCTCGCTGCTGGTCGACCAGTACAAGGCAGCGCCGGACGTCACCCGCAAGCGTCTGTGGCTGGATACGCTGCAGGACGTGCTGAGCGACAACCGAAAGATCATCGGCGGCGACTCGCGCCAGCTGATCTACGTGCCGATGCCCGACAAGCGCAG
Source organism: Lysobacter sp. S4-A87 (assembly GCF_022637455.1). Lineage (NCBI taxonomy): Bacteria > Pseudomonadati > Pseudomonadota > Gammaproteobacteria > Lysobacterales > Lysobacteraceae > Lysobacter > Lysobacter sp. S4-A87. The sequence goes on from NZ_CP093341.1 coordinate 3,681,521, forward strand.
CGGTCCGGCCGCGACGGGTGCGCCGTTGCTGACGCCCGACCTGCTGCCCCCGTCCATTACCACCGAGCCCGCCGACGGCGGTCGCGGTGCACGACCGACCCGGCCGACCGGTCGCGATGAGGTGACGCGATGAGATTCTCCCTCTGGATCGCCGCCGTGGTGGCCGCGCTGTTCGCGCTGCTCGGTTCGATGTTCGTGGTCACCGAAGGCCGCACCGCGATCGTGCTAAACCTCGGTCGGGTGGTTCGTACCGACATCGGTCCGGGCCTGCACTTCAAGTGGCCCCTGGTCGAGACCGCGCGCGTGTTCGATCGTCGCCTGCAGGTGCTCGATGCCGAGCCCGAGCGCTACCTGACCGCCGACAAGCAGAACGTCAGCGTCGACTTCTTTGCCCTGGGCCGCATCGAGAACTCGCGTGCGTTCTATCGCGCCACCGGCGGCGACGAGGTCACCGCGGTCGAGCGCCTGGCGCCGATCATCAAGGATTCGCTGCGCAACGAGATCAATGCGCGCACGTTGCAGCAGGTTGTCTCCGGCGATCGCACGTCGGTGATCGGCAAGCAGTTGGACGCGATCAACTCGGGCGCGGCGACGCTGGGCGTGAAGATCGTCGACATCCGCATCAAGCGCATCGAGCTGCCGCAGGACAGCAACGTGGTCGGTTCGGTTTACAACCAGATGCGCAGCCAGCGTCTGCAGGTGGCCAGCCAGCTGCGCGCCGAGGGCGTCGAGCAGGCCCAGGCGATCCGCGCCCAGGCCGATCGCGAGAAGCTGGTGATCGTGGCCGAGGCCGAGCGTGATGCGCAGAAGCTGCGCGGCGAGGGCGATGCCGAGGCGACGCGACTGTACGCGCAGGCGGCCAACAAGGATCCGTCCTTCTATGCGTTCCAGCGCAGCCTGGAGGCGTACCGGAAGGCGTTCGCCGACGGTGAGGGCGTGATCGTGCTCGACCGCGACGATCCGTTCCTGCAGTACCTCAAGTCGGACCGCTGATCGGGCGCGCCTGAACCATGCTGCTGGAGCTGTTGTCGGCGGTTTGCCTGGTGGCGGTGCTGGAGGGGTTGTTCCTCTTCGTCGCTCCGCGCGGCTGGAAGCGTGCCGCCGAGCAATTGCACGCGCTGCCGGACCGTCACCTTAGGGTGGTCGGGGCGGTGGTGGTGGGGCTGGGGCTGCTGTCCTTGTGGCTGGTGCGGCTGTAGTTCTTCCGCCGCGTTAGAGCGTCGGCTACGGACGGGCGCCGTCCGCCGGGCCGGGGATTGCTCCGTCCCTTGGTCGGACATCCTGTCCGAATGCGGGGCGCGGGACATCCATGTCCCGCTGCGGATCAATCCCCGGCCCGGCGGACGACGCTCGGCGTTTCCTCGCACCGTCTTCGTCCTGAGCCTTGAGCCCCTCTGCCGCGTGCCGGAGCTGGGTTGGGGTGAGGGCAGGGCGACGTCCACCCTTCTGAATCTGTCCAATCCCGCTTCCGGGGTGGCCCCCGCCCCCCAAAACCCGGATAATGCACAAAAGCCGGACGGGGCCCCTGCGCCCCTCCGGCTTTCTTGCTGTTTGCGGGGTCTCCGCAGCAGCCCGGCCCTGGGCCGGTTCCCAATGCAACGGAGTCAGGAGCTTCAAAATGGGTCAGTCAGTCGTCGTTCTCGGTGCCCAATGGGGCGATGAAGGCAAGGGCAAGATCGTCGATCTGCTCACCAAGGAGATCGGCGCCGTCGTGCGCTTCCAGGGTGGCCACAATGCCGGCCATACGCTCGTCATCGGCGGCAAGAAGACCGTCCTGCACCTGATTCCGTCCGGCATCCTGCGCCCCGATGCGCTGTGCCTGATCGGCAACGGCGTGGTGCTGTCCCCGGCCGCGCTGCAGAAGGAAATCGGCGAGCTCGAAAGCAATGGCGTGGAAGTGCGTTCGCGCCTGAAGATCAGCCCGGCCACGCCGCTGATCATGCCGTACCACATCGCCCTGGATCAGGCCCGCGAGAAGGCCGCCGGCGGCAAGGCCATCGGCACCACCGGTCGCGGTATCGGTCCGGCCTATGAGGACAAGGTGGCGCGTCGCGGCATCCGCATCGCCGACCTGCATTATCCGCAGCAGCTCGCCGAGAAACTGCGCAGCACCATGGACTACCACAACTTCGTCCTGACCAAGTACCTGGGCGTGGACGCGGTCGACTTCCAGCAGACGCTCGACGAGGCGCTGGCCTTCGGTGAGTACGTCGAGCCGATGAAGTCCGACGTCGCCGGCATCCTTCACGAGCTGCGCAAGCAGGGCAAGCGCGTGCTGTTCGAAGGCGCGCAGGGTTCGCTGCTCGACATCGACCACGGCACCTATCCGTACGTGACGTCGTCCAACACCACGGTGGGCGGCGCGTATGCCGGTACCGGCGTCGGTGCGGATGCCATCGACTACGTGCTCGGCATCGCCAAGGCCTACGCCACGCGCGTGGGCGGTGGTCCGTTCCCGACCGAGCTGGACGACGACGTCGGCCAGGGCCTGCGTGACCGCGGCCAGGAATACGGTGCGACCACCGGCCGTCCGCGTCGCTGCGGCTGGATGGACATCGTCGCGCTGCGTCGCGCGGTTGCCGTCAACGGCATCACCGGTCTGTGCATCACCAAGCTCGACGTGCTCGACGGCATGGAGAAGCTGAAGATCTGCATCGCCTATGAGTACCGTGGCAAGCGCACCGAGTACGCGCCGCTCGATGCGGCCGGCTGGGAAGAGTGCACGCCGGTGTACCTGGAGTTCCCGGGCTGGGAAGAGAACACCCACAACGTCACCGAGTGGGACAAGCTGCCGGCTGCCGCGCGCGCTTACCTGCGTGCGCTGGAAGAACTGGCCGGTTGTCCGCTGGCGATCGTTTCGACCGGTCCGGACCGCGACGCCAACATCGTGCTGCAGGATCCGTTCGCCTGATCCGGTTGCCGATGTGAAAAAGAGCCCCGCGAATGCGGGGCTTTTTTTTGGCGATGTCATTTGCCTGTCGGCAAGGCGATGGCATCGCGCAGGTCGAACATCGGACCTTGAGGCACATTGGTTATGCCGGTCGATGGTCGGTCCAGGTCGATGACCAGTGTCACCGCCAACGTCAGCAGCACGAACATCACCGTGGTGGCCTTGCGTTGCGTGCCGCGCTCGTAGCCGACCATGGCGGCGGCCAGCAAGGCGAAGAGGGTCAGGAAGCGGAGGATCCTGGGCGGTACGTGCGCCTGCCGGGTCGCAAAGCGCTCGGCGGAGAGGTCGATCGAATCGTTGGTCGTGGTCACCAGCAACGCCGCGCGCGGGGAATCGCGGAACGGGGCGATCACCTTCATCAGTTCATTCCAGTACTGCGTCTGCAGCGCCTCGGTCACCTGGTACTGCTTCGATTCTTCCTCCGCTGTCTTCGCCAGCCCGAATGCGATGCGCGCATCGACATAGTGGCGCAGGAGTGCTGCCATCCGGTCGCGATCGGGCTGGTCCAGCAATTGCAGGCGCAGCCAGGTCGTGCCGATGGCGTTGGCTTCCTGGACCACCAGTTCGCGCCTGGACTCGTAGCGCGACAGCGCGATGGAGAAGGTGAAACCGATCAGCAGGGCGAGCAGGCCCAGCACCGATGTCATCGCGAAGGTGTCGCTGTCCGCGTCCTGCGGTGAGGTGCGACGGTCGCTGAAGTACTTGCCGATCTCGCGCGCGAGCACCAGCCCGATGAAGAACGCGATCGATATCACCCACAGCGGCAGGCGCGTGAACGTCAGCGGTTCCATTACAGGTCCCCTGGTGGATGGCGGAAGCTGTCAGTGCTTGGGAAACAGCAGCGTGAACACGAACCGCAGGCCCCATTCGGCGCCGCTGTCAGGCGCTTCGATGTAGTAGCGGACCCCACCCTGGTAGCTGACCAGTTGCCGGCCGATCTTGCTGACCTTGCTGTAGCCGAAGTTGATCGGCACGGTCCATTGCTCGCTCTTCCAGTCGTAGGTCGACTCCAGGTTGACCGTGGCGGTCCGTCCCTGGCCCAGTCCCTTCGACACGAAGGGCTGCAGGAAGGTGTTGCTGATGTCGGCACGGTCGTCGTCGCCGGCGAACGACCAGACGTGATTGACCAGTGCGCCATAGGTCCATCCCGAATGCGTCTGCTTGAGCACGACTGCGGTCGGTCCCGCGCCCCATTTCTCGGCGCCGAGCAGGTCGTCGCTGGCCGTGGGCAGGTAGAGCACCGGGCCGATGCCCCATATCCAGCCGGAGCTGGTCGGCGCCTTCGGCGAGAAGAAGAAGCTCTGCAACACGTCGCCGGTGCCGAACTGACTGCCAGCGCCGGGGACGACGTCCTCCTGATAGACGATCGGAATGATCGTGCGCGAGATCAGGTTCCAGTCCTCGCTGATCGAAATCGGGATCACCGGCTGGACGTTGAGGTAGGCCTTGCTGCCGTCGTCGTCCGGACCCAGGCCGTCGTCCCAGTTCAACTGCAGCGGCACGCTGATCAGGCTGGCGACAGGATTGGACAGCTGTTTGGCCAGCTCATCCGCGTCCTGCGCATGCGCTGCCGTGCCCAGCGATGAAAGAAACAGCGCGAGGCAGATTGCCATCCGGACCGCTCTCATCATCGCTCCCCCAGCTGCCAAGGTTGTGCCAGTGACGAGATCCTACGTTCGGTGATTGGGCTTTGCGCTCACAAAAGAATCACGCCGGCAAACTTCTCAACTGCATCGCCGGTTCACACGCGGAAATTTCGTTCACGTTCCTGATTGGCGAGTAGCGCGGCTGCTAGTCGTGCAGATGTGAAGACGCGATGATTCGCGCGTTGTTTTCACGCTATTTGCACGTGCGCCGATCAACCTTAAGCAACTGTTCATCGATGGTCCGCGGCGCGCAGTTCGCGCCTGGACCGGTCGATGGATGAGCAAGGTCGTTGATGCGTAGTTGCTTTCTTGTTGCATGCATTGCGGTAGCGCCGCGGAGCCGGCGCTGTTGCGCAAGTCGGACTTTCAGGACGAACGATCGGCGACAGAGGGGCTTGCATGGTTCAATCGGGGCGAAGCGACCCGCAACGCAATCACGCACCCCTCTGGCGTGCCGCGGCGTGGTGCGTGCGCTCGCTTCTGATGACCCTGTTGTTGTGCGCGGCGAGTCTTCCCGCGTTCGCCGTCGACCTTCAGGTGTCCGACCTGTCCGACACCGGATCTGACCCCACTCCCGCCGGCGGCGTGGTGACGTACAGCATCACCGTCGAGAACTCCGACGCGGATGTCGCTGACGGCGCTTACGTGCTGCTCGACCTGCCACCCGGTACCACGGCGGTGAGCCTGCCGCCTTTCTGCTCTGCCAATGCGGTGGTGCCTACCCGCATCGAGTGCAACCTGGGCAGCCTGGAAGGTGTCTTGGCCGGCGGACAGCCGGTGACCTTCCAGATCCAGGTGGACACGGGCGCGCTGCCGCCCGGACTCATCACCATCGATGCGGCCGTCGGGCAGTCGCCCCTTCCCGATCCCTCCATTCCCTTGTCGGACCTGCCGGACACGGACCCGTTCTTCGCAGGTGACGAAAACGCGGCCGACAACCGTGCCTCGCAAAGCACGACGCTGATCGACTCGGCCGATCTGTCGCTGGAAAAAACGGCCTCGCCCAATCCGGCGGTGGCCGGCGGCATCGTCACCTTCACCATTGCAGTGACCAACAACGGACCCAGTGACGCCACCAACTTCAGCGTCAACGACTCGCTGCCTGCCGGCCTCAACTACATCGACGGCAGCGCGAGCGGCACTGGCTGGACCTTTGTCGGCCCCAACGGCACGTTCGCCGGTACGCTGCCGGCCGGGCAGACCGCCACCTACACGTTCCAGGCGCAGGTCACCGCGACCAGTGGCAGCGTGGTCAACAGCGCCGATGTCACCGCGACCGGGACGCCGGATCCGAACCCGTCCAACAACGTCGATGACGTCTCGGTGGGCATCGGCGAAGGCGCCGACATGCGCATCAACAAGAGCGTCAGCCCGGCGCCTGCAACGGCCGGCGAGACCGTGACGTTCACGATCCTGGTCACCAACGACGGCCCCGGCGCTGCCGAGAATGTCAGCTTCACCGATCCGATGCCGCCCGGGTTCAACATCACCGGCGGCAACGAGCCCGCAGGCTGGACCTGCACCACCGGGCCGCTGGGAGGTCAGCGCACGTGTACCCACAACGGTCCGTATCCGGCCGGGTCGAGCGACACCTTCACCATCACGGCAACCGTGCCGGCCAGCGGTCCCGGCAGCAGCGGCGACCAGACCAATACCGCCACGGTGACCGCCGACACCGCTGATCCGGCGCCGAACGACAACAGCAGCAGCGTCACGTTCACGGTGCTGACTCCGGGCGCCGACCTGGCGCTGACCAAGGACAAGCAACCGGCACTGGTCAATGTCTGGGACGGCACCGAGCCCGACCTCGACAGCCAGATGACGACGACCATCAACGTCACCAACCAGGGACCGGACACGGTGACCGGGCAGCTGGTGGTGGTCGACACGCTGGCGCCGGGCGAACAGTTCCTCGGCGGCGGCCCGACACCGCCGTGGACATGTACCGCGGCGCCGGCCATATATATAGGTCCGGGAAACCCGCAGGTCGTGACCTGCACGCTCGATGCTTCGGCGTTGCCCTTGGCATCTGGCCAGAGCGCACCGCCGCTTACCATCACCACGCGTGCCCGCGAGGAGGGCACGCTGACCAACAACGCCTGCACCGGCGGCTCGGGCGGTTCGCCGGAACCGATCACCGGTGGCGGCGCCAATGTCGATGGCAATCCGGGCAACGACTGTTCAGGCGATGGCAGCGGCAGCACCACCGAATCGGCCGACCTGAGCATCACCAAGCAGACCAATGGCCCCGGCACCGCCGACAACACCCTGCCGGTGACCTATACCAGCTTCACCTACACGATCACCGTCAGCAACGCCGGCCCGAACGGCACGCCGGGTGTGGTCATCAACGACCCGATCCCCGGTTTCATTCCCAATCGCAGCACCGCCACCGTGGTCGGGCCGCCGGCATGGACCTGCAGCATCGACGGTGGCGGCAGCCTGGTCTGCCGGTCAGGTGCGACGATCCTGGCGCCCGGCACGAGCGCGACCGCCACTGTCACCGTGAGCGGGCCGCTGGACGACAGCGCGGCACGCCCGGCGGGCATCTGCGGCGCGGTCGCGATGCCGGCCGGGGCGTGGTGCAACACCGCAGGCGTCGCCGTCGATCCGGCGATCCCAGGCGCGATCGGCGAAATCGACGACAGCAACAACACGGCTTCGGACTTCGTCCGCATTCCGCGCGTGGCCAACGTGCAGACCACCGCCAAGACGATCACCACCGGCACCACCGGCCAGGTCGGCGTGTCCAGCCAGTCGCGCATCGACTACCGCAACGAGGGGCCGTCGACGGTGCCGGGCGTGGTGTTCCGCGACGTGATCGGATTGCCGCCGAACGATTCGGGATTCGTGGTCGCCACGGCGACGCGCGACGGCGCCGGCGACACCGTCTGCACCGCGGTGGGCGGCGCGAACGTGACGACCGTGGCGAGCCCGGCCGGGCCGCGCTTCCACACCGAAGGCTCGGGTGCTGGCGAGGTGACGATCACGTGCACGCCGCTCGACATGGCCAGCGGCCAGGTCAACAGCATGACGGTCGTGATCGTCCCGATCTTCAACCTGACCGGCAATCCGGCACGCGCATTCCCGGACACCGGCACCTTCTTCTTCGACCGCAACGGCGACGGTGCGCCCGATCCGAGCGGCGGCACCGATGCCTCGGGTGACTTCGAGTTCAACACCGTTGCCACCAATGCCGACGATGTGAAGGCGGCGGCGCTGACGTTCGCGACCGGCGAGGTCGACCTGATCACCAACAAGGTCGATATCGGCTTCGCCGGCGGCGTCGACCCGATGGGCTACGACCCGACCGACCCGAGCCAGAACTTCGTCACGTACCGGATCACCGTTCTCAACAATGGCGGGCCCTCGATCGCGACCGGCGTAAGGATCACCGACGTGATCTCGCCGCAGGCCGGCGCGACGGTTCGTTACGACGGCGCTTCGGCGAGCGAGGGCGGCCCCTTCCTGCCGGGCGCCTGCAACATCACCGCCGGCAGCAATCCGGTCACCGGCCCGGCCACGCTGACGCTGACTTGCTTCATGCCCGGTGCCGGCTTCGACAACAACCAGCTTGGTGTGATCGGCGTCAACGCCGAGAGCGCGTTGTACGTGCGATTCGAGTACCTGACTGCGCCATCGGCGACCGGCGACACGCTGGTCGACCAGGCCAGTTCGGCGGCCAACGAAACCGACACGCAGCCGGGCAACAACAGCGAGAACGAGAACACCAGCATCCGCACCCGCGCCGACCTGGCGGTAAGCAAGACCACCGTGACCCAGACGCCTGCCGCCAGTCCGGCGGTGGCGCTGCCGCCGACGGTTGATCCGGTCACGGTGCGCGAGCCGTTCTTCTATGTCATCGAGGCGGTCAACAACGGTCCGGGCTCCAGCCTGACGCTCGACCGCAGCGGCACCAATCCGCTGAACGGCCCCGGCACGCGGGTCGTCGATACCTTGCCGGCCGGCGTGATTGTGACCGGGGCCATCACCTGGCAGAAGATCGGCCCCGATCCGCCGGGCCCCGACGAAGTGCCCAACGGCACCGGCACCTGCACGCTGTCGGGCAGCACCATCGATTGCTCGGTCGGTGACCTGACCTTCGTGCCGGGCAACGGCGGCCGCGTCCGCATCATCGTGCCGGCGCGCTGGGACAGCGTCCCGCCCGGCGGCACCAGCAGCAACACCGCCACCGTCTCGACCCAGCAGGTCGACAACATCAACGGCAACGACACCGTGACCGTGCCGCTGGGCGTGATCGCCTCGACCATCACCGGCACCGTGTTCGAGGACCGCGACCGCACCGGCGGCAACGGCGGCGTGCCGCAGGATGCGGGCACCGAGCCGCGCATTCCCGGTGTCGCCCTGGCGCTGGCCGGTACCGACGTCTACGGCAACGCGATCAGCCTGACCACGACCACCGATGCCAGCGGCAACTTCACCTTCGGCGAGCTGTCGCCGTCGACCAGCGGATACACCATCACCGAGACGCAGCCGGTCGGGTTCGTCAACGGACCCGTCGATCCGCCACCGCCGTCGCTCGGTGGCACCTATGCGCGCGGCACCCCTGACTCGAGCTACGCGACCATCCCGGTCGGCCGCCAGGATGCTGGCATCAACTACAACTTCCCCGAGCTGATCAACGCCAGCCTGTCGGGCTTCGTCTATTCAGACGTCGACTTCAGCAACACACGCACGCCAGGCACCGACCTGCCCATCGTCGGCGCGACTGTCGAACTGCTCGACGCGGCCAGCAGCTCCTTGCTGCAAACCGCCACCACCGACGGCAACGGCGCATACAGCTTCGTCAACCTCGACCCGCTGGTGATCTATACGCTGCGCGAACCGCTGCCGGCCGGCGATTTCAACAACGCGCCGCTGGCGGTGAACCCCGGCCTGGTCAGTGGCGCGCCATGCGCCACCGGTTGCGTGCGCGGCACCGCGGTGGGCGGCGATCCGCTCACCACCGACCGCATTTCCACCATCGACCTGGCGGTCGGCAACGGGCAGGGCACCGAGTTCAACTTCGGCGAGAACCCGCAGGACACCGCGATCAGCGGTCGCGTCTGGCTCGATCTCGACAACGACGGCGTGATCGACACCGGCGAGGCCGGGATCGCCAACATCGGCATCCGCCTTAGCGGCATCAACGAGAACGGTCTGCCGGTCCTGCGCGACACCACCACCGACGTCGACGGCAACTATTCCTTCACCGCGATCGTGCCCGGTACGTACACGGTCACCGAGCTGACCCAGCCTCCGGGCACCTTCAACGGCATCACCGTCGTCGGCAGCCTCGGCGGGACCGCCACGGACCTGGCGACGACGCCATCAGCGATCAGCGCGATCACCACCACCGCGGGCGTCGCCGGCACCGGCTACAACTTCGGCGAGATCCAGCCGGCCTCCATTACCGGACGGGTGTTCTATGACTTCAACAATGACGGTGTCTTCGACAGCGGCGAAGCCGGCATTGCAACCGTTGCCATCAACCTCACCGGCACCGCCGACTCCGGTGCCGCCGTCAACGTCAGTGCCAACAGCGATGCCAACGGCGTGTTCACCTTCCCGGACCTGCGCCCGGGCACCTACACGCTGACCGAACCGACGCAGCCGCCAGGCACCAACAACGGCATCACCACCGCAGGCACCATCAATGGCGCGGCCAGCGGCACGGCGACGCCGGTGGCCACGGTGCCCTCGGCGATCAGCAACATTGCCTTGCCAGCTGGCGGCGCATCGATCGAGAACCGGTTCGGCGAGATCGCCGACGGTTCGATTTCCGGCCGCGTCTGGCTCGACAACAACAACGATGGCGTGATCAACCTCATCGAGAACGGCCTGCCCAACGAGCAGATCCAGCTCGCCGGCATCGTCAGCGGCGGTGGTGCGATCACGCGCAGCGTGATCACCCTGGCCGACGGAACCTGGTCGTTCACCAGCCTGCCGCCGGGCACCTACATCGTCACCCAGCCCAACCAGCCGCCCGACACGCTCAGCGGCATCACGGTCGCCGGCACCGGCGGCGGCACCGCGACCGGCGCGGCGACGACGCCGTCGACGGTGGTCGGCATCAGCCTGGCAATCAGCCAGGCAGTCGATGGTTACAACTTCGGCGAGATTCCGCCGGCATCGATCATCGGGCGGGTCTACATCGACGGCAACCGCAACGGCGTGCCCGACACCATCGAAGTCGGCATCGCCAACGTCGCGGTGGTGCTGTCGGGCATCGACGACCTGGGGCAGGGCGTCTCCGTTCCGGGCACCACTGGGCCGCTGGGCGCGTTCCGGTTCGAGAACCTGCGTCCGGGCCAGTACCTCGTCACTGAACCGGACCAGCCCCCGGCCACCAGCGACGGCATCACCGAGGCGGGCAACATCGATGGCACCCGCGCCGGCAGCGCGACCCAGGTCGGCGAACTGCCTTCGCGCATCCGCGACATCATCCTCGGCCCGGGCCGGATTGCGCTGGACAACCTCTTCGGCGAGTTCCCGACCGGTGCGCTCTCCGGACGTGTCTGGCTGGATACCAACAATGACGGCGTGATCGACACCAGCGAAACGGGCATCGCCAGCGTGACCATCCAGCTGACCGGCCAGTCGCTGACAGGTACGCCGGTGAGCCTGACGCAGACCACGGATGCGGACGGCCGCTATCGGTTCGAGGGACTGCCCGCGGGCACCTACGTACTGACCGAGCCCGACCAGCCGCCGGGCACCGTCAACGGCATCACCGTGCCCGGAAGCTCCACCGGAACCGCGACGGCGCCCAACACCGTGCCTTCGCAGATCAGCGGCATTCTGCTGACGCTGAACCAGGAGGCCATCAATTACAACTTCGGCGAGGCACCGGGCGCGTCGATCGCCGGCAAGGTCTACATCGACGAGAACCTCAACGGTGCCTTCGACGCAGGCGAAGCGGGCATCCCGAACGTGATCGTCACGTTGACCGGCAATGACGACCTCGGCCAGACCGTGAACGCGCCATTGCCGGCGCTGGCGATGGCGCTGGTCGTGAACGGCTCTACCGCGACCGACGCCAACGGCGACTACATCTTCGACACGTTGCGTCCGGGCACCTACACGGTGACCGAACCCGACCAGCCGCCGCTGACCACCGACGGCGTGACCACGCCGGGCACGGTCAACGGCGTCTCCGACGGCACGGCGACGCCGCGCGGCACGCTGCCCTCGGCCATCAGTGCGATCACCCTCACGCCGGGTGCGGCCGCGATCGGCGCCAACTTCGGCGAGATCGCCGACTCGCCCGACCTCAAGGTCAGCAAGACCGCCGAGCCGGCGCAGTTCACCGTCAACAACATCGGCCGCTACAGCATCCGCGTGCGCAACACCGGACCGAAACCGACGGTCGGCAACTACGTGGTCGAAGACCGCCTGCCGCCGGGCCTGACACTGGCGGCAACGCCGACTGGCAACGGCTGGGCCTGCACCGGCGCGATCGGCGAATCGCAGCTGAGCTGCACCAGCAGCACGGTGATCGTGCGCGACCAGACCAACCCCGATGCCATCGTGGTCCAGGCCCGGGTGGCCGAATCGGCGGTCGCCAGTTCGCCGGTGAACAACGCCGTGCTGGTCGAAGGCGGTGGCGAAGACCAGGCGCATGTTCCGTCGCCCGCCGAGCGCGCGGCCTTCAGTGGCGATGTCACCGCGCTGCCGGTCTGCGATCCGGCGATCACCCAGAACGCCTGCCGCATCGCCACGCCCATCCAGCTTGCATCGGCCATTTCGGGCACGGTGTGGTTCGACGCCGGCGATGACGACACGCACCTCGACGGCGGCGACCGTCGCCTCGATGGCTGGCGCGTGGAACTGGTCGACCCGGCCAGCAATGCCGTCATCGCAGACGCCGTCACCGCGGCCGACGGCACCTATCGCATCCGCGACCTGATCCCGGGCGTTCGCCAGTACGTGCGCTTCCGTCATCCGACTTCCGGCGTGCTGTGGGGCTTCCCGGTCACTGGCGAGACCGCCGGTGGGCCACCGGCGCCGTGCAATCCCGATGGTGCGATCGCAGGCGGCACCGCCAGCACTTGTCGCGTGACCGACCAGAGCATCAGCCAGCTCGAAGTGGTGCTGCAGTCCGGCGCCGAGCTGCCGCAGCAGAGCCTGCCGGTCGATCCGGGCGGCGTGGTCTACGACGTGGTCAGCCGTGATCCGGTGCCGGGCTCCGTCGTCACGCTGGCACCGTCGGGCGTGTGCGCCGGTTTCGAGCCGACGACCTCGATCCTCAACGGCGGCGCCGGTGGTTACAGCATCGACGGCACCGCGATCTCGATGACGGTCGACGCCAACGGCTTCTATCAGTTCCTGTTCGCGCCGTCGGCGCCGGCGCGCTGCGACTACACGCTGCGGGTGACGCCGCCGGGCGGCTTCACCTTCCCGTCGGCGGTGATCCCGTCGCAGCCCAATGCCCTGAACCCGCCGGGCGCGGTCGGCACCAACTTTGAAGTGCAACCGCAGGCCACGGCGCCGAGCGCACCGATCGGCCCGGGCACGGCGTACTACCTGTCGCTGGTGGCCGGTTCGGCGACGGCCAGCATCGTCCACAACCACATTCCGCTCGATCCGGCGTCCGCGCCGGGCCTGGTGATCAGCAAGACCGGCGACCGCCAGATCGTCGAGCTCGGCGACACGCTGATGTACACCATCACGATCCGGCAAACCGCCGGCGCGCCGATGGACACGGTCAACGTCATCGACAACCTGCCGCCGGGCTTCACCTACATCGACGGCACCGCGCGCGCAGACGGCAGTGCCATTCCCGATCCGGCAGGCAAGCCGGGCCCGCGCCTGGTGTTCACCACCGGGCCGATCTCGGTGGGCGAGCAGATCATCCTGACCTACCGCGTCGGCGTCGGTTCGATGCAGGGCGACGGCATCAACCGCGCGCAGGCGTACGGCTGTTCGATCACCGGTGGCTGCGTCGACCCGAACACGCTGCAGCCGCTGCCGGGCGTGGTGCCGTCCAACCAGGCGCAGTACCGCGTGCGCATCACCGGCGGCGTGTTCACCGACGAAGGCTGCGTGCTCGGCAAGATCTACGTCGACACCAACAACAACCAGATGCAGGACCACGAAGAGCTGGGCATCCCCGGCGTGCGCATGTACTTCGAGGACGGCACCTGGATGGTCAGCGACTCGGAGGGCAAGTACAGCTACTGCGGCCTGCCGCCCAAGAGCCACACGCTGAAGGTCGACGCGAGCACGCTGCCGGTCGGCTCGCGTCTGGTCGCCAGCAGCAACCGCAACCTCGGCGATGCCGACAGCCTGTTCATCGACCTCAAGAACGGCGAGCTGCATCGCGCCGACTTCATCGAAGGCAGCGGCTCCAACGAAGTGCTCGAGCAGGTCAAGGCGCGCCGCACGCAGGGCGAAGTGGCCGCGCCGGAAAGCGAAGTCGGCCAGGCCCCGCTGAGCTTCGAAAGCCAGCCGCTGCGCGCGCCGACACAGGCGACCAGTTCGGCCAATCAGCCGCCCTCGATCGTCGCGCCGCGCGGGGCGAGGGCGACGACGGAAGCCGGCAGCGTGCAGGGCGCGGCGACGCCTGCGGCGGTGACGCCAGGTGCAACGGCGCCAGATGCAACGGCGCCGGCCACTTCGCCGGTGCGCTCGACCCTACCCGGCGCGGCACCGCCGTCGGTTGACCAGATGCTGCCGATGCCGCAGCCGGCGTCCGGTGCGGAATCGCAACCACGGCCGGATTCGGACTCGGAATCAGATCCGGAATCGGCAGAACCCCAAGCGCTGTCGGCGGCCCGTGAGCTGACCCCGGTCGAGGCCGCCGCAACCAGCGAAGTGCCGCGGTTCGTGCCGGCGCTTGGCGATCCGGCACCGGAGTATCCGCAATCGCCGGAGACCACAGATTCGGCGCCGCAGGCCGTGCCGGTGCAGTCGGGCCAGGTCGACTACAGCGTCAACTCGTCCGTCGCCATCGTTGCAGTCGATGTCGACCGCGATGGCGTCCCGGCCGACGGCCAGTCGCCAGTGCACGTGGTGGTGCAACTGCTCGGCGAGGACGGCAAGCCGCTGGCCGGCCAGGCCTTCGCCACCATCGAGTACAGCGGCGGCCGGGTGAAGCTGCCCGGCGCGCGCACCGACGAACTCGGCCCGGGCCAACTGGATTCGGACCGCTTCACGCCGGGCATCCAGCTGCCGGTCGACAACGGCCGCGCCGAGTTCGACCTGCTCGCGCCCGACGTGCCGCAGGACGTGATCCTGCGCATCACCTCCGGTGGCCAGACGGCCGAGAACACGCTGTCGTTCCTGCCGGAGATGCGCGAGATGATCGCCACCGGCCTGATCGAGGGCGTGATCAACTTCCGCGGTACCAGCAACGCCAACCCGATCGATCCGGTGCGGCGCGACGACGGCTTCGACCGCGACATCCGCCGCTGGGAGAAGGAGTTCAACGACGGCAAGGCCAACGCCGCCGCGCGCACCGCGTTCTTCGTCAAGGGCCGGATCAAGGGCGAGTACCTGCTGACTGCTGCCTACGACTCCGACAAGGACGTGCGTGGCCGCCTGCTGCGCGACATCCAGCCCGAGGAGTTCTATCCGGTCTACGGCGACTCGTCGCTGCGCGGATTCGACGCGCAGTCGGCCGAGCGCCTGTACGTGCGCATCGACAAGAACCGCAGCTACCTGATGTACGGCGACTTCCAGAGCGGCGAGACGCTGGCGACGCAGACCGGGGTCAACAGCCGCGGCCAGATCCGCATGCGCAGTCTGGGTACCTACAACCGCACCGCCACGGGCCTGGGCTGGCACTTCGAGAGCAAGAAGGTCAGCGGCAATGTGTTCGCGTTCGAGGACTCGCTGCGCCAGGTGATCGACGAGTTCCCGAGCCAGGGCAGTGGCCCGTACGGGTTGAGCAACAACGCCGTGCTCGAAGGCAGCGAGCGCGTCGAAGTGATCGTGCGCGACCGCAACCAGCCCTCGCGGATCATCTCGGTGCGGTCGCTGGCGCGCCTGGTGGACTACAGCTTCGAGCCGTTCTCCGGGCGGATCCTGCTCAACACCTTCCTGCCGGGCTTCGACACCGAGCTCAACCCGGTCTCGCTGCGGGTGACCTACGAACTCGACCAGGGCACCGAGAAGTTCTGGGTCTACGGCACCGATGTGCAGTGGCGCATCACCAGCAAGTTCGAGATCGGCGGGTCCTACGTCCAGGACGAGAACCCGTTCGCCGAGTTCAAGATGGCCAGCGCCAACCTGGGCTACCGCTTCGGAAAGAACACCTGGATGGTGCTGGAGGCCGCGCGCACGCAGAGCGAGGTCAACACCAACCCGATCAACCAGTACGCGACGCCGGCGCTCAGCGGTCTCAGCGGCGAGGTCGAGGGCGACGCCTATCGCTTCGAGTTCGGCCACGACGGCAAGAATTTCGACGTGAGCCTGTTCGGTGCCCGCACGGACCCGGAGTTCAACAACGCCGCCTCGCCGCTGTACGGCGGTCGTGGCGAGTACAGCCTGGAGATGGAGTACGCGATCGGCGAGCGCTTTGAGCTGTATGTCGAAGCCCTGCGCAGCGAGGACCGCAACCCTGACGGCGGTGAGCGCGACGCCGCCGGTGCCGGCATCCGCATCGACGCGACCAAGCGCCTGACCCTGGACTTCGGCGTGCGCACGATCGACGAGACCATCGGCATCACCTCGCCGTGGTCGATCTCGCCACCGTTCGGCTCCACCGGCGGACTCAGCGGTGGCTTCGCCTCCGGCGCGGGTGGCGGCGCGCTGGGCTTCGGCCAGCAGCCACTGGATCCGGCGACGGGCCTGCCGGTGATCCGCAGCAATGGCACCGTGCCGACGTCCGACCTGCCGGTCGGCACCGAGCTGTCCTCCGATACCGTCCATGCCGGCGTCGGCTACGTCATCAACGACAAGTTCGTCGTCGGCGGCGAGTACGAGCAGGACTTCAACGGCGAGGACCGCAATCGCGTCGCCCTCGGCGTCGACTACCGGCTGCGCGAGCGCAACCGCCTGTACGGCCGCTACGAGCGCCAGACCGGCCTGACCAGCGCCTACGGCATCACCACCGCCGATCGCGAGAGCGACGCGCTGGTGTTCGGTGTCGACAGCACCTACATCAAGGACACGCAGGTGTTCAGCGAGTACCGCATGCGCGATGCGATCAGCGGTCGCGACATCCAGATGGCCTCGGGCATCCGCAACTCCTGGGACATCAAGGAGGGCCTGCGCCTGAGCAGCGCGGCCGAACACGTGCGCATCTACGACGGCGACACCGGCGATGCCACCGCCCTGGCGTTCGGCCTGGATTACAGCGCCAACCCGCTGTGGCGCGGCGCGGCGCGGATCGAGTACCGCATCTCCGGCGATGTCGACTCCACGCCGGACACCGACGAGCAGTTCGACACAACGCTGCTGCAGCTGCTGTACGCGCGCAAGATCAACCGCGACTGGACGTTGCTGGCACGCAACTACCTGCTGGCCACCAACTACGAATCGCGCGGCGACGTCATGCAGGACCGCTTCCAGCTCGGCGTCGCCTACCGCGACACCGACCGCAACCGCGTCAATGCGCTGGCGCGCTACGAATACAAGCTCGAGGAAGACGACAGCGGCATCGTCAATGGCTTCCTGACCGGCGGCGACATCGGTCAGGACGTGCGCACGCGCGCCCATATCTTCTCGACCCATGCCGACTGGCATCCGTTGCGGCCGTGGTGGCTGACCGGCCGTGTCGCTGCCAAGTGGCAGGAAGACCGCTTCTCCTACAACGACGGCACCCGCGTCGACAGCCGCTTCCGTGGCGTGCTGGTGTCCGGCCGGGTGGTCTACGACATCACCGAGAACTGGGACATTGGCGTGCTGGCCTCGAGCTTCTTCGGCGACAACGACGCCAACCAGTACGCCTATGGTGTCGAGGTCGGGCGGTTGCTCAAGCAGAACCTGTGGCTGTCGGCCGGCTACAACTTCGTCGGATTCGTCGGCGACCCGGACCTGACCGGCTACGAGTACACGGATGAAGGCGCGTTCATCCGCCTGCGCATCAAGTTCGACGAAGACCTGTTCCTGAGAGAAGACGACCGCTACCGCAAGCCGGAGCAGTGAGGACGGACATGACCATTCCATCGACGCCCCTGTTGATCGGCTTGCTGCTGGCAATCGTTCAGGCACCCGTGCTTGCGCAGAGCAGCGATGCCCAGGCCGGCGACCCGCAGCTCACGCCGTCGAAGGCGCGGATCACCGACGAATCGATCTACCGCGACGAGTCGACCTACCAGGCAACGCAGGACCGCATCCAGGCGCTCAACGACGGTGGGCGGCCGGTACGCGACTACCATCTGTCGAAGGCGCAGTGCTGGCTCGATGTCTCGTTCCACGAGTACAGCCGCAACGACCGCAGCGACTTCCCGCAGGGCGCGCTGGACGAATCGACCAAGCTGATCACCGCGATGGAGCAGGGCGTGACGCCGCTGCCGAACGAAACGCCGGCAGTGAACAACGCCGCCCGCCTGCGCGAGGACCTGTGGAAACGCCTTGGCGCCATCTACGGCACGCCCGGCTATGAATGCGCGCAGCAGGAGATGGCCTGCGGCGAGGTCGAACTGGTGCACGCCGGCAACGAGTTCAACCAGCAGGGCTGGCGCCATGCCAAACCCTACGTGCAGATGGCCGAGGATCATGTCAACGACGCCGAGGCCCTGGCGCGAAACTGCACGCCGGTGCCGCAGAACATGGAGCTGACGGCGAACCTGGTGTTCGACTTCGACCGCGACACGATCAAGCAGGTACGGCCCGACTCGATGCGCGCGGTCACCGAAGCGCTGGCGCGGGTGAAGGACGAGAACCTGCGCGTCACCTCGGTGCGCCTGATCGGCCACGCCGATCGCATCCAGGGGCCGAACCGCCAGTACAACGAGGATCTGTCCAAGCGCCGGGCGATGGCCGTGCGCGACTACCTGGTCGCGCAGGGCATTGCCGCGGACGTGATCAGCTACGAATGGCGCGGCGACCGCGAGCCGGTGCAGGCCTGCGAAGGCGTGCCGGCGAAGCAGTTGCACGAATGCCTGCTGCCCAACCGCCGTGTCGAAGTGAAGTTCGACGTACAGCGCTGACATATCTCACGTAGCCCGGGTAAGCGAAGCGCACCCGGGGTCGAGGCGCGCAGGACCCCGGGTGCGCTTCGCTTACCCGGGCTACGGTGCTTCGACGGCGATGGTGTTTACCCGGCCTGGTCGGCGGTCGGTGGCGGCACGCCTTCCCAGTGCGCGCGGCCGACCATCTTCGGTTGCTCGGGGTCGGCTTCGTAGTTGGGCGACATGATCTGCACGCCGGCCTCGTTGAACGCGTCCTGGATGTTGGCGTGCAGTTCGGTCAGCACGAACGGGCGCAGGAACGGCTCGAGGATGCGCGCACGCAGCTTGTACTCGACGTAGAAGTCCGACAGCGCGGTCTGCAGCACATACGGCGCCGGTGACGCCTGGATCTTCGCGGTCTTGGCGGCCGCGTCCAGCAGCAGGCGGTGCACCTGTCGCCATGGCGAGTCGTAACCAATGGTCACGCCGGTTTCGAGCCAGAGGCCGGGGCCATCGGGATTGCGCGAGTAGTTGTGCAGCTGGCCACCGAGGACGACGTTGTTGGGGATGCTGATCTCCACGCCCATCAGGTTGCGCAGGCGGGTAGTGAACAGGCCGATCTGCAACACCTGGCCGTCGACCTCGCCGATCCGCACCAGGTCGCCCACCGCCATCGTGCGGGCATACAGCAGCGTGAATCCGCCGGCCGCCTGGCCGACGATGCTGGATGCGCCCAGCGAGATCATCAGGCCCACCAGCACGCTCAGGCCCTTGAACGCGTCGGTCTGCGCGCCGGGCAGGTACGGGTAGGCCATCGCCACGGCGAACAGCCAGATCACCGCCACCAGCAGTTTGCGGGTGGGTTCGGCGAGCTGGTCGTCGATGCCGAACAGCTGGAACCGGCCACTCTGCACGGCGCGGAAGGTCAGGCTCAGGGTCCGGGTCAGGAAGCGGGCGAGGAACAGGATGACGAATGCCGCCACCAGGCCAGGCACTGCGCCGGCAATCGCCTGGCCCCAGCCCGACAGCAGGTCGACGATCCAGCCGGTCATGCGTTGCGCCCACGGCTGGGTGAAGCCGAATTGACCGAGGACGAATCTCAGCCATTCCTCCAGCACGAGCAGGGCGATCAGCCACAGCACCACGCGTTTGAACCAGTTGACGATGGTGCGCATGCTGGTCACGACGTGGCGCGTGGACTCCTGGCGCAGCGTCTGCACGCGTACTTCGATCCAGCGCTGGAATCGCGATTCGATCTGCCGGCGCAGCCACAGCAGCGCGAGCATCGCCAGCGCGGCGACCAACGTCGCCAGCAATGACATGAGCACGCCATTGAGCAGTTGCCGCGGCGCGTGGTCGCGCTCGGCCGCCTGCACGGCTTCGGTCAGGTTGCGCGCGATCTGCGCGCGGGCCTGGGCCATGGTCTGGTGGTTCAGGGCATCCAGGTCGGCGGGCGTGAACATCGCCACGAGTTGTCCGCCCAGCAGGACCAGCGACCCCTGCGGGATGTCCTGGAATGCCACCGTGGGCGTGCCCGGCCGCTCCACCACCTGCTCGATGTTGCCTTCGGCCGTGCGCGCGCGCAGCTCGGGCGGGCGGCCGAGCAGGGTGCTGCGCAGGGTCATGATGTCGCGGTTGAAGAACTTGACCGTCGCCTCGGTGGCAGGTGGCGGCGTGGCAGGCGCGGTGCCTTCGGTGGCGCCGGCCTGTTGTGCCGGGGGAGGGGCCGCGGTCGCGGCCAGCGACAGGCCTGCCAGCACGGCGGCAAGAATCAGCGCACGCAAGCGACGGCCGGCCCCCGGCCGCGCGCCAGCATCGTTTCCTGTGCTCATCCAAAGTCCAGGCATTGGGGTCCCCGGTGCGCATGGCCGCGGTCTCGTACCGCGGCGGCACGCCCTGTTTACCGCACAACGACGTCAAGGGCGCGTGGCGACGGCCAGGCGGGGCCCAGTCAACCAGCCCCACTGTGACCCCGGGCCGCCCAGGCATGACTTCCGGTGCTGGTCATCCGGGCCGATTTGCGCTCAGCTGCCAACGGGCAGGATCGGCACAGCCGGTCTGGGGCAAGTTGCTGCGTGGGGACGCAGCTGCTGTCGCCCGACCCATTACAGGCTCATCAGGGCCGATCACACCGTAGATCATTCAGGGGGAAGTTGATGCGTCGTTTTCTGGTTACCGCTATCACGCTGGCACTGGCCGGCAACTGCGTCACCGCCATGGCAGCTGCACCCGCAACCGTGTCCAATACCGCGGCCGCACAGGCCACCACCACGCAGCTGCCGCGCAACGTGCGCCCGACGCACTACGACGTCGCGATCGCGCCGCATGCGCAGACCCTGACGTTCGATGGCCAGGTGACGATCACGCTGGACGTGCTGGAACCGACCGCGACCATCACCCTGCAGGCCGTCGACATGACCTTTGCTTCGGCGAAGCTGTCGCCCGCCACCGGCAAGGGCAAGGCCGTCGCGGCAAAGGTCGGCGTCGACGCCGACGCGCAGACCGCCACCTTCACCTTCGACAAGCCGCTGGCCGTGGGCAGCTACCGCCTGGCAATGGAGTACACCGGCAAGATCGGCACGCAGGCCAACGGCCTGTTCGCGATCGACTACGACACCAGGGCCGGCAAGAAGCGCGCACTGTTCACGCAGTTCGAGAATTCCGATGCGCGCCGCATGATCCCGTCCTGGGACGAGCCGTCGCACAAGGCCACCTTCACCCTCGAGGCGACCGTGCCGAGCGGCGAGATGGCGGTCAGCAACATGCCGGCGACGGCGACCACCGACCTGGGCAACGGCCTCACGCGTGTGCGCTTTGCGCAGTCGCCGAAGATGTCGACCTACCTGCTGTTCTTCAGCCAGGGCGAGTTCGACCGCGCCACCGCCAAGCTGGGCGAGACCGAAGTCGGCGTGATCACACAGAAGGGCGTGGTCGACCAGGCGCGTTTCGCGCTCGATTCCTCGGTGGACGTGCTGCGCGAGTACAACGACTACTTCGGCACCCCGTATCCGCTGCCCAAGCTCGACAACGTCGCTTCGCCCGGCGCCAGCCAGTTCTTCAGCGCCATGGAAAACTGGGGCGCGATCTTCACCTTCGAACACACCCTGCTGCTCGATCCGGCCTTCTCGACGCAGTCCGACAAGCAGCGCGTGTTCTCGGTCGCCGCGCACGAGATCGCCCACCAGTGGTTCGGTGACCTGGTGACGATGAGCTGGTGGGACGACCTGTGGCTCAACGAAGGCTTCGCCACCTGGATGGCCTCGCGCACCACGCAGAAGCTGCATCCGGAATGGAACACCCAGCTGTATGCCGTGTCCGGCCGCGAAGGTGCGATGAGCCGCGATGCCGTGGCCACCACGCACCCGGTGGTGCAGCACGTGGAAACCGTCGAGCAGGCCAGCCAGGCGTTCGACGCCATCACTTACCAGAAGGGCGGCGCGGTGATCCGCATGCTCGAAGGCTACGTCGGTGAAGAGGCGTGGCGCGAGGGCGTGCGCAACTACATGAAGGCACACGCCTACGGCAACACCGCGTCGGACGACCTGTGGAAGCAGGTGCAGGCCGCCGCCGGTAAACCCATTCTCGACATCGCCCACGACTTCACCCTGCAGCCGGGCATCCCGATGATCACCGTCGCCTCGGCGACGTGCAGCGATGGCAAGACCACGCTCAAGCTGACCCAGGGCGAGTTCACCAAGGACCGTCCCGACAAGCAGCCGCTGTCGTGGCGCGTGCCGGTGATCGCGCAGGCGGTCGGCGGCGAAGCGGTGCGCACGATCGTCGAAGGCGGCGCCGGTTCGCTGGATGTGCCCGGCTGCGGCCCGGTCGTCGTCAATGCCGGCCAGAGCGGTTACTACCGCACGTTGTATTCGCCTGAGCAGTTCGCCTCGATCCGTGGCGGGTTTGCCAAGCTGCCGCCGATCGACCAGCTCGGCCTGATGAGCGACACCTGGGCGCTGGGCCTGGCCGGCCTGCAGTCGCCGGCGAACTACCTCGACCTGGTCAAGGCGACGCCGGCCGGTTCCGACCCGCAGATCTGGGGTGACATCGCTGGCAAGCTCGACAGCCTCAACGACTATTACCAGGGCGACGGCGCTCGCCAGGCCCGGTTCCGCAAGTTCGCCATCGCGCAGCTGGCGCCGGTGTTCGCGCGCATCGGCTGGGACGAGAAGCAGGGCGAGGCCGATCCGGTCAAGATCCTGCGCACGCGCCTGATCGACACGCTCAGCTCGCTGGGCGATGACAAGGTGGTCGCCGAGGCACGTCGTCGTTACGCGGCGCAGGACACGGACCCCGCCGCCGTGCCGGCGGCGCTGCGCAAGACCATCCTGGCGGTGGTTGCACGCCACGCCGACGCGGCGACCTGGGACCAGCTGCACACTTCCGCGCAGGCGGAAAAGACGCCGCTGATGAAGGACGAGCTGTACCAGATGCTGTCCTCGAGCGAGGACAAGGCACTGGCGCAGCGTGCCCTCGACCTGGCGCTGACCGATGAGCCGGGTGCGACCAACAGCGCCGGGATGATCCGCGCGGTCGCGTCGCAGCATCCCGAGCTGGCGTTCGACTTCGCCATGGGCCACATGAGCGACGTCGACAAGCGCGTCGATTCGTCCTCGCGCAGCCGCTACTACCCGGGCCTGGCCAATGGTTCGCTGGATCCGGCGATGGTCGGCAAGATCCAGGCGTACGCGGAACAGCACCTCGCCGCCGGTTCGCGCCGCGACGCCAATACCGCGGTCGCCAACGTGATCTATCGGTTGAAGGTGCGCAACGAGCGGTTGCCGGCAGTGGATGCGTGGTTGAAGACGCACGGCGGCTGAACGGTTGAGCGGTTCAGCGTGAAGGAAGGGCCCCGCAGTGCGGGGCCTTTTTTTCTCGTATCGGCCGTGACGTAGCGTGTCATCTCTCGCGCGTGCTCAGTGGGGGAGGAGGTGGGGTGCATTCCGCGAACGGAATACACCCGCCCCCTTCCTTCCGGAAGCTTCAGTCGTTTCACCGACTTCGCGCGTTGGCGCTATGCGTAGCCCGGGTAAGCGCAGCGCACCCGGGGCGGGGGCGCCATGCTCCCGTTTCCCCGGCCCGGCGGACAACGCCACTCCGGAGAGGGGCGCACGCGTCAGGTCACCGTGGACCGCAGGATCGCCGACAATTCGCGCGCGAGATGCGCGTGATCGATCGGCTTGCGCAACACCGTCTTCAGCATGTTCGCCGGCAGTGCCTGCTCGCTGACTCGATCGGCAAGTCCGGTGTAAAGCAACACCGGCAGCTCCGGCGCCACCGCCTGCAGCGACTGCGCCAGCTGGATGCCTGTGATCGACGGCATCGAGTGGTCGGTGATCAGCAGTTGATAGTGCTCTGGTGCCTGCCGCACACGCTCCAGCGCCTGCGCCGGCGCGGCGACGAAGTCCGCCTCCAGGCCCCAGCTCGACAGCAGTTCGCACATGAACTCGCCGACGCTACGCTCGTCGTCGACCACGAGCACTCGGCCCTGCAGTCGCGGATTCGTCGATGGTGCACTCGCGGGTTGCTGCTGCACGGCCTCGCCGGCCTCTGCTTCGCAGATCGGCAGCAACACCCGGAAGCGGGTGCCGCGACCCGGTTCTGACTCGACGACCAGATGCCCGCCATGCTCGTGCACGATGCCGTGCACGGTCGCCAGGCCCATGCCGGCGCCCTTGCCCGGTGGCTTGGTCGAGAAGAACGGATCGAAGATGCGTTCCAGCACCGCCGGTTCGATGCCGGGGCCGGTGTCGCCGATGGCGATCTCGACGAACGTGCCGGACACCGGCTGCTGGCAGGCGCTGCATAGCCGGCCGTCCTCGCTGGTTTCATGCAGCCCGATGTCGAGGCGGCCCTGGCCCTGCATCGCATCGCAGGCATTCAGGCACAGGTTCAGCATGACCTGGCCGAACTGGACCGGGTCGAAGCAGATGGCGCCGGCGCGCCCAACCGTATCGACGACGACGTCCACTTCGCAGGGAATGCTCGGGCGCAGCACCGCCAGGTTCTGCTCGATGCACTGTGCTGGATCCAGCAGGCGTGGCTCGCCCTTCTGTCCACGGCTGAACATCAGCATCTGCTGGATCAGGTCGCGCGCGCGTTCGCACGACTGCAGCGCGTGACCCAGGTAGTTCTCAAGCCGCGCGTCGCCGCCGCCGGCGCTGCGTTCGCTGGCCATCGCCACGTAACCCATGATGCTGGCCAGCAGGTTGTTGAAGTCGTGGGCGATGCCGCCGGTCAGATGGCCCAGCGCTTCCATCTTCTTGGCTTGCAGCAGTTGCGCCTCCAGCCGGCAGCGGCGCTGCTCGGCCTCGATGCGCTCGGTGATGTCGCGCAGGTAGCCGATGAAGATGCGCCCGGACGGACTCTCGTCGACGCCGATGGCAAGCTCCGCCGGGAACTCGCTGCCGTCGGCGCGCAGCGCTGTCACCTCCAGGCGCCTTTGCAGGTACGGGCCGGGGCCGCCTGAAAGGAAGCGCTGCATGCCCTGGCGATGACGCTCGCGGTAGCGCTCCGGGATGATCAGCTCGGCCAGCGATTGGCCGAGTGCCTCGCGCTCGCGATAGCCGAAACAGGTCTCGGCGGCCGGATTGAACTTGATGATGGTGCCGTGCTCGTCCATGGCGATGATGCAGTCGAGCGCGGCGCTTACGGTCGCACGCAGGTGCTCGGCATTGCGCTGCGCGGCTTCCTCGGCGAGTTTGCGCTCGGTGATGTCGCGCGTGAAGGCGAGGATCCGCGGCTCGCCGCCGATGCTGGCGGACTTGAGGAACACTTCGTCCCAGTACAGGCTGCCGTCCTTGTTGCGGCGACGCCATTCGAAACGGGCCGATCCGTGCTCGCGTGCGTGCTGCAGGTGGATGGCCGCATCGGCACCGGTATAGGGCGCTTCGCCCGAGCCGAGGTGGTCGACGGCAATGTGCAGCAACTCATCGTGGCTGTAGCCGGAGGTCACGCAGGCCTTCGGGTTGACGTCGACGATTCGGTCGGTGGCCTGGTCGTAGACGATGATCGCGTCCTCGCTGGCCTCGAAGATCTGCCGGTAGCTGACCTGCGAGGCCAGCAAGGCGGCATCGGCGCGCTGGCGCTCGATCTCCGCGGAAGCGCGCACGGCGAAGATCTTCATCACCGACTCGATGAACTCGGCCTGCTCCAGCGGCCGCCGCGAGACGATCGAGATCAGTCCCAGCGGGCGCCCCTGGGTGTCGGTGAGCGGGTACCCCGCGTAGCCCTCGGCGCCGAGTTCGATGAAGTCGTCATCCAGCGGGAACAGGTTGCCAAGGCCGGCGGGATAGATGCGGAAGCCGTGGCCGACGACCGTGTCGCAGGCAGTATTGGCCAGGGCGTAGTCGAAGTTCTCGCGAGGCGCGCTGTCGGCAACGAAGGCGAGCACGCGCATCATCCCCGGGTCTTCCTCGCGCATCTCGGCGATGAAGGACACGTCGACGTCGAGGATCGCGCCCAGGTAGCGCGACAGCTCGACGAACAGGTCTCGGCCGCGCGCATTCGACACCGCCAGTGCCGAGCTGCTCAGCGCAGTTTCGATTTGCTTGCGCCGGGTGATGTCGGTGGCGATGCCGCAGACGGCGTAGGGCACGCCATCGCAATCGAGCAGCGGGAACTTCGCCGAGAGGTAGGTGCGCTGCTCGCCGGCGAACACGCCGCTTTCCTCGAACTCCATCGCCCGCGCCTCCAGCAGCACGCGCATGTCGTTGCGGCGCAGTCCGGCGGCCTGTTCGGCGGGGAAGATGTCGCGGTCGCGGCGTCCGATCAGCGCTGCCGCGCCGTGCCCGGTGAGGCGTTCGAACTCGCGGTTGACGAACAGGTAGCGGCCGCTGCGGTCCTTGGCGAATACCGCCGCGGACGTGTTGTCGAGCACCTGCTGCAGGCGCAGTTCGCTGTCGCGCAGTGCGCGCTCGCGATCGTCGGCGAGGGCGTTGCTGGACAGGTCGCCGGGATTCATGGCGTGGCTCCGCTGCAGGCGTGGATCGAGTATAGGAGCGCGCAACCCGGGCGCGGGCCGCTGTTACTCGGCAGAAACAATTCCGCTCGCGGCAGTTACGCAGACGGCACGAACATGTAGCCGACGCCGCGGACGGTGCGGATCGCGCGCGGGTTGTCCGGGTCGACCTCGACCTTGCGCCGCAGCCGGGCGATGCGGATGTCGATCGAGCGGTCGAACGGCTCCCATTCACGATTGTGGGTGAGGGTCAGGATCTGGTCGCGCGAGAGCGCCTTGCCGGGGTGTTCGTACAGCACGCGCAGCAGGTCGAATTCCATGTGCGTGACCATCACCTCGGTGCCGTCGGCATCGAGCACCTGGTGTGCGTCCAGGTCGAGCGTGCAGCGGCCGAAGCTGACGCGGCGGCCAGCGACGCTGGCGACCGGGGCTTCGGGAGGCCGCGCCTGGATGCGGCGCAGCACGCTCTTGATCCGCGCCAGCAGCTCGCGCGGGTCGAAGGGTTTGGCCACGTAGTCATCGGCGCCGATCTCCAGCCCGACGATGCGGTCGATCACGTCGCCGGAGCCGGTGACCATGATGATGCCGACGTCGTAACGCTCGCGCAGGAAGCGCGCCAGGCTCAGGCCGTCCTCGCCGGGCAGGCGGATGTCGAGCAGGACGATGTCGGGCGCCTCGCGCTCGAGTTCGGCGCGCATCGCGGCACCGTCGCCGGCCTGCAGGGCGCGGAAATCGTGCGTGCTCAGTGCCTCCACGAGCATCTCGCGGGTCGCCTGGTCGTCGTCGACCACCAGAACACAGGGCGTATGCGCCATCACCTGCTCCTGCCTCCATAGCCGCGCCGACAGTATTGGCCGGCGTTACCAGCTGTTACAAACGCGCCGCGGGCGGACATCGGATCGATACGCGCGCTTTCTAGATTGGTCCCCATGCCGGCGGATTGGCCGTCGGCAATTCCGACAGGAACTGGGAGACCACCATGGGCCGTTGTCCGCTCGCGATCGACAGCAATCGGCTGCACAGGCAGGTCCGCGCCGTCTACGAGCGCGTCGCCCGGGACCCGGCCAGCGGCTTCCATTTCCATACCGGTGCAGCCTACGCCGTGCAGCGCCTGGGCTACGACGAGGCGGCGCTGGCGGCATTGCCGGCGCTGTGCACCGACCGCTTCGCCGGGGTCGGCAACCCGTTCCGGATTGGCACGATCCCTGCCGGAAGCGTCGTGCTCGACCACGCCTGCGGCGCCGGCATGGACCTGCTGCTGGCAGCGCGCGCGGTCGGCCCGAACGGACGCGCGATCGGCGTCGACCTGACCGCGGCCATGCGCACCTGCGCGATCTCGGCTGCGGCGCAGGCTGGCTTGCTGGAACGGGTGGAACTGCATGAAGGCACCTTCGAGGATCTGCCGGTTGCCGACGCCAGCGTCGACATCCTGATCTCAAACGGAGTTCTCAACCTCGCACCGGACAAGCCCCGGGTTCTGTCGGAGGTCATGCGCGTTCTGCGGCCGGGTGGCGCCCTGTACCTGGGCGACGTCGTGGTCGACCGCGAGCTGGCCGCCCGCGCCCGCAGCAATGCCGACCTGTGGGCGGCCTGCATCGGCGGTGCCTCGACCGAGGCGGCGCTGCTGCGGTTCATCGCCGACAGCGGCCTGGGCCAGGTCCGCGTCGGCGAACGCTTCGAGTCGTTCGCCGGCACCGGCATCGACCGCAAGTTCCACGGCCACCTGCATGCCTATGGCGTGAACGTACGCGCCGTGAAGCCGAATTTTCCGAAGAAGCAACAGCCGTCGGCCTGATGCCGGCATCCCGTCCAGGAGACATCGTCATGCTCAGAAAGTACGTCATCGAACGAAACATCAACGGCATCGGCAAGGGGCCCTACGAGGCACTGTGCGATGTCGCCCAGCGCTCCAACGAAGTGCTCGACCAGCTCGGCACCGGCGTGCAGTGGCTGCATTCGTATGTCGCCAACGACAAGACCTACTGCGTCTACCTGGCGAACGACGAGGCACTGATCCGCGAACACGCCGAACGCGCGGGCTTCCCGGCCGACGCCGTCGTCGAAGTGCAGTCCGTCCTTGATCCGACCATGGCACCTGCATGAGCCAGGGTCATTTCATGCCGGTGCAGTGGCACCCGCGACTCACCGGCATGACGAGGCAACGCAACAGCGCAGCTGCCTGGCATTGGTAACGATCCATCCGGCCTGAGGGCCGACCCGGTCCTTCAACGCTCCATCGATGTAACGCATGGCCTTTTCGGCCCCCGGCCCAGGGAAAGCGGGCAGGGCATCGCCGTTCGGCCACGAATAAAGGAATTGCCACAATGAACGTGATGACCCTGATTTCCGCACTGGCGATGATCGCTGCCACTCATTCGATCGCGACCCGCGTGGTTGCGCAGCCCGTGGGAGATGGGCCGGTCCAGACGATGCAGATTCACGACCTGCCGGGCGTGCGCGTGATCGCCACGCTTGAGCCCGAGCTGACGCCCTTGTCGTCGACGGCGGTGGTGTCGTCGACAGAACCCGAGCGCGTGTTCGATCTCCCGGCCGTGCGTGTGTATCCCAGCCATGACCAGGTCATGCAGTACCGCCTGGCGCGCTCGCGCACGGCGCTGGCGGTGCCCGGTGCGAGGACGCGTCGCGGCGCGTCGCCGCAGCGCACGCTGGCCAGCCAGTCGAGCAGCGAGCGCGCCGGCGACGAACGCCGTGACCGTTGGCAAGCGGTGGCCTGCATCGCCCGCATGCGCCTGTCGCGGGTGTGGCCTGTGTCGCGTTGCGACATCGCCGACAACGCACGGTCCGCGGCGCGCGTCGGGATGATGCTGGCAGGCCAGCCGGCCCCCGTGCGACGACGATGACCGTAGCCCGGGTAAGGCCGAAGGCCGCACCCGGGGGAATGTGGCAGGTCCCGGGTGCGCTGCGCTTACCCGGGCTACAAAAAAAGGCCCCGCATTGCGGGGCCTTTTCTTCTTGCGGTTACGCCTCGACCGGCTCGTCCTTGTACGCATCCACCGGGATGCAGGCGCACATGACGTTCTTGTCGCCGTAGACGTTGTCGACGCGGGCCACCGGCGGCCAGTACTTCTGCAGGCGCAGCGACGGCAGCGGGAACGCCGCCAGTTCGCGCGGATACGCGTGGGTCCACTCGCTGGCCGTGACCGCGGTGGCGGTGTGCGGCGCGTGCTTGAGCGGGTTGTCCTCGCGGTCCAGCTTGCCGTCCTCGATCGCACGGATCTCGTCGCGGATCTGGATCATCGCGTCGATGAAGCGGTCCAGCTCGTGCTGCGATTCCGACTCGGTCGGCTCGACCATCAGCGTGCCGGCGACCGGGAAGCTCAGGGTCGGGGCGTGGAAGCCGAAGTCGATCAGGCGCTTGGCCACGTCCTCGGCCGACACGCCGGTGGCGTCCTTGAGCGGGCGCAGGTCGAGGATGCACTCGTGCGCGACCAGGCCATTGCGGCCGGTGTAGAGCGTCTCGTAGTGCGGTGCCAGGCGGGTGGCGATGTAGTTGGCGTTGAGCAGGGCAACCTGGGTGGCCTTGCGCAGGCCCTCGGCGCCCATCATCGTCACGTACATCCAGCTGATCGGCAGGATCGAGGCCGAACCAAAGCTCGCCGCCGAGACCATGCCGACATCGCCTTCGCCGCCGAACGTGCGCGGCAGGAACGGGGCGAGGTGCGACTTGACCGCGCACGG
This sequence comes from Lysobacter sp. S4-A87, assembly GCF_022637455.1. Classification (NCBI taxonomy): domain Bacteria; kingdom Pseudomonadati; phylum Pseudomonadota; class Gammaproteobacteria; order Lysobacterales; family Lysobacteraceae; genus Lysobacter; species Lysobacter sp. S4-A87. The sequence continues at coordinate 3,711,836 of NZ_CP093341.1, forward strand.
GCCGACGCCCGGGCCACCGCCGCCGTGCGGGATGCAGAAGGTCTTGTGCAGGTTCAGGTGCGACACGTCCGAGCCCCACTTGCCGGGCTTGGCGACGCCGACCAGGGCATTCATGTTGGCGCCGTCGGTGTAGACCTGGCCACCGTGCGTGTGCACGATCTCGCAGATCTTGACGATGTCTTCCTCGAACACGCCGTGCGTGGACGGGTAGGTGATCATCAGCGCGGCCAGGCGCTCGCTGTACTTCTCGGCGGCGCGCTGGATGTCGTCGACATCGACGTTGCCGTTGGCATCGCACTTGGTCACCACGACCTGCATGCCGCACATCTGCGCCGAAGCCGGGTTGGTGCCGTGCGCCGATTCCGGGATCAGGCAGATGTCGCGGTGGTCTTCGCCGCGCGAACGGTGGTAGGCGCGGATCGCCAGCAGGCCGGCGTATTCGCCCTGCGCGCCGGAGTTCGGCTGCAGGCTCACGGCGTCGTAGCCGGTGCACTCGACCAGCATCGCTTCCAGGCCGTCGATCAGTTCCTTGTAGCCCTGCGCCTGCGTGGCCGGGGCCAGCGGGTGCAGGTTGCCGAACTCGGGCCAGGTCACCGGGATCATCTCGGCGGTGGCGTTGAGCTTCATCGTGCAGCTGCCCAGCGGGATCATGGTGCGATCCATCGCCAGGTCCTTGTCGGCCAGGGCACGCATGTAGCGCAGCAGCTCGTGCTCGCTGTGGTGGGTGTTGAACACCGGGTGCGCCAGGAAACCGCTGGTGCGCTTCAGGCCGGCCGGCAGGGCGTCGGCGGTGGCGCTGTCGAGTGCATCGATGTCGCTGATCGCGGCGCCGAACAGGCCCGCCAGTGCGATCACGTCGGCGCGCGTGGTGGTCTCGTCGAGGCTGATGCTGACGCTCTGGCCATCGATGCGGCGCAGGTTGATGCGCGCGACCTCGGCCTTGGCGTGGATCGCGGCGGCATCGACGCCGACCACATGCAGCGTGTCGAAGAAGTCCGGACCGACCGTGAGGCCGGCCTGGCGCAGCGCGCCGGCGAGGATCGCGGCGAGGCGATGGGTGCGGCGGGCGATGCGGGTCAGGCCCTCGGGGCCGTGGTAGACCGCATACATGCTCGCCATCACCGCCAGCAGCACCTGCGCGGTGCAGATGTTGGAGGTCGCCTTCTCGCGGCGGATGTGCTGCTCGCGCGTCTGCAGGGTCAGGCGGTAGGCGGCCTTGCCCTCGGCGTCGATGGATACGCCGATCAGGCGGCCCGGCATCGAGCGCTTGTAGGCGTCGCGGCAGGCCATGAAGGCCGCATGCGGGCCGCCGAAGCCGAACGGCACGCCGAAGCGCTGGGTGTTGCCGACGACGATGTCGGCGCCCCATTCGCCCGGTGCGGCGATCAGGGTCAGGGCGAGCAGGTCGGTGGCCACGGCCACCAGGCCGCCGCGCGCATGCACGGCATCGGCCAGCGCCTTGTAGTCGTGGACCTGGCCGAAGGTGTTGGGGTACTGCAGCAGCACGCCGAAGCTGTCGATGCTGATGGCTTCGGCGTCGTCGGCGACGACCAGCTCGATGTCGAGCGGTTCGGCGCGGGTGCGCAGCACTTCCAGCGTCTGCGGATGCACGCCGTTGGAGACGAAGAACACGTTCGACTTCGACTTGGCCGAGCGCTTGGCCAGGGTCATGGCCTCGGCGGCAGCGGTGCCTTCATCGAGCAGGGACGCGTTGGCGATCTCCATGCCGGTGAGGTCGGCGCACATCGTCTGGAAGTTGATCAGCGCTTCCATGCGGCCCTGCGAGATCTCCGCCTGGTACGGCGTGTAGGCCGTGTACCACGCCGGGTTCTCGAGGATGTTGCGCAGGATGACGTTGGGCGTGTGCGTGCCGTAGTAGCCCTGGCCGATGAAGCTGCGGAAGACCTGGTTCTGGTCGGCGATCGCGCGGATCTTGGCGATGGCCTCGACCTCGGTGATCGGCGCCGGCAGTGCCAGGGGCGAAGGCGACTTGATGTTCGCAGGCACGATCGCATCGGTCATCGCATCGAGCGAGTCGTAGCCGACCACGCTCAGCATCTGGGCGATTTCAGCGTCGTTGGGGCCGATGTGACGCTCGAGGAAAGCGTCGTGGTGCTCGAGGTCGCGCAGGGAAGCGGGCTGGGTCTGGCTCATTGGCATGGGGCGTCCGATAGTCTCGTGCTTGCCGCACGAAAGGCGCCCCTCTGTCCTTTTGCCTGAGAGTTTGGAAGCGTGCCACCCGGTGTGCTGGGCAGCGGGGGAGGGTGCGCTTCGTGCCCCTTCGGCGCCGGATTGAACCGGTCTCTCCAGAGTTGTTAGGCACGCGGCGGTAATGGGGCCTGAGCGATTACGGGCGATTGCGCCTTCGGCAGCAGCCTGGCCATGGTTCCGGCCGGCCGCTTCTCCCACCGCGTGCTTGACCGGTGAATTATAGCCGCTGTCGGGGTGATTCCGGTGCTGCCCGGCACGGCCGGAGCGTGCCCGTGTTCCCTGTTCAGATTCCCCGCGATGGCCGTACCATGGCCCGGAACCGTCGCATGGGCGGGCCGCCGGCGACGCCGGTCATCAGGGAGCGAGCAGACCATGAACGTCGAGACCGATCCGGCCGTGTCGCCCCCTGCGTCGCAGGCGGTCGTCGAAGCGCCGGCAACCGTGGCCGTCGCCACTCGCCAATCCGCGCCCTGGGTCACGCAGGCATGGCGACGGATGCTGCGCGAGCCCAGCCTGTTGTTCAGCGCGGCCTATTTGTTTGTCTCCTTCCTCGGGCTGTGGGCCAACTACTGGTTCTATCGCGGTTTCGACCTGCCGATCCTCGAGTACATGCAGGCCAGCGACTACCTCGTCGCCGGCCTGCGGGACCCGGTCTACGCGCTGCTGCTGCTGAGTTCGGTGCTGGTGGCGTTGCTGGTGTCGTGGCCGGAGACATTTCGCCGTGATCATCCCGAGCGGGTGGTCGAGCTGCGCCGGCGCTGGTGGGGCCGCCTGGTCTTCATGGACGTGCGCGGGCTGTACTGGAAGGGCGTGGGTCTGGCGCCGGAAACGGGCATCGTGCTGGCAGTGTTCTGGGGCGTGGTGATGGCCTCGGCCGCCTACGTTGCGTCGAAGGCCAGTTACATCCGCGAGGGCACCTCGGGCAACCGCGTCGAGGTGACCCTGGCCGGCGATTCGCGGCCGCAGCCGCACAGTGCGCGCCTGCTCGGCACCAGTGGTGCGTTCGTGTTCCTGTGGTGGCCTCACGCGCACCGCGCCGAAGCAGTGCCCATCGAGAGCATCGCGCGCTTGCAGACGTGGATTGCGCCGGTTGCGGTCACCGCCAAGCCTGCGGCAAGGCCCGTGGGCCAGGCAGCAAGACGCTGAACGACGTCACCCCTCCTGTCGTCAGCGCGTCCGTCGTCGCACGCCGCGTGCACCGGTGAGGCGTATTCTTTGCGGCCCGCTTGCAGGATGCACGATATGAGCGCTGCACCGTTCCGGTTGCTGCAACTCGACCATGTGGTGTTGCGCGTACGCGACCCGGCACGGATGGAGGCGTTCTACTGCGATGTGCTGGGTTGCGTGGCCGAGCGCCGGGTGGAGGCGGTCGGCCTGGTGCAGTTGCGGGCAGGCAATTCGCTGATCGACCTGGTGGCCGTGTCCGGCAAGATCGGGCGCATGGGCGGCGCCGGGCCGGGCGCCGAGGGGCGCAACATGGATCATCTGTGCCTGCGTGCCGATCCGTTCGACCGCGAGGCGATCGTGGACTATCTGCTGTCGCGTGGCGTGCAGGTCGGCGAGTTCGGGCGGCGCTACGGTGCCGAAGGTGAAGGTCCGTCGCAGTACCTGCTCGATCCGGAAGGCAATCTGGTCGAGCTCAAGGGGCCGCCGGATGAAGTGCCGATCGATACTGCTGCGTCGAACGCCAGTACCTGAGCTACGCCGCCTGGACCCTGTGTGGGAACCCGGGTGCGCTTCGCTTACCCGGGCTACTGACTTAAGAGATTTGTGATGCCTACTGCTGCACCTGCGCCTTCGCTGTCCATTTCCATTCGCCTGCTGGCCTTGCTGCTTGGCGGACTGGCGATGTTCGGGCCGTTCTCGATCGATACGATCTTCCCGGCGTTCCCGGCGATCGGCACGCAGTTCGGCGCCGACAAGCTGGCGATGCAGCAGACCATCAGCGTCTATCTGATCGCGTATGCGGCGATGAGCATCGTGCACGGGCCGCTGTCGGACGCGATCGGGCGCCGGCGGGTCATCCTGGGTGGGCTGACGGTGTTCACCGCGGCCTCGGTCGGTTGCGCCCTGGCAACCGACCTGACCACGCTGCTGGTGTTCCGTGCGCTGCAGGGTCTGTCGTCGGGCGTGGGCCTGATCGTCGGTCGCGCAGTGATTCGCGACGTGTTGCACGGCCATGATGCGCAGCGTCTGATGAGCCAGGTGTCGATGATCTTCGGCGTGGCGCCGGCGGTGGCGCCGGTGATCGGTGGCTGGATCCTGGGCTGGAGCCATTGGCCGGCGATCTTCTGGTTCCTGGTGGCGTTCTCGCTGGTGTTGCTGGTATTCACCTGGCGGACGCTGCCGGAAACCCATCCGCCGCAGGCACGCCTGCCGATGGTGCCGCGCCGGTTGCTGCGCGACTACATCGCCATCGTCATCAATCCGCGCTTCCAGCGCCTGGCTGCGGCCAGTGCATTCAATTTCGCCGCGTTGTGGCTGTACATCGCCTCTGCGCCGGCGTTCGTGCTCGACATCCTCAAGCTCGATGAGCGCCAGTTCGGCTGGTTCTTCGTGCCGATGATCAGCGGCATGGTGCTGGGTGCATTCGTGTCCGGTCGTGCCGCAGGCAAGGTCAGCGGCGAGCGGCTGGTGGCGATCGGTTTCGCCTGTTCGGCCGTGGCGATGCTGCTCAACCTGGGCTACAACCTGTGGACCGATACGCCGCAGGTGCCGTGGGCGGTGTTGCCGATGATGCTCAATGCATTCGGCATTGCCCTGGTGTTCCCGATCGTGACCCTGGCCATCCTCGACATGTATCCGCGCCAGCGCGGTTCGGCCTCGTCGATGCAGGCCTTCACCAGCCTGGTGCTCAACGCGCTGATCGCTGGCGTGCTGTCGCCGTGGATCAGCGACCACATGCTGTGGATGGTGGGCGTGGCCAGCGCGTTCCTGCTGATCGCGTGGGGGTTCTGGCGCTGGGAGGCGAGGGTGGTGCGGACGCAGTGCCCGGCCGAGCCGAGCGCGACGGTGCCGGAAGAGAGCCTGTAACGCGCGACATGGCCCACCGGTGTCCGCGAACGCCCGATCCCGGGTGCGGCCTACGGCCTTACCCGGGCTACCAGACGCGGCCCAGCGACGTAGCCCGGGTAAGCGAAGCGCACCCGGGTCCGCCGGTCACGCCTCGCGATATACCCGGCGCAGCAGCTCGTGGAAGTGGTGCACCGCGGTCTCGCGCAGCGGATTCAAGCGGCCCGGCTGGTACGAGCCCGACGCCATGCCGCGTTGCACGTCCTCGCAGATGGTCAGGTCCTCGAACTGCACTTCGTCGCTGAAGTTGAGGTCGGCCAGGCGTCGCGCCGCGGCCTCCTCGGACTCGTCCATTGCGTAGTAGAAGTCGAACTCGACGCGGCAGCGGTCCACGCCCTTGGCGATCACGCGGTTGGTCTGCAGGCGGCCGGGGACGATGTTGAGCATCGTGTTCGGCCAGATCCAGTAGTACAGCGCATCGCCGCTGCCATAGAGATCGTCCCCGCTCTCCAGCGGACTGAACTGCAGCGAGTACCATTCGTGCGTGTCGGTCGTGTAGCTGCGGTAGTCGAGCAACCGGTTCAACCCGGGGTGCACGTGCGGGACGTGGTAACCCTCCAGGTAGTTGTCGATGTAGATCTTCCAGTTGCAGTTGATGTCGTAGCCGACGCGGCGGTGGTGGCCGTAGCGCTCCAGGTGGCGATCGGCGCCGATGCGCTCGTCAATGCCGGCGACCATTGTGTCGAAGTCGATGGCATGCGCGGCATCGACCGCGGCGAACACCAGCCCTTGCCACACCCGCACCGCCAGTTGCGGCAGCTTGACGTCGGCGACATTGAAATCCGGCGCCGTGCCCATCTCCGGCGCCGAACGCAGCGTGCCGTCGAGGGTGTAGGTCCAGCCGTGGTAGCGGCAGCGCAGCGACTTGGCCGCCAGGCCGTCGCAGGCCGCCAGCGGTCCGGCGCGATGGCGGCAGACGTTGTGGAAAACGCGGATCTCGCCGTCGGCACCGCGCACGGCGATCACCGGCAGGCCGTTGAAGTCACCGACGACGTGGTCGCCGGCGTTCTGAAGCTGGCAGACATGGGCCAGGATCTGCCAGCCGCGGTCGAAGATCCGTTCGCGGTCCAGCGCTACCGTCGCCGGATCGGCGTAGTAGCGCGCGGCGAGGGAGGTGGCACGGTCAGCCGACTGGGCGGCGAGAGCGGCGGGATCGAGCAGGTCAGGGCGGTCCATCCGCCAAGTATGCCTTCACTGCGCCTGCTGCGCGGCCACCCGGGCCTCGACGTCGGCCAGCATCGCGTCCAGGTGGCTGCGGTCGTAGGCATGGCCTTTCATCACCACCGTGTCGATGCGACGGGTGGCCGTGATGTCCTGCAGCGGGTCGGCGTCGAGCAGCACCAGGTCGGCGGCCTTGCCCGCTTCGAGCGTTCCGTTGGTGTCCGCGTGGCCGAGGAAGCGCGCGCCGTTGATGGTCGCCGCCTGCAGGGCCTGCAGCGGCGTCAGGCCGTACTTCACCAGCAGTGCCAGCTCGTCGTGCAGGCCGATGCCCGGGTAGTTGTACGAGTTGAGGAAACCGGCGTCGGTGCCGGCCAGGATCGTCACGCCGGCCTGCTGCAGCAACGGCAGCACCGAGGCGTTGCGTTCGAAGCGCAGGTGGCGCGCGGCAATGGCCGCCGCATCGTCCTTGGCCGCGCGCTCGACCCGCCAGGTGTAGGTTGCCCGCAGTCCCGGGCCGATGTACTTCAGGTAGGCGTCGTTGCGATGGTCGTCCTGGTCGAGCCAGGCCACGACCTGGCTGCCGTTGAGGGTCGGCGTCACCGCCGTGCCCCGCTGTGCCATGCGCTTGTAAGTGGCATTGGCGAGCTTCGGGTCGAAGGTCGCATTCCACTGGGTCCACGCGTCGCGGCTGTTGATTTCGCCGCGGGCGATGGCCTGGCCCAGTTCCTTTTCCTTCGGTGAGCCGGCCTTGAAGGCGTAGTCGATGTGTTCGACCGAACTCAGGCCGGCGGCGCTGACCTCGTCAATGGTGATCGGGTAGGGCACGTGCGCGGACGTCTTCAGGCCGCGGCGACCGGCTTCCTTCACCGCGGCCATGAACAGCTCCGGCGACAGCGTGTTGTCGGTGATCTTGACGAAGTCGACGTTCCAGCCCTGCAGCTTGTCCAGGGCCTGGTTCAGTTCGGCAATCGTGCCGATCTCCAGGTCGCCGGGCCAGATGGACTTGTAGCCTTCGATCTTCGGCCCGGAAGTGAAGATGCGGGGGCCGAGCAGGGTGCCGGCGGCGGTCGCGGCGCGCCATTCGAACACGCTCGGGCTGAGGTCGCCGGCGGCATCGCGCACGGCGGTGATGCCGTGGGCCACATACAGCGGCAGCAGGTTGCGATTCTCTTCGATCAGGGCCTCGCCGCCACCGAAATGCACGTGCATGTCCCACAGCCCTGGGATGGCGAACTTGCCGCTGGCATCGACGGTCTGCGCGGCATCGAAGCGGCTGGCGCGGGCGTCGTCGACGATGGCGACGATGCGCGTCCCGCGCATGGCGATGGCCTGGTGCGGATGCCGCTGGCCGCCGACGACGTCGATCACGGTCGCATCGCGCACCAGCAGGTCGACATGTTCGGCTGCGTGGAGGGTGCCACTGGCCAGGGTCGTGGCGAGGGCGGCGGCGAGGGCCGTTGCGAGGACGGGGGACCGCAGGGGCGTGTTCATCGAGGGGTGGTACCTGGCAATGCGGCAAAGCGGACGGACGGCAATTGTGGACGCGTTGGCCGGGGGGCGGGGCGATGGCGGTCACGGCGCCTGTCGATGCCCATGCTAGGTTTCGCCTGTCACCACGACGGGCAAAGGATGCGGCGATGCGCGTGCATTTCCATGGGGCGGCGGGCGAGGTCACCGGTTCGCTGCACGAGGTCGAGGCGGCCGGGCGGAGGCTGCTGCTCGACTGCGGGTTGATCCAGGGCAGTCCGGAAGCGGAGCGGCGCAACCACGAGTCGTTTCCGTTCGACCCGGCCGCGCTGGATGCGCTGGTCATCAGCCATGCCCACATCGACCACATCGGGCGCGTGCCGTTGCTGGTGCAGCGCGGCTTCAAAGGGCCGATCTATGCCCAGCAGGCCACCGCCGAGCTGATGCCGGTGATGCTGCTCGATGCCGCCTCGATCCAGGAAGGCGACGCCGAGCGTGCCAACCGCCATCGCCGCCATGGCGAGGCCGAGGTGCTGCCGCTGTACACGCGCGACGATGTGCAGGCGGCGATGAAGCAGGTGCGCACGCTGCCGTACGACCAGCGCAGTGAAGTGCTGCCGGGCATCGACATCGCCTTCCGCGAAGCCGGCCACATCCTGGGTTCGTCGAGCGTGGAAGTGTGGGCCGACGGCCGCAAGCTGGTGTTCTCCGGCGACCTCGGCCCGAAGGGCACGCCGATCCTGCGCGACCCGGCCACCATCGATCGCGCCGACCTGGTGCTGATGGAGTCCACCTACGGCGATCGCCTGCACCGTGATCGTGCCGAGACCATCCGCGAACTGGGTGGCATCTTCGACACGGCCTGGCGCGAGGGCGGCAACGTGCTGATCCCGGCGTTCGCGGTCGGTCGCAGCCAGGAGCTGCTGTACTGGTTCGCGCGGCACTGGGACGAATGGCAGATGTCGCGCTGGCAGATCTTCCTCGACAGTCCGATGGCGGCGAAGGTGGTCGACATCTACGACCGTCATGCCGAACTGTTCGACGAGGACGCGCGGCGCGTGTGGCAGGACAAGCCCAAGCCGTTCCGCCTGCCGAACCTGCACATCACCGCTTCGCGCGAGGAGTCGATGGCGATCAACCGGATCGAGCGCGGCGCGATAGTCATTGCCGGCTCCGGCATGGCCAACGCGGGGCGGATCCTGCATCACTTCCGCCATCGCCTCGATCGCCGGCAGACGCACGTGGTGTTCGTCGGTTACCAGGCCGAAGGCACGCTGGGTCGCAGGCTGGTCGATGGTGCTTCGTGGGCACGCATCCACGGCTCGGACGTGCGCGTCAACGCGCAGCGCCACACGGTGGGCGGCTTGTCGGCGCACACCGACCAGCGCGGACTGATGGAGTGGTACGGCGCCATCGGCGGGCATCCGCCGCTGGCACTGGTGCATGGCGAAGACAAGGCGCGCGAGGCGCTCGCAGGCGAGATAGGCGAGCACTTCGGCGTCCAGCCCCTGCTCGCGCGCCCCGGCATGACAGTCGAAGTCTGAGCAACGCACCGTAGCCCGGGTAAGCAAAGCGCACCCGGGATGCCCTCACCCGAGTTACGCCCGCCGCACCGCAATAGTCTCCCAGCCCGCCACCAGCACCAGCACGACCGTCGTAGCCGCGCCCAGCGCCAGCGGCGACAACAGGTGCGAATACGCCGCAGGTGTGAGCGCGGCCAGCAGCAGCACGCCCACGCAATGCGACAGCGGCGGCGAGCGTCGATCGTTGCTTGCCCACTTGAACAGCGCATTGCCCACCAGGTACAGCGCCGGTCCGCCGAGGATCGCGGCGATGCCGGCATTGCTGGCGTGGCCGGGGTGCGAAAGCACCAGTTCGTCGGCCACCGCGCAGACGATCACGCCACCGATGATCGGCATGTGCAGGTAGGTGTAGTTCAGCCGCGCCTGCCGGCCCGGGTCGTCGGAGTGGGCGATGCGGTGGCTGGCGCGCTCGGCGCCGCTGTCGAAATAGATCCACCACATCGCCACGCTGCCGAGGAATGCGCTGGCGAATGCGGTGACCGTCGGCGCGGTCCAGGGTTGCCCGGCAAAGGTCGCGCCGGTGACGAGGATCGATTCGCCCAGGGCAATGATCACGAACAGCGCGCAGCGTTCGGCCAGGTGATGGCCGTCGACGTCCCAGTCGTGGCTGTCCGCGCGCCCCAGTCCCGGCACCCAGAAGTACAGCAGCGGCGAGGCGTATTCGATCGCGACAGCGGCAATCCAGTAGCCGACGCGGCTCGACCCGTCGCTGAGGCCGCCGAGGATCCAGAACACGGCCGACAGCGACAGCCACAGCGCGATGCGGATGAAGTTGCGGTAGTGGACTTCGCTGCGGCCGCGCATCACGAAGGTGACGAACACCGTGCGGCCGACCTGCATCGAGGCGAACACCACGCCAAAGACCAGGCCGCGGCCGTCGAACGCCTGCGGTATCGACGATGACAGCAGCAGGCCGCCAAGCATCAGCGCGAACAACATGACCCGTACCGGTGCACGGTCCGGATCGAGCCAGTTGGTGACCCACGAGGTGAAGATCCACAGCCACCACACCGCCAGGAACAGCAGCAGGGTCTGCAGCGCGCCCTGCACGCTGAGGTCGGCGAGCAGGGCATGCGAAAGCTGGGTGACCGCGAACACGAACACCAGGTCGAAGAACAGTTCGACCATGGCGACCCGGCTGCTGTCCTGGTCGCCGCGCCGCCGCAGCAGGGAGGAAGTCATGGTGCGCGAGGGCTCAGTGGCGTCGGTGGCGATTGGCGAAGGCCAGCAGCAACAGGCCGCCGATGATCGACAGGTTCTTCATGAAGTGCAGCAGCTGCGCGCCGCGCTCGGGCCCGGCCAGCGACCAGAAGGGATGCGAGACCAGCGCGTCGACGAGCATGGCGATGGCGGCCAGTGCGGAGGTCCAGCGCTGTTGCCAGCCTGCGGCGATCAACAGCCCCAGCACCAGCTCGGCCGCGCTGGCGACCGCCGCGGCGGTGCCGATGGCCTCCCCGCCGGCCCAGGACAGCAGGCGGTAGCTGCCCATGGCGATGAACACGCTGGCCACCAGTACCCGGCCTGCCAGCCAACCGGCGTTGCGCTCCATGAGTCCGTCCTTCCGCGATCTGCCGGGAAGGGTCGCACAAAACTGCCCGTGATCGCCGCGAGCGCCTCTGGGGGGCCTCCAGCCGCTTTCGGGCGACCGGAAGGGGGCGGGAGAGGGGGTGGCGGGGTGGCCGCGCCTTAACCGCGGGTCCCGGTCCAGGCCCGCGGACTGGCAGCGGCCCCGCCTTTCGCGTACAGTCCGCCCCGTTCAGCGCACGGCTGCCTCCCGCAAGGGTACGTTTCCCAGGTATGCCCGCCGTAGGCCCAGCACATTGGGCCATCCATCACGGCTTTTATCCCGCACGTCTTTCGTCGCGCAGACACGGTCCGGAGCATCCGGCAGCCGTTCAATTCGATCACTCACAGCGCGGTTTTAGGGAACGCTGGAGTCATCACCGCGACAATCGATCGCGCGTCCGCGTTTTTTTGCGTGGGCGTTGACGGGCGTCGCGAGCACAAGGAGTTCCACCACATGACGTTCGAATCCCTCGGGCTTTCGCCCGCGCTGCTGCGCGCGCTCGCCGATCAGAACTACACCACCCCCACGCCGATCCAGGCCGAAGCGATCCCGCTGGCCATGGCCGGCCACGACCTGCTCGGCGGCGCCCAGACCGGCACCGGCAAGACCGCGGCCTTCGGCCTGCCGCTGCTGCAGCGCATGTCCAAGCAGACGCCGTCGAACGGCTTCCGCCGTCCGCGCGCGCTGATCCTGGTGCCGACGCGCGAGCTCGCGGTGCAGGTCACCGAGAGCCTGCGTGGCTACTCGCGCCACGTGCGCCTGAACATCGCCGCCATCTTCGGTGGCGCCGGCATGGGCCCGCAGGTGGAAATGTTCCGCCGCGGCGTCGACGTGCTCGTCGCCACCCCGGGTCGCCTGATGGACCACATGGAGCGCGGCACCTGCAAGCTCGACGCGATCGAAGTGCTGGTGCTGGACGAAGCCGACCGCATGCTCGACATGGGCTTCCTGCCGGCCATGAAGCGCATCCTCGCCAAGCTGCCGCGCGAGCGCCAGACGATGCTGTTCTCGGCCACGTTCGAGTCGCAGCTCAAGCAGCTGGCGCTCGAGTTCATGCATCACCCCAAGCAGGTGCAGGTCGCGGCGCAGAACACCATCGCCGAGACGATCGTCCACCGTGCCCACCCGGTCGATGTCGCCAAGAAGCGTGACCTGCTGGTATCGATCCTGGCCTCGCGCCACACCGATCGCGCGATCGTGTTCGGCCGCACCAAGCACGGCTGCAACCGCCTCGCCGAGCAGCTCGAAGAGTCGGGCCTGGCGTCGGTCGCCATCCACGGCAACAAGAGCCAGGCACAGCGCCAGAAGGCCCTGCGCGACTTCAAGTCGGGCAAGGCTCGCGTGCTGGTCGCCACCGACGTCGCCGCGCGCGGTCTGGATATTCCCGACCTGCCGCTGGTGATCAACTACGACCTGCCGATGGTGGCCGAGGACTACGTGCACCGCATCGGCCGTACCGGCCGCAATGGCGCCAGCGGTGAAGCGCTGTCGCTGGTCGCACCGGAAGAGGGCGGTCTGCTGCGCCAGATCCAGCGCATGCTCAAGGCCGACATCGAGCTGGTCTCGGTACCGGGCTTCGAGGCGAGCCGTCCGATCCAGATGAACGCTCCGATCCCGAACCCGCGCGGTGCCAGCCAGCCGCGCAAGCCGGCCCATCGCCCGCACGGCAAGCCGGCGGCGCGTCACGCCCATGCCGGTCCGAAGCAGCATCGCAGCGGCGGCCAGGGCGCCGGCCGCGGCTCGCGCAGCGGCTTCAGCGGCTGATCGCAGCTGTAAGTGAAATAAAAAACCCCGGTCGCAGGACCGGGGTTTTTTCTTGCCTCGGGCTTCCGGGCTTCGGTGGGGCGCCATCCGCCGGGCTGGGGACGGCTCGCTCGTCATTCCCGCGAAGGCGGGAATCCATGGACGTTGCCCTGCCGTCGTAGCCCGGGTGCGACTCAAGACTGCCTGTGGACCAGGCGCCATGATGGCGAACCAGCGGTCGGACGAAAACCGCGATAATTAAACAAGCGGTCCCTGATCAAGCGGTCCGACTACGTCTCCGGCGGATCCGAATCGAGCACCTGCACAGGCGCGCCACCAGTGGTGTCTTCGGTCATCCTCGCGTCGGTCACCAGCATCACCACGCCGGGGCTCAGCAGTGGCAACACCGCGGCGACGAAGTCATGCGGAATCACCACGCGATTGATCGTTTCCGGTCCCAGCAGCATGCCCGACGGATCGGTGCCGCCCGGGATGCCGATCGCGCTCCAGTTCGGCATCTGCGTGCCCGGCAGCAGCGGGTTGTCGCCGGGCAGGTAGCCTTCCTTGACGATGTAGGCGTGCGTGCCCAGCGGTTGCTCGGGGTTGCGGATCAGCACGCGCGAGCGGCCGATCTCGATGCCGTTGCGGTAGACGATCACGCGCTCGTCGGCGCCACTGAGCAGGATCGACACCGGACCCTCGGTGGAGATTTCCGGTCGCCAGCGATACTTCTGTCCGTTCTCGAGCGGCGGAATCGCCGCTTCGGCACCGGTGTGCGGATCAATCGGGCTGAGCGCGCCAGGATGGACGATGTCCTCCGGCGATTTGCCTTCCTGCGATACCACCACGGTCATGCCCATGTTCGACGAACCGAACAGCAGTCGCGCGAACTCGGACGGGAGATGCACGCAGCCGTGCGACTCGGGATAGCCGGGCAGGCCACCGGCATGCAGGGCGACGCCGTCCCAGGTCAGCCGCTGCATGTACGGCATCGGTGCGGCGTTGTACTTGCTGGAACGGTGGTCCTTGTCCTTCTGCAGGATCGTGAACACACCGGTCGGCGTTTCGTAGCCCTTCCTGCCGGTGCTGACCGTGCTGACGCCGATCGGGATGCCGTTGCGGTACACGTATGCGCGCTGCTCGGTCAGGCTCACCACCACCGCCAGCGGCCCGGCCCGGTTGTCGCCACCCCAGATCCACTGCCCGGGCTTGAGCTGCGTCGGCGGCGTGTTGGCGGGACTGGATTCGCGTGCGCCCCAGGAGGGCACGGCGGCATGGGCGGTCACGCACAAAAGCAGGGACAAACTGGCGGCGAGCAGGCGCGGGGTGAAGCGAGGCATCATGCAATCCGTTCTTTGATGTGACACAAGCCTAGCGCACGCATGTGTAGGCGCCAGCAAGGCGGCGCCCGCCGGATCAACCCGATGCCGGGCGAGCGGCGATGTCGTGGTGGGCGACGGTGTCGTGCTGGCGTCGTGCGGCGGGGCAGTTGAGCAATGCCGAGCGCGCCAGCCAAGCCTGGTCGGGGTAGTACGAGAATACGAACTGGCCGCCCTTGAGCAGGTCGATGATGGGTTTTGCCACCGCGTTGCGCACGGCCGGGCAACCCCAGCTGCGACCGAGGCGACCCATGCGCTTGCCTTGCGTCGGGTCGACGTACGGTGCGCCGTGCATGACGATCGCGCGCGCCATCGCGGCGTCGTTCACGCCGGGCTCCAGGCCCTGCATGCGCAGCGAGTAGCCGTTCTTGCCGGTGTAGGTGTCGGCGGTGACGAAGAGTCCAAGACTCGATTGGTGGCTGCCGTCGCGATTGGAAAAGCGCGTGGCCAGGTTGTCGCCCGAGCCCTGGCCATGGGCCACGACCTCTTCGTAGAGCAGCTTGCCGGCGGCGATGTCGAAGACCCACAGGCGCGGCAGCAGCGACGGTCGGCTGTAGTCGATGACGGCCAGCCGGCGTGCGCTCGCGCCCACGCCGCTGGCCTGCGCGCATTGCATTGCGGCCTGTGCCAGGTCGAGCACTTTCGGGTCGGCGCCGGGGGCGAGGCGTGCCAGCGGCGAAGCGGGCAGCGTTGCGCCTTCGACCGGCGGCGAGAACTTCACGGCCGCGGGCTCGCCGGCCTTTCGGGTGGCGAGACCGGGTGTGGCCGGCAGCAGGGCAGCGGCGGCCAGGAGGAGGGTGCGGGGCTTGAACATCCGGCTATTGTCGTAAGGCATTGCTGAACCACGTATTTTGCGGCTGAAATCTCGAATTCAAGCTTGCCCCGTCGATCGGGAGGCTGTTCAGGTTTGAGGGCTTTGATGGCGCTTGAGCGCTTCCTGCTCCGGTCGGCGATGCGTCACGCAAAAAAAAACAGGCCGGCAAAAAGCCGGCCTGTTCGTGTACTGCTGGTCCTTCGACTTCGGCCCACTGGGCCTACACTCAGGACGAACGCAGGATCAGCCCTTCTTGGACGCGATCCAGCGGTCGATCTTTGCTTCCAGGATGCTCAGCGGCACAGCACCGTCCTTGAGTGCCTCAGCATGGAACTCGCGGATGTCGAACTTCGGGCCCAGCTCCTTCTCGGCCTTCGCGCGCAGCTCCTTGATCTTCAGCTCACCGATCTTGTACGCCAGCGCCTGGCCCGGCCAACCGATGTAACGCTCGGCCTCGGCAGTGGCCTGCGTTTCGCTCTCGGCCGAGTTGTCGAGCATGTACTTGATCACCTGCTCACGCGTCCAACCCTTGCTGTGCAGGCCGGTGTCGGTGACCAGGCGGATCGCACGCCACAGCTCGTTCTGCAGATAGCCGAAGTAGTTGTAAGGATCGGTGTAGACACCCAGGTCCTTGCCCAGCGACTCCGCATACAGGCCCCAGCCTTCAGCAAACGCCGTCTCGCCACCGAAGCGGCGGAACGCCGGCAGGTTCTTCAGCTCCTGCTGCAGCGCCAGCTGGAAGTGGTGGCCCGGGATCGCCTCATGCAGGTACAGATCCTCCGCATCCCACGTCTTGCGCGTCGGCAGATCGAAGGTGTTGACGTAGAAGATGCCCGGACGCGTACCGTCTTCGCTCGGCGTCATGTACTCGCCACCGGCAGCGGACTCCGCACGGAACGGCTCGACCGGACGGATCTCGAACGGCGACTTCGGAATCAGCGAGAACTGCTCCGGAATCTTCTGGTTGATCTTCGCCTCGAGCGCACGGTAGTACTCCAGCAGCGCCTTCTCGTCCTTGAAGCTGAAACGCGGATCGTTCTGCATGAACTTGAAGAAGTCCTGCATCGAACCCTTGAAGCCGACCTGCTCCATGACCTTGTGGATCTCGCCATGGATGCGCGCGACCTCGTCCAGGCCGATCTTGTGGATCTGCTCCGGGGTCAGATCGGTGGTCGTGCTCTGCTTGGCGTTGAACGCGTACCAGGCCGCACCGTTGGGCAGCTTGTCCAGGCCGACCGTGTCACGGGTCTTGGGCAGGTAGTCGTTGTTGATGTAGTCGCGCAGCTTCTTGTACGCCGGCATCACCTGGTCGGCGATCATCGCCCGGTAGGCGTCGGTCAGGCGCTTCTTGTCGGCGTCGGAGAAGTCCTTGGGCATCTGCGTGATCGGACCCCAGAACAGCGTGTCCTCGGGCTTGGCCTTGATCAGCGCGTCAAGCTGCGGGATCACCTTGACCATCAGCGCCTTGGGCTGCACCACGCCGGCAGTGATGCCTTCCTGCATGCTGGTGATGGCCGAGTCGAACAGCGTCGGCAGCTTGCCGGCGCGCGCCAGCCAGTTGTCGTAATCCTTGACGGTCTTGAACGGCTGCGCGCCGGTGCCCGAGCCGAGCTGCACGGCCAGCGACGGCAGCGAATGCATCTGGTTGATCGGCAGCTGCCAGTCCGGGAACTTGAACGACTCCAGCGTGTCCTTGGCGTCTTCGACGAAGATCTCGTAGCTCAGCAGGTCCTGGCCGGTGAGGCCTTCGCTGCCGACGGCTTCGACCTTGGCCAGCCACTCGGTGACGAACTGTTTGGTCTGCTCTCGGTACTGCGCGGAGAAGTAGTCGGGCAGCTGGTCGTTGTAGCGCGGGTCGCCCTGGAAGGTCGCCGCGATCGGGTTGAGCTTGAGGTTGGCTTCCCAGTAGTCGGCGTACAGCTTGTTGAGCTGGTCGGCCTTGGCCTGGGAGTTCTGGGTAGCGGCCGGTGCGGCGGGAGTGGCCGTCTCGGTGGAGGGCTTGCAGCCGGCGATCGCAGCGGTGACGGCGATGGCGAGCAGGAGCGGGCGAAGCTTCATGGATGGATCTCCTGGTGAATGCGGAACCTGGTCCAGCACCCTCGGGCGAGGGGCGGGGCAAAAAAGTGGTGGCTTCAGCCGGCTGCCTTCTCCGAGGCAATCCAGCGGTCGATCTTGCCCTCGAGAATCTCAAGCGGCACTGAACCGTCCTTGAGCACTTCGGCATGGAACCTGCGCACGTCGAACTTCGCACCCAGGGCCTTCTCGGCACGGTGGCGCAGCTCCTGGATCTTCAGCTCGCCCATCTTGTAGGCGAGCGCCTGCGCCGGGATGGCCATGTAGCGTTCGGCTTCGGCAGTGGACTGGGTCTCGCTCTCGGCGGAGTTGTCCAGCATGTACGCAATCACCCGCTCGCGGGTCCAGCCCTTGCTGTGCAGGCCGGTGTCGACGACCAGGCGGATCGCGCGCCACAGCTCGTTCTGCAGATAGCCAAAGTAGTTGTACGGGTCGCTGTACACGCCCAGGTCCTGGCCGAGCGATTCGGCATACAGGCCCCAGCCTTCGCTGAAGGCGGTCTCGCTGCCGAAGCGGCGGAACTTGGGCAGGTTGGTCAGCTCCTGCTGCAGCGCGAGCTGGAAGTGGTGGCCCGGGATTGCTTCGTGCAGGTACAGGTCCTCCGCATCCCAGGTCTTGCGGGTCGGCAGGTCGTAGGTGTTGACGTAGAAGATGCCCGGACGGCTCCCGTCCTGGCTCGGGCGCTGGTACGAGCCGCCGGCCGCGGACTGCGCGCGGAACGCCTCGACCGGACGGATCTCGAACGGCGCCTTCGGCGTCAGCGAGAACTGCTGCGGGATCTTCTCGTTGATCTTCGCTTCCAGGCCGCGGTAGTAGGCGAGCAGCGCCGGCTCATCCTTGAAGCTGAAGCGCGGGTCGGTCTGCATGAACTTGAAGAACTCTTTCATCGAGCCCTTGAAGCCGACCTGCTGCATGACCTTGCCGATCAGGCCGTGGATGCGCGCGACTTCATCCAGGCCGATCTGGTGGATCTGCGCCGGGGTGAGGTTGGTCGTGGTGGAGTTGCGCGCGTTGAACGCATACCAGGCTGCGCCATTGGGCAGCGAATCCAGTCCCGACGTAGTGCGCGTGGCCGGCAGGTACTCATCGTTGATGAAGGCGCGCAACTGGCGGTAGGCCGGCATCAGCTGGCCTTCGATCATCGTCTTGTACTCGGCGGTCAGGCGCTGCTTGTCGGCATCGGAGAAGCCGGTCGGGAACGTCTTGACCGGGTTCCAGAACAGCGTGTCCTCGGCCTTGTCCTTGATCAGTGCATCGAGCTGCGGGATCACCTTCACCATCAGCGCGTGCGGCTGCACGACGCCGTTCTTCATGCCCTCGCGGCTGTTGGCGATGGCCTGGGCGAACAGCACCGGCACCTGCGCCGCGCGCTTGCGCCAGCTCTCGTAGTCGGCCGGCGTCTTGAACGGTTGCGCGCCGGTGCCGGAACCGAGCTGGGCGACGGTGGCGGCGAAGTTGTAGAACTGGTTGACCGGCTGCTGCCAGGTCGGGAACTGCTCGGATTCCAGCGACTTCTCGCGGTCGCGCACGAAGATCTGGTAGCTCAGCAGGTCCTGGCCGGCGAGGCCGTCGCTGCCGACCGTCTTGACCGACTGCAACCAGCGCGTGTTGAAGTCGTGCATCTGCTGGCGGTATTGCGCCGACAGGGTGTTTGGCAGTTGATCGTTGTAACGGTTGTCGCCCTGGAACGTCGCCTGCAGCGGGTTGAGCTTGAGCAGCTCTTCCCAGTACTGCTCATAGAGCGCATTGAGGCGGGCGGTTTTGGCCGACTGCGAAGCGGAAGCCGGAGTGTCTGCGGCGAGGACCGGCGCGGTTGCGGCGGAAGCGAGGGTCAGGGCAAGGGCGAGGGCAAGCGGGCGCAGCAACGGCATGTAGGGTCCCCGGGCAAGGCCGAATGGCCAAGCATGGCCGAGGCGGGCGAGGGGCGCTTAGGTCGGAAGTCACGGAATGTGAATCCGTTCGTCCTGGCCGCAGGCCGGAACTGGTCGGCGCAGCGGCTACACCAGCGCCGCTTCCTCACGCAGCTGCTGCGCACGGGCTTCGCCCAGATACCGGGTGATCCCCGCACGTACCAGGTAGATCAGCGGAATAAGCGCGATCGCGGCCAGCATCTTGTAGGCATAGTTGACCGTGCTGACCGCCAGGAACAGCGAGGTCGGCCACTTCTGCGGGCCCAGCACGAAGGCGATGTAGAGCACGACGAAGCTGTCCACCAGCTGCGACACCGCGGTCGAACCGGTCGCGCGCAGCCACACATACTTCTCGCCGGTGATATTGCGTATGCGGTGGAACACGGCGACGTCGATCAGCTGGCCGAGGATGAAGGCCACCAGCGAGCCGGCAATGGTCCACAGACCCTGGCCGAACACCGCGGCGAATGCGGCCTGGTAGTCGCTCACGCCCTGCGGCTGTGCCGCCTTGACCCACCAGTCGGCGGGCGCGATCGCGATGGCGGCAAATGCGAACACGAAGCCGTAGACGATCAGCACCGCCGCCAGCCACGAGATCATGCGCACGCCGCGGCGGCCGAAGAACTCGTTGATGACGTCGGTCATCAGGAACACCACCGGCCACAACAGCGTGCCGGCGGTGAAGCTCAGCGAACCGGTCTGGCCGAACAGGTTCCATTCCAGCGGTGCAATGCCCAGGGTGTCCTCGAGCGCGAAGATCTTCACGCCGATGAACTCGGCCAGCACCGCGTTGACGCAGAAGAACGCACTCAGGACGATGAACAACCACACCGCGCGGTCGTGCAGGGTGCGTCCCTGGATGCTCATGCCAGGCAGCTCATGCGCGCGGCGCGGCCGGTGGCGAGAACGGGATGGTGTCGGGCGACACCGCGCCGCCGGAAATGATGAAGCTCATCGCCTGGTCGACGCTCCAGTCGGTCGGCGTGATCTTCTCCACCGGCACGATCTCCAGGTAGCCGGAGGTCGGGTTCGGCGTGGTCGGCACGTACACCGCTGCAAGTTCACGCCCGGTGCCCTGTTCGCGCAGGACGCGGGTGACGAAACCAATCGACTTCATCTCGGTGTGCGGGAAGTCGATCAGCACCACGCGCTGGGTGCCGTCGGGCTTGGTCTGCAGGATGTCGAGCAACTTGCGCGCGCTGCCGTAGATGGTGCTGGCCAGCGGAATGCGGTCGATCAGCGCCTCGAACCAGCGCAGCATGCGCTGGCCGAACACGCGGCGTGCCATCACACCGGAGAACAGGATCACCGCGACGGTGGCCAGCATCGCCAGCACGGTCGACACCCACGGCTCGTCCAGCCACGACAGCGTCTGCGGGTAGGTCGATGCCATGTTCTGCAGCACCGGCGTGATCAGCGGCTGGCTGATCCCCGACAGCAGCACGAATACGAATTTGACGACGACCCAGGTCAACCAGATCGGCAGCAGCGTGAGCAGGCCGGTGAGGAAGAGTCTTTGCAGACTGGGACGGTTCGGGGCGGGTCGGCCGCCGGGGATGGTGTCGGGCATGGCGCGGATTGTAGGGCACCGCCCGCGCCCGCGTGCTGGCAGGCCATGCAGCCGCCAGATGAGGTCAGCGCTCGCGAACCAGGCGGAAGCCGACGTCGTCGTAGCCGCGCTCGGCCACCAGCGTGCGCTGGTCCTGGCGGCTGCGCCAGGATTCGCCGGCCACCTGGCGCTGCTGGCAGTTGCTGCCGCAGTCGCGCAGCCACATCGACAGGGCGCGGTTGCCGGCGTCACTGCGAAGGTGGGCCGCTTCCTCGGCGCTCGGCAGGCGGTAGCGGCGGCCGGTCTGGGCGCTGTACCACTGCGCGTAGGCCTGTGCATCCTCGAGCGAGATGCACACCACCGGGTCGTTCTCTTCCTGGTTGAAGCCGGGCTTCTGCCAGTCGCGCGGGTCGATCATCCGCAGCAGCGAGGCGCGCTCGCGGCACAGCGCCGGGGTGCGGCCGTTGGAGGCGGCGAAGCGTGCGTACTCGCGGCGCGACACCGGGCGCGGCGTCATCGTCACGCTGACCTTGGCGCTGGCCTGCGAGGTGACGTCGATGGTCGTGCCGCGGGCCAGTCCGGTGGGCATCGTCCTGGCCTGCGCGAGCAGGCGCGGGTTGAGCTTGCGCGGCAGGTCCATCTGCCCGGCGAGGGCGGTCGTGCGCTGGACGTCGGCCTTGTCGCGGCGGCGGATCGCCGTTTCCAGGCGGGCGTCGAGCGCCTTGCCGGCCTGGTCGCGCAGTTCGGCCTGGGCCTTGGAGCTGGCGGTGCCGGTCTGCTGGCCAAGGTTGTTGGCATGCGTCAGCAGGTCGCGCGCGCGCTGGTCCTTGCCTTCTTTCACGCTGCGCACGATCTGGGTCGACAGCGCGAGCGTGAGGTCGTCGATGGCCTTGGCCACGTCGGGATGGGTGCTGTCGGTGTGCCAGGCCAGCAGCACGCTGTCGAAGGCGTTGGCATCGTCGGGTTCGGTCAGGCGGCCGCGCGCGATCTGCTGGCGGGCGTCGTCGAGTGCCCGCTGGAGCGGGGCTTCCGGCAGCGGCTGCAGCATTGCGTCGGTCGGATCGTCGGTGGTCGTCGCCGTCGGTGAGGTGGCGACGATCTCGGCCGGGGCCAGTGCTTCGCTGTCGTCGTCGCGACCGATGCTGAAACCCAGCACCACCAGCGTGACCGCGGCGACGGCCAGTGCCGCCCACATCGGTGTCGCCCAGCGCTTGGAGGGACGCAGCCGCTCGAACATTTCCAGCGCGCCGGTCCACGGCTTGCGCTGCTGCACGGCGCGGATGGCGTTGGCCATCTGTGCGGCATCCTGGAAGCGGTTGGCCGCCTGCTTGGTCAGCGCGCGATTCATGAAGCGCTGCCAGTGATGCAGGTGCTGCGGCAGCTTCGGGATCGGGTCCTGCGCGTGCATCACCGCCATCGACAGCGCATCGGCGGCTTCGAAGGGCAGGCGGCCGGTGAGCATCTCCCACAGCAGCACGCCCAGGCTGTAGAGATCGGCGCGGCCATCGACGTCTTCGCCGCGTGCCTGCTCCGGCGCCATGTAGGCGGTGCTGCCCACGGCCAGGCCGGCGGCGGTGACGCGCGGGCCGAAGCCGCGACGCAGGGCAATGCCGAAGTCGGCGAGCAGCACGCGTTCGCTTTCGTCGAACAGCACGTTCTCGGCCTTGACGTCGCGATGGACGACGCCGCGCGCATGCGCGTAGTCGAGTGCAGACAGCAGCGTCAGCGCGACTTCGACCGCGCGCGGTTCGTCCTTGCTCAGGTCGCGCTGGCCGAGATGGCCGCGCGGCAGGAACGGCATTGCGTAGTACGGCAGACCTTCGCGGGTGCGGCCGACTTCATGGATGGTGACGATGTTGGGGTGTTCGAGGCGCGCGATCGTGCGCACTTCATTCTCGAAGCGGCGTCGGCTCACTTCGTCTGCCAGTGCCAGCGGCAGCATCACCTTGATGGCAACTTCGCGCGACAACGCGATCTGGTTGCCCAGATACACGGTCGACATGCCACCGTGGTTGATCACCTTGTGCAGGTGAAAGCCGGTGATCTCCGGTAATGGCGATGCGTTGTCGATGTTGGATGTTGATCCGGACATCGCGTCCCCCTGTCGCGAAACGGGAGCATACGCCGTAGATTCGCAAAGCTCACGACGCCATCCTCACATCTGGGATGTGAAGACAGATGTGATGACGCACAGCGTCAGTTTTGGTCGAAAACAGGGCAAATGTCGCTTGTTTTAAGGCACTTCCGGCGCGTCCCGATGCTTGGGTTTTTGCCGCACGTAGAGCTGTTTGCGCAAACGCGCGACGACATCGCCGTCGCTGTCGACGACGTCGGTGTTGAACCAGCGCAGCGTCTTGGCGCCGGTGGCGGTGGCCTGGCGCAACTCGACGAGCGTGCGATCGTCGAGGCGGAAATCGGCATGGACCGTGCCGCGTCCGGGCTTCACGAATTCGATCTCCGCCGCCTTGTCCCAGACCCAGTACTCGCTGCCCAGGGCGTTCATCGTCAGCAGCATCCAGAACGGGTCGGTCATGGCGAACAGGCTGCCGCCGAAATGGGTGCCGACGTAGTTGCGGTTCCAGGGGCGCATGCGCAGCTCGACATGGGCATGGCGGTAATCGGCGGCCAGGGCGGTGACGCGGATGCCGCTGAACAGGAACGGTGGCCAGAGGTTCAGGCCGAGGCGCAGGTGGCTGGATTTCATTCGGCAGGGGAGGCGGGTGGGGCCGATAGCCTGCCATACGGATGCGTATTGAGGAAGCGCTGCGCCTCTCCCGCCGCGTCCGGCCCCTCTCCCGCCAGGAGTGGGGCCACTTGAGCCGTCAGAACAGCAGCGAAGACATCCTGCGGCGATAGCGCCCGACCAGATCCTCGTCCTCGACCACCCGGAAGGCATCGATCAGCGCCTTGCGCGGCAGGCCATCGGCGTACGTGCGGTCGCGCCGCAGCATCTCCAGGAACTGCTCCAGCCCGGCCTCGGCATTGCCGTCGACGATGTGCAGGGCGCCGAGGATGTGGCGGGCGCGCAGGTCGTCGGGATTGCTGGCGATCGACGCCTCCAGCACCGCGGCCGGCGGCGCGTCCTTGAGCAGCGAGGCGAACTCCAGGCGCGAACGCGCGCGCTGGGCGCGGTCGTCGGTGGCCAGGTTGGCGGGCAGGCCGTCGAGCAGCTGCTCGGCTTCCTGCGCGGCGCCGGTCTTGAGCAGGGCCAGGGCCAGCTCCAGGCGCAGCTCGGCATTGTCGGCATTGGCGGCGACTTCGCCGCGCAGGCGCACCACTTCCTCGTGCGGGTCCAGCACCGGCGCCGGCGCTTCAACCGCGTCCGGCTCGCCAGCGGTGCCCGGCTCGACGCCGTGATGCTTGAGGAATTCGCGGATCTGGCCTTCCGGCAGCGCGCCGGGGAAGCCATCGACCAGTTGCCCGTCCTTGACCAGGAAGACGGTCGGGATCGAACGCACCTGGAAGGCACCGGCCAGCTGCGGCTCCTTGTCGACGTCGACCTTGGCCAGCTCGAAGGCGCCGTGGTAGTCGGCGGCCAGCTTCTCCAGGATCGGCCCGAGCGTCTTGCACGGGCCGCACCACTCCGCCCAGAAGTCGACCAGCACCGGCGTCTGCAGCGATTTCTGCAGTACTTGCGCCTCGAAGTTGTCGGCGGTGGCGTCGAAGACGTAGGCGGGGGCGGTTTCAGTCGTCATCAGCGGTGCTCGGCTCGGCTCGGTGGACAGTCGCAGGAGATGGGGGCGGGCGGGATGCTTGGCAAGCATCGCCGGGGCGGCGGCACGCTAGCATGAAGCGCCGCTCCCCCGATCTGCCGGACCCCCGTGAACCCTAGCGCACACAGCCGTATCGTCGCGTTGTTCGATCGCCATGCCGGCACCCTGGCGGTGCTGTGCTGTGCCGGCACGATTTTCGCCTTCGCCGCGGCGTTCGAGCCGTTCTCGCATCGGCAGCACCCGGTCGCGCTGCTCGGTGCACGCGGTGTGCCCGGGGCGGTCGCCTTCAACCTGCTGTGCTTCGTCGTGCCGGGACTGCTTGCCGCAGGCGTGGCCGTGCGACTGCGCGCGCGCTTGCCCGCAGGCGCCGGCCGCACCGCCGCGATCGGCGTCTGGATGCTGGCGATCTCCGCACTGGCGTTCGCGGCGCAGGGGCTGTGGCCACTCGATCCTGCCGACCTGGAGAATGCCCGCAGCCAGCGGCATGCGACCGCGTGGCTGCTGTGGTGGTTGTCGTTCGCGCCTGGCGCGGTGCTGCTGGGGCTCGGCGTGCGCAGCGTTCAGGGCTGGCGCAGCTGGGCGGGTCTGTTCATCACCGCGGGATTGCTGGCGATCGTTCTGAACGCCTTGCCGGCGACATGGTTGCCGGGGCCGATCGCGCAGCGCGTGCTGCTGGCGCTGTGGCTGGCGTGCGTCTGGGGCGCTTCGCGGCGTCGCTGACGGGGAAATGGGCTGGAGGCCCACGGCCTGCGTCCCGGCATGCGCCAGGACGCAGGGGCAGGGGCAGGGTAGTTACAGCGCGGCCGATGCAGCGGCCGGCTGCGACCCCGGCTGGCGATAGACCTTGCCATCCTTCATCACGAAGTCGACCTTCATCACCGCGCTGATGTCCTCGACCGGATTGCCGGGCACCGCGACGATGTCCGCGCGCTTGCCGATCTCGATCACGCCCTGGTCGTCGACGCCCAGCACTTCGGCGGCGCGGATCGTCGCTGCCTGCAGCGCCACCGCCGCCGGGATGCCGGCTTCCGTCATGTAGATGAACTCGCGCGCGTTGTCGCCGTGCGGGCCCACGCCCATGTCCGTGCCGAAGGCGATCTTGACGCCGTTCTTGTAGGCCTTGCTGGCCGTGTCCTGGATCAGCGCGCCGATGCGGATCGCCTTGGGCCGCACCACCTCGGGGAAGTAGCCGTCGATCTTGGCCTTGTCGGCGACGAAACGGCCGGCGTAGATCGTCGGCACGTACCAGGTGCCGTGCTGCTTCATCAGCGACATCACCTCCGGACTCATGTAGGTGCCGTGCTCGATCGAGGTGACCCCGCCGAGCACCGCGCGCTTCATGCCTTCCTCGCCGTGGGCGTGGGCGGCGACGCGGTAGCCGTAGTCCTTGGCGGTGTCGACGATCGCCTTGACCTCCTCGACGGTGAACTGCGGCGCGTCGCCGGACTTGGCATACGACAGCACGCCGCCGGTGGCGGTGATCTTGATCACGTCGCTGCCTTCCTTGTAACGCTGGCGCACGGCCTGGCGGGCATCGTCGATCGAATTGATCACGCCCTCGGTCGGGCCGGGCGGGCCGATCAGGTGCGACAGGGCGTCGTTGTAGCCATTGGTGGGGTCGGCGTGACCGCCGGTGGTGGCGATCGACTTGCCCGCGGCCCAGATCCGCGGCCCATCGACCAGGCCCTGGTTGATGGCGTCGCGCAGGTGCGGACTGACCTCGCCACCGAGGTCGCGCACGCTGGTGAAGCCGGCCATCAGCGTCTTGTTGGCGAAGCCGACGGAGCGGAAGGCGAAATCGACCTCGTCCAGGCGGAAGCCTTCCGAGTAGCTCTGCGCGCTGGACTGGTTGCCCAGGTGCACGTGCAGGTCGGTCCAGCCGGGCGTACAGGTGTGGCCTGAAAGATCGATGCGCTCCAGTCCCGCGCTGTCGGCGGCGCCAGAAGCCACCTCGGCGACCTTGCCGGCACGCACGATGATCGTGTGCGGGCCCAGCACCTTGCCGGCGCGGGCATCGAACAACTGCCCGCATTGCAGTGCATAGCTGTCGGCGGCGGCAGAGGCCGGCAGAGCGGCCAGGGCGGTGCTCAAGGACAGGACGAGTGTGGACAGGCGCATTCGGTATCTCCCCAGATGAAGCGCCTACTCTAGCCGCGCGGGCCGCCGGGGCTCCTGGGCCATTGGTCTAAGGCGCCGTGCCGGCGGTCACGATGCGGCGGCCCGCGGCGGCCCGCTGCGGCCGGCGGCGGCCGGATGCAGAGCGCGCATGCCGCCGGCACCGGAATAGCGGCCATTTGTGCACTGCGGTAGGCTTGGCGGTCTTCCCCTAGCTTTCCCTTGCCCCGTGTCCACTGACGCCGAAGCCGCTCAAACCG
The DNA here is from genome assembly GCF_022637455.1 of Lysobacter sp. S4-A87. NCBI lineage: Bacteria > Pseudomonadati > Pseudomonadota > Gammaproteobacteria > Lysobacterales > Lysobacteraceae > Lysobacter > Lysobacter sp. S4-A87. The sequence continues at coordinate 3,738,453 of NZ_CP093341.1, forward strand.
TCGCCGATCCGAACGCCACCGACATCCGGGCCTTCGATCCGCTTGCCATCGAGGCCGCTGCCCAGGGGTACTGGGACGGCAGCCGCGCCTTCGAGGTCGACGAGCGCTCGGACAAGCCCAAGTACTACTGCCTGTCGATGCTGCCGTACCCATCGGGCGCGCTGCACATGGGCCACGTGCGCAACTACACCATCGGCGACGTCATCAGCCGCTTCAAGCGCATGACCGGCCACAACGTGCTGCAGCCGATGGGCTGGGACGCATTCGGCCTGCCGGCCGAGAACGCCGCGATCAAGAACAGGACCGCGCCGGCGAAGTGGACCTACGCCAACATCGCCCACATGAAGGCCCAGCTCAAGCAGATGGGCTATGCGATCGACTGGTCGCGCGAGTTCGCCACCTGCCAGCCGTCGTACTACGTGCACGAGCAGCGCATGTTCGTGCGCCTGATGAAGAAGGGCCTGGCCTACCGCAAGAACTCGGTGGTGAACTGGGATCCGGTCGACCAGACCGTGCTGGCCAACGAGCAGGTCGTCGACGGCCGCGGCTGGCGCACCGGCGCGCTGGTGGAAAAGCGCGAGATCCCGCAATGGTTCCTCAAGATCACCGATTACGCGCAGGAACTGCTCGACGGCCTGGACGCATTGCCGGGCTGGCCGGATGCGGTCAAGACCATGCAGCGAAACTGGATCGGCCGCAGCGAAGGGCTGGAGATCCGCTTCGGCGTGCGTGATGGCGACGGCAACGCCGTTGCACCGCTCAGCGTGTTCACCACGCGCCCGGACACGCTGATGGGCGTCACGTTCGTCTCCATCGCCGGCGAGCACCCGCTGGCATTGGCGGCGGCGCAGCAGGATGCCGGACTGGCAGAATTCCTGGCCGACCTCAAGAAGGGCGGCGTCACCGAAGCCGAGCTGGAGACCCAGGAAAAGCGCGGCCGCGACACCGGCCTGCGTGCCATCCATCCGATCACCGGCGAGGAGCTGCCGGTGTTCGTCGCCAACTTCGTGCTGATGAACTACGGCACCGGCGCGGTCATGGCCGTGCCCGCGCACGATCAGCGCGACTGGGAATTCGCCCAGCGTTACGCGCTGCCGATCCGCATGGTGATCGTTCCGGCCGAAGTGCGCGACGCGCTGGCCGAGATCGGCCAGCACCTGGCCCGCCACGACGACCCGATGCGCAGTGCGCTCGGCGGCGCCGGCGCGGTCGATGTCTACGAGACCTCGGCCGCGGTCCAGGTGGTGGAGGAGTTCCAGCGTCGCATCGCCGAGGAATCGGCCTACACCGAGCGCGGCTGGCTGGTAAATTCCGGCGAGTTCGACGGCATGGAATTCCAGCAGGCACTCGATGCGCTGGCGACCCGCTTCGAAGGCGAAGGCAGCGGCCAGCGCCGCGTCAATTTCCGCCTGCGCGACTGGGGCGTGAGCCGCCAGCGCTACTGGGGTTGCCCGATCCCGGTGATCCTGTGCGGCAAGTGCGGCGACGTGCCCGTGCCGGAAGACCAGCTGCCGGTGGTGCTGCCCGAAGACGTCGCCTTCAGCGGCGTGGCCTCGCCGATCAAGTCCGATCCGACCTGGCGCCAGACCACCTGCCCGCAATGCGGCGGCGCGGCCGAGCGCGAGACCGACACCTTCGACACCTTCATGGAGTCGAGCTGGTACTACGCGCGCTATACCTCGCCCGGCGCGGAGCAGCAGGTAGACGAGCGTGCCAAGTACTGGACGCCGGTCGACCAGTACATCGGCGGCATCGAGCACGCGATCCTGCACCTGCTGTACTTCCGCTTCTACCACAAGCTCATGCGCGACCAGGGCCTGGTTGCCAGCGACGAGCCGGCGATCAACCTGCTCACCCAGGGCATGGTGATCGCCGAGACGTTCTATCGCGACAACGCCGACGGTTCCAAGGACTGGATCAACCCGGCCGACGTCGAAGTGATCCGCGACGAGCGCGGTCGCATCACCGGCGCCACGCTGAAGGCCGACGGCAAGCCGGTGGTGATCGGCGGCACCGAGAAGATGTCGAAGTCGAAGAACAACGGCGTCGACCCGCAGCTGATGGTCGGCAAGTACGGCGCCGACACGGTGCGCCTGTTCTCGATGTTCGCCGCGCCCCCGGAGCAGTCCCTGGAATGGAACGAGGCGGGCGTTGAAGGCATGTCGCGCTTCCTGCGCCGCTTCTGGCGCGAAGTGCTCGAGCACGTCTCCCAGCCGGATCATCCGCAGGTCGACGTGGCGCAGCTTGACGCTGCGCAGAAGACCCTGCGCCGCCAGCTGCACGAAGCCATCCAGAAGGTCGGCGACGACTACGGCCGCCGCCACAGCTTCAACACCGCCATCGCGGCGCTGATGGAACTGCTCAACCATGTCTCCAGGTTCGACGACATGAGCGACCAGGGCCGTGCCGTGCGCCATGAAGCGCTGCAGGCGATGGTGCTGTTGCTCAACCCGGTCACGCCGCACGTCTGCCACGCGCTGTGGCAGGCACTGGGCCATGCCGAGACGCTGCTGGAGGACGTGCCGTTCCCGGTCGCCGATCCGGCTGCGCTGGTGCGCGATGCGGTGACGCTGGCGGTGCAGGTCAACGGCAAGCTGCGCGGCACCATCGACGTGCCGGTGAACATCAGCAAGGAAGAAGCCGAGCGCCTCGCCCTGGCCGAACCGAACGTGGCCAAGTACATGGAAGGCCTGGCGGTGCGCAAGGTGATCGTCGTGCCCGGCAAGATCGTAAATATCGTTGCCGGCTAGCCCATGCCAAAGCCCTCTCCCGCTCGCGGGAGAGGGGTTGGGGTGAGGGCCGCCCGTCGTCACTGGCTGAACGAGCCGTCGCCCGCTATTGATGGCCACCCACGCCTCGTCCAGACTGCCCGCATGATCCGTCCCTCGATCCGTCACTCGATCCGTCGCCTGGTCCCCGCCAGCGCCGCGCTGGCCATCACCCTGGCCGTGTCGGCTTGCGGCTTCCATTTGCGCAGTGCCCTCGTGTTGCCGCCCGACATGGGTCCGGTCCGCGTGGTGTCGGCAGACCGATACAGCCCGTTGGCCGAATCGCTGGCGGACGCGTTGACCCGCGCCGGTGCCACGCCGGCCACCGAGGACACCGACGAGGCCACCGTGCTCGACCTGCTCGGCGAGCAGTGGGGCGACCGCCCGATCGCGCTCGACGAACTCGGCCGCGCTCAGGAGTACTCGCTGCGCTATGCGGTGACGTTCGAAGTGCGCAAACCCGACGGTTCAACACCGGTGCCGCGCCAGACCATCGAGCTGGCGCGCGACTACGTGTCCAACCCGGTGCAGTCGATCGGTACCGAAGGCGAGCGCGAGATCCTGCAGGGTGAAATGCGCCGCGAGATGGTGGCTTCGGTGCTGCGCCGCCTCGATGCCGTTGCCCGTCACACGGTCGAGGTTCCGGCGACGACGCCGGCACCGACACCGGTAACGACACCCGTACCGTCTGCCGAAGGGACGCCGGCGCCCGCCGCAGCGGCCACTCCGACAGAGGGCGGCGGCGACACGCCGCGCTGAACGCGCAGCCCGCGCCGCTGAAATGGAACTGAAACCGGAACAGCTGGTCGCCCAGCTTGGCCTCGACCAGGCCACGCCGCCGCCGCTGCGCCCGGCCTACCTGATTGCCGGCCCGGAACCGCTGCGCGTGCTCGAAGCCGCTGATGCGGTGCGCGCCGCCGCGCGCCGCCAGGGCATCGCCGAACGCGAAGTCTTCGAAGCCGAGGGAAACCAGCGCGAGCCGGACTGGAATGGCCTGTCCGCCAGCTTCCGCGCGCCGAGCCTGTTCGCCAGCCGGCGCCTGGTCGAAGTGCGCCTGCCCAGTGGCAAGCCGGGCAAGGAAGGCGCCGAGGTCATCAGCGATTTCTGCGCCGATCCGCCGATGGACGTGGTCCTGATGGTCACCGCCGGCGAGTGGAGCAAGCAGCACGGCGGCAAGTGGAGCGAAGCGATCGGCCGCATCGGCCTGGTCGCCGTCGCCTGGGCGGTCAAGCCGCACGAATTGCCGGACTGGATCGAGCGCCGCCTTCGCCAGCACGGCCTGCGTGCCGATCGCGATGCCGTGCAGAATCTCGCCGATCGCGTCGAGGGCAATCTGCTGGCCGCTGCCCAGGAGATCGACAAGCTCGCCCTGCTGTCCGATGGCAGCACCCTCGACAGCGCGAAGATCACCGCCCTGGTCGCGGACGCCGCGCGCTACGACGTGTTCCGCCTGGTCGACGCGGCGATGAACGGCAGCGGCGCGCAGGTCGCGCACATGCTCGCCGGACTGCGTGCCGAGGGCGAGGCGGTACCGGCGCTGCTGGGCATGGTGGTGATGGAGCTGCAACGCGCCGCAGCGCTGGCCCGTGTGCAGGCAAAGGGCGGCAATCTGGCCAACGAATTCAAGGCGCAGCGGATCTGGGATTCCAAGCAGCCAATGTACCGGCGCGCGCTGCAGCGCCATGCCGCGCCGCGCTGGGACGCGTTCGTGGCCGAAGCCGGCCGCGTCGACCGCATCGCCAAGGGACGCGGACGCATCGGCGAGGAGCCGACCGACGCCTGGCTCGCGCTCGAACGACTGCTGCTGGCCGTGGCGGAGCCGCGCGCGGCAAAGCTGCTCTCGGCTCCGCGCGGCTGAGTCCCCGGGCCATGACGCTGCGGATCTACTACGGCGGCACCTTCGACCCGGTCCATTGCGGCCACCTGGCGGTGGCCTGCGCCGTCCGTGACGCGCTGGCGGCGCAGGTGCACCTGATCCCCGCGGCCGACCCGCCGCACAAGGACGCGACCCACGCCGATGCCTGGGCGCGTGCGCGCATGCTCGACCTGGCGCTGGCCGGGGAGGCGGGGCTCAAGGTCGATCGCAGGGAGCTGCGCCGGGAAGGGCCGTCCTATACGGTCGACACCCTGCGCGAGCTGCGCCAGGAGCTGGGCCCGGGTGCGCCGATCGTGTGGATGCTCGGCGGCGATTCGCTGCTGCAGTTGCACACCTGGCACCGCTGGCAGGAACTGTTCGAATTCGCGCACGTCCTGGCCGTGGCACGGCCGGGATCGCACCTGGACGTGGCCACGATCGGTGAGCAGTCGCCGCGGGTCCATGCCGAGGTGGTTTCGCGCTGGCGCGAGGCCACTGAACTCTCGCAAGCCCCTGCAGGCGGCTTCGCGGCGTTCGAACTGGGCGTGCAGCGCCCCGAGTCATCCACCGAGCTGCGCCGCCGGATCGCCGCTGGCGAGGCCTGGCAGGACTGGGTGCCGGCCGCGGTGGCCGAGTACATCCGCCGTCACGGGCTGTATGCCGTCCGGGACGTCACACCCGCTCCGTTATAATCTTCATAACCCCGCGCCGAGACCATTGCCCCTTGAGTACCGAAGCACAAGTCATCAAGACCCGCTTGCCCGACCCGCCGCCGCCGGTAGATCTCCTGCTCAAGACGGTCCACGCCGCGGTCGAGGAACTGAAGGCCAAGGATGTCGTCGAGATCGATGTGCGCGGCAAGAGCAGCGTCACCGATTACATGGTGATCGCTTCGGGTACCTCGACGCGCCATGTCAAGTCGATCGCCAACGAAGTGGTCAAGTTCGCCAAGAACCTGGACGTCCAGCCGCTGGGCGTGGAAGGCGAGCGCGAAGCCGAATGGGTGCTGGTCGATCTGGGCGATGTCGTCGTCCATGTGATGCTGCCGCGCGTTCGCGAGTTCTATGCGCTTGAGCGTCTGTGGACGGTTGGCGACCAGCCGCCGGGCATGGAAGAGGACGAGGAATACGAGGTCGGTTACGGCCGGCGGCGCTGAGTCGCAGCTTTCCTTCGTCCATGAATGACGGCGCCTTGCGGCGCCGTTTTCATTTGTGCTGACGGGGTTGGCGTCGTCATCGCCGTTGCCGTCGGTGCGGCGTTGTCCGCCGGGCCGGGGATTGCTCCGCCCCTTAATCGGACATCCTGTCCGAATGCGGGGCGCGGGCCATCCATGGCCCGCTGCTGCGCAATCCCCGGCCCGTCGGACAACGCTTCGGCAATTCACTGCCTGGTCTTCGTTGGCACGTAGCCCGGGTAAGCGCAGCGCAACCGGGGTTGATGCGCGTCGGAACCCGGGTGCGCTGCGCTTACCCGGGCCACGGCGGTCAAAGGTGCCCGCGCTCCCACGGCCCCGTGATCGCCACCGTGATCCCAGGCGTCTGGATGTTGACGAACAGCGTCTGGCTGAAAGGATCCCAGCATGCGCCGCAGAATTCGCTGTCGCGGTAATCGCCTTCGGGAATGACCTTGCCGGCATTGCTGATCTGGGTCGAAGTCAGTTCGATGTTGTTTTTGCAGAAGTAGAACGACTCGCCCTGCCGGGTCAGCCCGATCAGTCTTGCACCGGGGCCGTACTGGTCCGGGCTTTCGCCGCCGTCCTCGCACAGCAGTACGCCGCCGCGGCCGCTCACCGTGATGTTGTCGGGATTGTGCGCGGCCAGCTGGTTGCCGCTGACGAACAGTGCGCGCATGCGCTGGGTGAGCAGGTCGAGCACCCACACCGCGCCGTTGCCGCGGCCCTTGCGGCCCTGTGCGTCGACGCCGGTGCTGGTGTCGACGATGAACATCTTGCCGTAGCTGTGCCAGATGCCTTCGCCGCGACTCATGCGCAGCGCGCCCGCGCTCCAGGCCTGTGCGAACGGGCCGCTGAGGGTCTCGCCTGCGGAAATGTCGGGGAAGCCGGACGGGGCGGCGATGCTGTCCAGGTCCGGATCGGGGATGTCGACCCATTCCAGTGCGTACTCGTCGCCGATCGCCGCGACGGTGAGGTCGGCGTTGGGCTGGCGACGCACGCGCGCGGCCTGCAGGCGGCCGCCGTGTTCGAGCGAGCCGTAACGGCCGGCGCGGTCGTTGGGGATGAAGCGATACAGGCCGGCCTTGTTGCGGTCGTCCTCGGTCAGGTAGACGACGCCGGTGCGCGGATCGATGGCGACGGCTTCATGGCTGAAGCGGCCCAGGCCGATCAGCGGCCTGCCGCTGGTGCGCTCGGCTTCGGCGTGCACTTCGAAGACGTAGCCGTGCTTCTTGCCGGTGCTCGACACTGCATCGGTCTTGATTTCCTCGCAGCTCAGCCAACTGCCCCAGGGAGTAGGGCCGCCGGCGCAGTTGACCAGGGTGCCGCCGAGGCTGGCCTCGATGCTGCGCCATTCGCCGTGGCGCCAGGTCATCGTCGTGGTGCCACCGCCGGCGACCTGGCCGCCGCCGATGTCGCCGCTGTCATACATGCCCGGTGCGTTGATCGGGGTTGCAGCGCCGCGTTCGTGGTTGCGGATCAACACGAGTTCGTGGCCGCGGCCGTGGTCGCCGCCATGGTGGTGCCTGTTGTCGCGCGGTCCCGAACCAGGGCGGCGCAAGCCGACCACGGCCATGCCGTCGTGGCGATCGGGGCAGGGTTGGCCATCGCTCATCACATCGCCGCTCCAACCGAAGGAGCGATAACTGAAGCCGCGCGGCAACTGCAGCAGCGGCAGGCCGGTGGCGCGGTCGGCGACCGGCGCGAGCGGGCCGTAGCGGCCGGGAATCGGGGCAAGTCGGGTAGGGTCGCCGGCGGCCAGCGCCTGACGCGAGTACAACGCGCCAAGGCTGCCCATGGCGCCAACCGCCATGGCGGCGGCGCCACCTTTGAGGACCTGGCGGCGGGAGAGATCCAACGCATTCATCTGCGGCTCCTGCGGGGCTGGGGGAGCCTGCAACCTAGGTGCCCGGCGTGGCCGGACGATGACACCGCCAAGTCAGTCCGCCGGAACGTGACGCGCTACCGGTAACATTCACGCAGATGAAAGCGAAACTGATCGCCGTCGGTGAACGTGCCCCACGCTGGGTGGCCGAGGGTTTCGGCGAGTATCAAAAGCGCCTGTCGCACTGGCTTCCGCTGGAGCTGGTCGAGATCGAACCCGGCCTGCGCGGCAAGGGCCGCGATGCCGCGCGCGCAACCCAGGACGAAGGCGCACGCGTGCTGGCCGCGTTGCCGAAGAATGCCTGCGTGGTCACCCTCGATGGTCGCGGCCGCACCTGGTCGTCCGAGCAGCTGGCGCAGCGGCTGGAGCATTGGCGAGGGCAGGGTCGCGATCTGGCTTTACTGATCGGTGGTCCTGAAGGGCATGCGCCGGACGTGATCGCGCGCGGTGACGAATCGTGGTCGCTTGGGCCGCTGACGCTGCCGCACATGCTGGTGCGCCTGGTCGCCGCCGAGCAGTTGTATCGGGCGGCGGCGTTGCTGGCGAACCATCCGTATCACCGCGCCTGACGCGCACTTCCCCGTGCGCTCCGCTTACCCGGGCTACACAGACCCGCCGCGGATCCACGCAACACAGACCCACGTAGCCCGGGTAAGGCCGCAGGCCGCACCCGGGGCCCACCCAAATGGAGTAGCCCGGGTAAGGCCGCAGGCCGCACCCGGGGCACCGCGCTCAACGATCCAGCTTGAACTCGATCGGCACGCGCCCCAGCGCCTGCACCGCCTGGCCATCGCGGAACGCCGGCTGGAACGTCCACTGCGTCAGCACCGCACGCCTGGCCGCCTGATCGAGGGCGCGATGGCCGCTGCTGCGGACCACGCGCACTTCCAGCGGACGGCCGTCGATGCCGACCAGTATCTCCAGCTCGACCGTGCCCACCAGGCCCTGCCGCACAGCCTCGCGCGGGTAGGCCGGCGCGGGTGCCGACAACGCCTGCAACACCGACGCGCTGGCCGGCTGCGCCGGCTCGCCCACCGACCCGTCCGGAGTGCCGCGATCCAGCGGCGGCAACGCTTCATCACCCGGCTGGGCGTCGACCACGGCTTCGGTAACGGCAACGTCCGCCGGCGCCAGTCGTTGCGATGACGTGGACGTGGGCTGGGGCGGCGTCCGTTCGATCGTCACCTTCTCGGGCGGCGGCGTCTCGACCATTTTGCGCGGCAGGATCTCGATGACCTGGATGGCGGTTTCCTCCACCGGCGGCGTGTAATCCGCCAGCGGCACCATCAGCAGCATGGCGATCACCGCATTGACGGCGATCGCGCCGGCGCCGGCAGCGATCCGGCTGCCGTCGAGTTCGGGGGCGTGGAACGAACCGGCCTGGTGACGCAGGGCAATGGCATTCGACATGGCGTGCCTCCTGGTGTGGTCTGCATTTGCGGCAAACGCACCAGTGGCGACGACGGGGTTGCAGAAAAGAACGGGCCCGCTCGCGGCGGGCCTGAAGTACAAAGATCGGGCCCGCTCGCGGCGGGTCTGAAGTACAAAGATCGGGCCCGCTCGCGGCGGGCCCGATGGGTACAGCGTGCCGGCGCGCGCCGGGGTCAGTTGCCCAGTTCGAAGACGATGTCGAGGCTGACCGACAGAGTGTTCTCGCCCGCGGCGATCGGCGTGCTGTCAAAGGCTTCCTTGCCGCGGGCCATCGCCATCATCGGCATCGGCCGCGGCGGCGCGAAACTGCCGCCCTCGCTGATGCTGACGATGCGGCGGACCTTCAGGCCCAACGTCTTGGCGTACATCTGCGCGCGGGTCTGCGCCTTCTCGACCGCGGCACGGCGCGCCTCGTCGTAGGCCTCGCCCTTGTTCGCCTCGTCGATGTCGAAAGTCGGGCCGTTGATCTGGTTGGCGCCGGTGGCGGCCAGCGCATCCATGATCTTGCCGAGCTTGCCGATGTCGCGGACGGTGATGTTGACGGTGTTCTGGGCCTGGTAGCCGGTGATCGTCGGCGGCTGGTTCTCGCCGTACTTGTACTGCGGGTTGAGGTTGACGCCGCTGGTCTGGATGTCGCGTTCGGCAATGCCGGCGGCCTTGATTGCCGAAACCACCTTGGTCATCTGCTCGGCATTGGCGCGCATGGCCGAATTGGCGTCGGCGGCCTGGGTCACCACGCCGGTGGAAAGGGTGGCGATGTCCGGTGCGCGGCGGGTCTCGGCCTGGGCCGACACCGACAGCAGGGTTCCGTCGGTCGCAACGTACGGTGTGGTCTGGGCGGGACTCACGGCGGGGATGGCTCCGAAGGCGAGGGCGGCGGCCAGCACGAGCGGCCGCAGGGCGAGGCGGGAAGACTTGGTCGGCGTGGACTTCATCCGGGTGGACAGCTGGGACATGAACGACTCCTTGGGGTTGGGGGTAGGGTCTGGATGGTGCAGTGAACGATTCGTGAGCCCGGTCGGGGTTGAATGAGGTTGCGCGCGCTGCCGCGCAGTCAGCGCGGGTTATGCTTTCGCAGATGCTTTACCTCGCCTCCAAATCCCCCCGCCGGCACGAGTTGCTGGGCCGGCTCCTGTCGAGCCAGCCCGGCCTGGAGTTCGGCGTGCTCGACCTCGACATCCCCGAGCACCCGCAGCCCGGCGAGCCGGCCGAATCCTACGTGCGCCGCGTCGCCCGCGAGAAGGCCGGAGCCGGCCTGCTCAGGGTGGTGGGCAACCCCAGCGCGGTCGTGCTCGGCTCCGACACCGAGGTCGTGCTCGACGATGAAGTGTTCGGCAAGCCGGCCGACGATGCCGATGCCGCGGCGATGCTGCGCAGGCTCTCCGGACGCACCCACCAGGTGATCTCGGCAGTGTCGCTGGTTTCGCCGTCGCGCGAGGCGCAGGCCGTCTCGGTTTCCGAAGTCACCTTCGCCCAGCTCAGCCAGTCGCAGATCGACGACTACGTTGCCAGCGGCGAGCCGCACGGGCGCGCGGGCGCGTACGCGATCCAGGGACTGGCCGAAGCGTTCACCACGCGCCTGTCCGGCAGCTACTCGGGCGTGATGGGATTGCCGCTGTACGAAACTGCCACCTTGCTGCGCCAGTTCGGAGTGTTGAAGTGACCGAAGAAATACTGGTCAACGTTACGCCCCGCGAAACCCGCGTTGCCGTCGTCGAAAACGGCATGCTCCAGGAACTGCACATCGAACGCGGCTGGCGCCGCGGTGTCGTCGGCAACATCTACAAGGGCAAGGTCCAGCGGGTCATGCCGGGCATGCAGGCGGCGTTTGTCGAGATCGGGCTGGAGCGCGCGGCGTTCCTGCACGCGGCCGACATCGTCAAGCCGGTGCCGGTCGCCGAAGGCGCCAGCGAAGGCGAGGAGGCCCCCCTGCCGCCGACGCCGACGCGGCCGATCGCCGAGCTGCTGCGCGAGGGCCAGGACATCATCGTTCAGGTGGTCAAGGACCCGATCGGCAGCAAGGGCGCGCGACTCACCACCCAGCTGAGCATTCCCTCGCGCTACCTGGTGCTGCTGCCGCGCACGCGCGTGGTCGGCGTGTCGGCGCGCATCGAGGACGAGGCCGAGCGTGCCCGCCTGAAATCGCACATCACCTCGCTGGCGCCGTCCGGCGACAGCCACGGCTACATCGTGCGCACCAACGCCGAAGGCCAGCCGGAGGAACAGCTGGCCGAGGACGTGGCCTACCTGGGCCGGGTCTGGGGCCTGATCGAGGAGCGCTCGCGCAGCGCCCGCGTCGGCGAGCGCGTGTATGAAGACCTGAACCTGCCGCTGCGCGCGGTGCGCGACCTGATGCGCAAGGACGTCGAGAAGGTGCGCGTGGACTCGCGCGAGACCTGCGAGCGCCTGCGCGTGTTCGCGGCGCAGTACATGCCCGGCCTGGACGAGAAGATCGAGCATTACACCGGTGCCCGCCCGATCTTCGACCTGTACGGCGTCGAGGACGAGATCCAGCGCGCACTGGACAAGGAAGTGCCGCTGAAGTCCGGCGGCTATCTGGTGATCGACCAGACCGAGGCGATGACCACGGTCGACATCAATACCGGTTCCTTCCTCGGCCAGCGCAACCTGGAGGAAACGGTGTACCGCACCAACCTCGAGGCGGCGCAGTCGGTGGCACGCCAGCTGCGCCTGCGCAACCTCGGCGGCATCATCATCATCGACTTCATCGACATGACCGATTCCGAGCACAAGCGCCAGGTGCTGCGGCAGTTGGAAAAGTCGCTGGCGCGCGACCACGCCAAGACCACGGTGTACGAGTTCTCGCCGCTGGGCCTGGTCGAGATGACGCGCAAGCGCACCACCGAAAGCCTGGAGCGCCAGCTGTCGGAGGCGTGCCACGAGTGCGGCGGGCGCGGCACGCTGAAGACGCCGGAAACGGTGACGTACGAGATATTCCGCGACATCGTCCGCCAGGTGCGCCAGTTCGACGCGCAACGGCTGCTGGTGATCGCCTCGCCGAAAGTGGTCGCCCGCATCACCGACGAGGAGTCGGCGGCGGTGGCCGAGCTCGAAGAGTTCCTTGCCAAGTCGATCCGCTTCCAGGCCGACGACCAGTACGCGCAGGAGCAGTTTGATGTTGTCCTGCTCTGACAAGTGCCTGGGTCGGCAGTGGACGACGGGCAACGCTAGCGGGCAGGGACATCAGGATTGCCGGAGGCCGGCGATGCGTTCGCGGCGCAACGGCTGCCTGTCGCCGTTCGCGCACGGAGCCGGTTGATGCCGACCCCCATGCGCCGCCGTCTGCGCATCGCCCGTCGCGGCCTGGTCTACACCACCGCGCTGGTGCTGGTGCTGATCGCGCTGGTGCTGGCCATCGCCAGCCAGTTGCTGCCGTTGGCGGAGAGCAACCCCAAGCGCGTCGCGGCATGGCTCAGTGAGCGTGCCGGCAGGCCGGTGTCGTTCGACAAGGTCGAGACGGACTGGACCCGGCGCGGGCCGCTGCTGCGACTGGACAACCTGCGCGTGGGTGCCGGCGATGAAGCCTTCACGGTCGGCGACACCGAAATGCTGGTGTCGGTGTACGCCGGCCTGCTGCCTGGCCATGCATTCTCGGAGCTGCGCCTGCGCGGCCTCGACCTGACCCTGGAGCGCAGCGACGACGCGCGCTGGAAGGTGCGCGGCCTGCCGGGCCAGGAACAGGCTGCACGCGATCCGCTGTCGGCGCTGGAAGGCCTGGGCGAGTTGCAGGTCATCGGCGGCAAGCTGACCATCATGGCGCCGCAGCTGGGCATCGACGCCCGCATTCCCCGCATCGACCTGCGCCTTCGCGTCGACGGCCCGCGCGTGCGCGCCGGCGTGCGCGCCTGGCCGAGCGTGGGCGTGCCTGGCGCGGCCATGTCGCCGCTGGACGCGGTGTTCGACTTCGATCGCAAGCAAGGTGATGGCAGGGCGTACCTGGGCACGCGCCGCGCCGACCTGGCCGCGTGGGGGCCGTTGCTGCAACTGGCCGGTGTCGGCAGCGAGTCCGGACAGGGACGCGCGGAAGCATGGGCGCAACTGCGTGGCCACCGCATTACCGAAGTCATCGTTGATGCGGCGCTCGACCGTGTCGGCCTGCGTGGCGCGGCATTGGCCAACGGCTCGGTGCCGCGCGTGTTGTTTCCGCACATCGAGACGCGGGCGCGCTGGCGCCTGGTCGATGGCGGCTGGCGCGCGGACGCACCCAGGCTGCGCATCGACAGTGCCGGCCACGCGCAGAAACTCGACGGCCTGGCCATCGCCGGCGGTACCCGTTACGCGATCGTGGCCGATCGTATCGACGCCGGCCCGCTCCTCGCTGCCGCCGCACTCAGCGATCGCCTCGAGCCGGGGCTGCGCCAGTGGCTCTACAGCACCGCGCCGCAGGTGTCGCTGCAGCGGATAGAAGTTGCCGGCGTGCGCGGTGGACCGATGCGCACGCATGCGCGCATCGCTGCATTCGGATTCAAGCCCGCCGGCAATGCTCCGGGCCTGAGCGGACTGGCCGGCGAGTTCGATGGCGATGCCGATGGCTTCAGCCTCGTGCTCGACCCCAAGTCGCCGATGGTGTTCGACTGGCCGCGCGGTTTCGGCGTCGCCCAGACCGTTGCCCTGCAGGGCCTGGTCAGCGGCTGGCGCGAGGGCGCTGGCTGGCGCGTCGGCACGCCGGCGCTTGCGATCAAGGGCAACGGTTTCGGCGTGCAGGCGCGTGGCGGACTGTGGTGGCAGGGCGATGGTTCGCGGCCCTGGATCGACATCGCCGCCGACATCGATGAAACCCAGGTGCCGGTCGCCAAGGGCTTCTGGATCCACCACAAGATGGCGCCGCGCGTGATCGAGTGGCTCGACTCGGCGCTGCAGGGCGGCCGCCTGCGCAACGGCCACGCGGTGGTGTCGGGCGACCTCGACGATTGGCCCTTCCGCGACCGCAACGGTCGCTTCGAGGCGGTGGCGCAGCTGGAAGATGCCGTCGTCAAGTTCCAGCCCGGTTGGCCGGCGGCGGAAGGACTCGATGCCGATGTCGCCTTCATTGCCGACGGTTTCACGGTCGAAGGCCACGGCAGGCTGGCCGGTGTCGCGATCGACCAGATTCGCGCGGGCATCGACCATTACGGTGGCGGCGCGTTGACGGTGAAGGCCCAGGGCGGCGCCGATGCCGCCCAGCTACTGGCACTGCTGCGCGACAGCCCGCTGCAGCACGATCACGCCGACACCCTGAACAACGTCGTGGCCGGTGGTGCCGCCCGCGTCGGCTTCGACATGAACATGCCACTGGTGCGCGGCGCGGTGACGGACATCGGCGGAACGGTCGAACTCAAGGACGCCAAGCTCGCCGACCCGCGCTGGAAGCTGGCCTTCGACCAGGTCAACGGTCGCGCCGAGTATGCGCGCGGCGGTTTTGGCGCGAAGGATCTGCGCGTACGCCACGACGGCCAGCCCGGGCGCCTGACCCTGCTTGCCGGCGACCAGTACGTGAGCGACAAGACGCACGTATTCGAGGCCGACCTCGACGCCGACATGGCCATCGCCGACCTACTCGATCGCGCACCGGAAATGGCCTGGCTCAAGCCGCACGTCGACGGTCGTTCGCGCTGGACGGTCGGCATCGGCATTGCGAAGGCGGCGAAGGGTCGTGCCGCGCCCACGATGCTGCAGCTTCGCTCGGACCTGGTCGGCACCTCGCTCAACCTGCCGGCGCCGCTGCGAAAGCCGGCTGGCGATGCGCTTGCCGCGTCGATCGATGCACCGCTGCCGATGGGAAGCGATGACATCCGCGTCACCCTCGGCGACCTTGTCTCGGTGCGCGCGCGCAGTCGCGACGACGCGGCGGGCAAGTCGCAGACCGGTGTGCGCATCGCCCTGGGCGGCGCGCGGGTCGACGAAGCGCCGCCGGCACACGGCCTGGTGGCGACCGGACGAGCTCCGGTGCTGGATGCAATCGACTGGGTTGCCATGATGTACGGCGGCAGTGGCGGCGGCCTTGCCCTGCAACGTATCGATGTCACCGCGCAGCGCCTCAACCTGGTGGGTGGCGCCTTCGCCGACACGCGCCTGATCGTCGTGCCGGCGGCACAGGGCGCCACCGCCGTGCAGGTCGATGGCGCCGCCTTGCGCGGTGCCGTGCTGATCCCCGCGGGTGAGGGTGCGGCCATCGCGGGACGGTTCGACCGCGTGTACTGGCGTGCGCCCAAGGCGCCCGCCGCAGCGACAGGCGCGGCCACGCCGGCGCCCGCTTCACCCGTGCCACCTGCACCCGCTGCGACGGCAGGCAACGATGGCTTCAATCCGGCAAGGATTCCGCCACTCAACATCGACATCGCCGACCTGCGCATGGTCGACGCGCGCCTGGGCGAGGCAAACCTGCGCACGCGGCCGTCCAGCAACGGCATGCGTTTCGAACAGCTGCGCATGCGCAGCCCCGGCCAGAACCTCGACGTCAGCGGCGACTGGAGCGGACGCGGCGCTGCCGCGCGCACGCAGATGGACGTGAAGATCGACAGCAAGGATCTTGGCGCGTTGCTGGGCGGCTTCGGCATGAGCCAGCAGCTGGCCGGCGGTATCGGCACGATGCACTTTGCGGCCGGCTGGAACGGCAGTCCCGCCGATTTCAACCTGGCAACGCTGGAAGGCTCGCTGGATGCCGACCTCCGTGACGGTCGCCTGCTCGAAGTCGAACCCGGTGCCGGTCGCGTGCTCGGCCTGCTCAGCCTGGCGCAGCTGCCGCGCCGGTTGATGCTGGATTTCCGCGACTTCTTCTCCAAGGGCTTTGCCTTCAATCACGCCGGCGGCAAGGTGCGTTTCAGCGCGGGCACCGCCCACAGCGACGCCATTTCCATCGACGGTCCGGCCGCGCAGATCAGCATCAGCGGCAGTGCCAACCTGCGCGCGCAGAGTTTCGACCAGACCATCGAAGTGCGGCCCAAGGCCGGCAACCTGTTGACCGTGGCCGGCGCGATTGCCGCGGGGCCGGTCGGCGCGGCAATTGGCGCTGCCGCCAATGCGGTGCTGCAGAAGCCGCTGGGGCAGATGGCCTCGCGCACCTACCGCGTCACCGGGCCGTGGAAAGAGCCCAAGGTCGAAGTGGTCGGAAGCGAGCAGGGCAGGGCCCAGACCACGGTGCCGCCCTCGCGTTGACTCAAGGTGACTCTGGGGGAGGGCTGAAGCCCCTCCCGCAGGCCCCTTGCCAGTTCCTGCCTTGGAAGATGGCCACTTCGCCCGCATCTTGTCCGGCGTATAACGTCATTTCCCGCATCCAAAGCCCCAGACCTCCGAGCCCCCTGACCCGATGACCCTGCCCATCCAGATCGCCGAAACCCGCCTGCTGCTGCCCGCCGGGCTCGATGCTGGCGGCCTCGAACGCACCTTCGGCACGCTGCTTGGACCGGGCGTCGACTTCGGCGACCTGTACTTCCAGCACGCCCGTCGCGAGAGCTGGACGGTCGAGGACGGCATCGTCAAGGACGGTGCGCATTCGATCGAGCAGGGCGTGGGTGTTCGCGCGATCAGCGGCGAGAAGACCGGCTTCGCCTATTCCGACGAGATCAACACGCAGGCATTGCTGGCCGCATCGAAGTCCGCCCGCGCCATCGCGCGCGACGGTTCGACCCAGTCACCGCACGCGCTGGTGCGCGGCGGCGGTCGCGAACTCTACGTACCCGAAGATCCGATCGACGGTTACGCCAACGAGGCCAAGGTCGAAGCGCTGCGTCGCATCGACCGCATGCTGCGCGCCGCCGACCCGCGCGTGCAGCAGGTGATGGTGAGCCTGTCCGGCGGCGTCGACACCATCCTGGTGGCGCGCAGCGACGGTGTGCTCGCGGCCGACGTGCGACCGCTGGTGCGCCTCAACGTGCAGGTGATCGTCGAGCACGGCGGCCGTCGCGAAAGCGGCTACGCCGGTGGCGGCGGCCGCTACAGCTACGCCGAGCTGCTCGATGGCGACAAGCCCGAGCAGCTCGCACGCGAGGCGCTGCGCCAGGCGCTGGTGAATCTCGAAGCGATCGATGCACCGGCCGGCATCATGCCGGTCGTGCTCGGCAGTGGCTGGCCGGGCGTGCTGCTGCACGAAGCCGTCGGTCATGGACTGGAGGGCGACTTCAACCGCAAGGGCACCTCGACCTACGCCGGCCGCATGGGCCAGCGTGTCGCATCGCCGGGCGTCACCATCGTCGACGACGGCACCCTGCCGGGCCGGCGCGGTTCGCTCAACGTCGACGACGAAGGCACGCCGACCAACTGCACCACGCTGATCGAGGACGGTGTCCTGGTCGGCTACATGCAGGACACGCTCAACGCACGCCTGATGGGCATGGCACCGACCGGCAATGGCCGTCGCGAATCGTTCGCGCACCTGCCGATGCCGCGCATGACCAATACCTACATGCTGGCCGGCCAGCACGATCCGGAAGAGATGATCCGTTCGGTGAAGAAGGGCCTGTACGCGGTCAACTTCGGCGGCGGCCAGGTCGACATCACCAGCGGCAAGTACGTGTTCTCGGCGACCGAGGCGTACCTGATCGAGGATGGAAAGATCACCGCGCCGGTGAAGGGCGCCACGCTGATCGGCAACGGCCCGGAAACGATGCAGCGGGTGAAGATGATCGGCCACGACCTCGCGCTGGACGAAGGCGTGGGCGTCTGCGGCAAGGACGGCCAGAGCGTGCCGGTCGGCGTCGGCCAGCCATCGCTGCTGATCGACCAGCTGACGGTGGGTGGTACGCAGGCGTGATGTCCGCGTCAGTCCCTATCCCTTTTCCCGCATGCGGGAGAAGGGGCCCGGAGGGCGGATGAGGGCAAACGGCTATTCGTCGTTGTCGTTGTCGTCGGCGGAGTCGCCGGCCGCACCCAGGATCACTCCGCGCAGCTCCCGATACAGCTCGCGGAACGAATGCGGCGGCTTGTTGCGGTTGCGCTCGTCGATGGTATTGCGCACCAGCTGGCGCAGGCGCTGTCGGTCGGCCGCCGGGTATTCGTCGAGCAGCTGCGCCAGGGCCGGGTCGCCGTCGGCGATCAGGCGCTCGCGCCAGGCTTCGACGCGGTGCATGGCCGCGACTTCGCGCCTCGCCGCCTCGCCGTCCTCGTCGAGCGCATCGCGCAGCGCATCCAGGACCTCGTCGTCCTCGCGCCGCATCTGCTTGGCCAGGAACGCCAGCTGGCGCTTGTGGGCGATGTTGGCGGTGATGCGCTTGCACTCGCGGATGTGCGGCAGCAGCGAGTCGGGCACCGGCAGCTTGGCCAGCTGCGCCTCGGTCAGCGCCACAAGCTTCTCGCCCAGGGCCAGCACCTCCAGCGCCTCGCGCCGGTTCTGGCTGCGGCTGGGGCTGAGGAACTCGCCGGATTCTTCGTCTCTACCACGCATGACACTTCTTCCCGAAATCTCCCCGGACGCCGTCGTCGGCGCCGCGGAGGGCAAAAACAGGTTCCAGGGCCCAGGCCCGCGGAACGGCAGGCAACAAGGATAAGCCATTGAACGAACTGACTCCCCAATACGCTGCATCCCTCGGTGACAGCCATGCCCGCCTGGAGTCCCTGGCGGAGGTGTCGCAGCGCCTGCTGGAGCGCTGCCGCGCCAGCGGCGCCACCCAGGCCGAGGTGTCGTGCTCGGAGGAATCCGGGCTCAACGTGAACGTCCGCATGGGCGAGGTCGAGACGGTCGAATCGACCCGCGACCGCGGCATCGCCGTCACCGTCTATTTCGGCCAGCGCAAGGGCAGCGCCAGCACCGCCGACCTGCGCGAGGAAAGCCTGGGCGCCACCGTCGAGCAGGCCTGCGCGATCGCCCTGCACACTGAGGACGATCCGGCCGCCGGCCTGGCCGAGGCCGGGCTGATGGCGCGCGACCTGCGCGAGTTCGACTCCTGGCACCCCTGGGTGATCGATGCCGACCGCGCGATCGACCTGGCGCTGGCCTGCGAGCAGGCCGGGCGCGAGTCCGATGCGCGCATCGAGAATTCCGATGGCGCTTCGGTCGGCACCGGCGAGAGCATCAGCGTCTACGCCAACTCGCACGGTTTCATCGGTCGCGAGCGCAGCACCCAGCACAGCCTCGGCTGTGCCCTGATCGCCGGCCGCGGCGACGCGATGCAGCGCGATGGCTGGTACAGCATCGGCCTGTCCGCCGACGACCTCGAGTCGGCCGCGACGATCGGCCGCAAGGCCGCCCAGCGCGCCGCCTCGCGCCTGCAGCCGCGGCAGATTGCCACCGGCGAATACCCGGTGCTGTTCGCCGCCGAAATGTCGCGCTCGCTGATCGGGCATCTGCTCGGCGCCGTCTCGGGCGGTGCGCTGTACCGTCGTGCCAGCTTCCTGGTCGATTCGGCCGGCACGCAGTTGTTCCCCGACTGGTTCGCCATCGACGAACTGCCGTTCCTGCAGCGCGGTTTCCGTTCCAGCTCGTTCGACGCCGAAGGCGTGGCCACGCGTGAAGCGCCGCTGGTGAAGGGCGGCGTGCTGCAGCGTTACATCCTGGGCAGCTACTCCGCGCGCAAGCTCGGCCTGCAGACCACCGCCAATGCCGGCGGCGTGCACAACCTCCAGGTCGAGGCCAACGCCGGCGACTTCGAATCGATGCTGGCCGGGATGGGGCGCGGCCTGCTCGTCACCGAGCTGATGGGGCAGGGCGTCAACACCGTCACCGGCGATTACTCGCGTGGCGCCGCCGGTTTCTGGATCGAGAACGGGCAGATCCAGTACCCGGTCGACGGCATCACGGTCGCGGGCAACCTCAAGTCGATGTTCGCCGCGATCGAGGCGGTCGGCAGCGATGTCGACCCGCGCTCGCACCTGCGCACCGGCTCGATCCTGGTCAGTCGGATGACGGTGGCGGGAGAAACCACCGAGTGATGCTCAGACCCTCCCTTTCGCATGGCGAAGGGGAGGGGGGAAGAGGCTTGACCCGGCCCGGTCCCAAGCGGAAAGTGACCCCAACAGTCGAGGGAGCAGACCGTAATGAGCGAAAACCCGAACGATCCGAGCCCGTACTCCGCGCCTCCGCCGCCGCCGGAAAGCCATGCCGGCGACATTTCGGCAGAGCAACGGCAGTGGGCGATGTTCGCGCACCTGTCGGCGATCGCCGGTGCGGTGCTGACGTCCGGCATCGGCGGCTGGGGCACCTTCCTCGGCCCGCTGATCATTTGGCTGCTGAAGAAGGACACCATGCCCTTCGTCGAGGACCAGGCCAAGGAAGCACTGAACTACAACATCACCATCGCGATCGTGTTCTTCGCGCTGTGGGTGCTGGTGTTCATCACCCTGGGCATCGGCTTCCTGATCGCGATCCCGGCATGGGTGGTGATCGGCGTGGCCTGGCTGGTGTTCACGATCATCGCCGCGGTGAAGTCGAACGAGGGCGTCAGCTACCGCTACCCGTTCACGCTGCGCCTGGTGAAGTAGCCGCTCGACATCGGTACCCGGGTGCGGCCTTTGGCCTTACCCGGGCTACTTCCGCCCGGTAGCCCGGGTAAGGCCAAAGGCCGCACCCGGGACACCCAAGGACAGCTCAGCGATCGCGCTCGATCGCCAGCCTGCCCAACGCGGCCAGCGCATCCGCGCGTGCGCCGAACGGCGCCAGCGCGGCCGTCATCGCCGCGCTCAATTCCTGCAGCCGCGCACGCGAAGCGCCCAGGCCGATCAACGCCGGGAAGGTCGCCTTGTCCTGGGCGACGTCCTTGCCTGCAGTCTTGCCTAGGGTGGCGCTGTTGCCCTCGATGTCGAGGATGTCGTCGCGCACCTGGAACGCCAGGCCGAGCGCATCGGCGTAGCGATCCAGTGCGTCCAGTTCGAGATCGGACGCGCCACCGCACAGTGCGCCCATGCGCACCGCCGCACGGATCAGCGCGCCGGTCTTGAGGGCGTGCAGGCGCTCCAGATCGGCGACCGATAGCGCAGCGCCATTGCCGGTCGCGGCCAGGTCGAGTGCCTGGCCACCGCACATGCCGCCGACACCAGAAGCGGTGGCGAGCGTGCGCAGCAAAGAGACCCGGATGGCGTCGGCCACCGGCGCCGCCGCCAGCACTTCGAACGCCAGCGATTGCAGGGCGTCGCCGGCGAGGATCGCAGTGGCTTCGTCGAAGGCGACGTGCACGGTCGGCTGGCCGCGGCGCAGGGCGTCGTCGTCCATGGCCGGCAGATCGTCATGCACGAGCGAGTAGGCGTGGATCAGTTCGACCGCCACTGCCGGTGCATCGAGCGCATCGACCTTGGCGCCAAGTGCGACACCGCTGGCGTAGACCAGCAGCGGGCGCATGCGCTTGCCGCCGAGCAGCACGGCGTGGCGCATGGCGGCAGTCAGGCGCTGCGGCGGCAGCGAAGGGTCGGGCAGGGCTCGCGCGAGCGCGGCGTCGGCGCGCTCGCGCCAGCCGGCCAGGTCAGACTTCACGTGCATCAGGCATCGTGGGTGTCAGACATCGCGGAAGTCAGACGGCGTGGGCGACTGCGGCGTCAGTCCGGCGAATGGCTCGGCGGCGGCCGGATTCTGCGGATCGCTGAGCAGGCGCACGCGAAGCTCGGCCTGCTCGAGTGCCGTCTGGCAACGACGGTAGAGACCCACGCCGCGTTCGTACGCGGCCAGCGAGTCCTCGAGGCTCATCTCGCCGTGTTCCATCTTCTCGACCAGTTGTTCGAGTGCATCGAGCGATTGTTCGAAATCGCTGACGGGCGAGGCGGAAGCGGCAGCTTCATTGGCGGTTTTGCGCGACATGGGCGAAGTTTGCGACCGTGCCCGGCGGGGGTCAATTGCCGCAGCCGGCCAATGTGCCATCCGGCGCGGTTCCGCCGGGCCGGCGGCCTCAGGTATCGCCCCAGACCAGCCGCGCCCCGCGCTGGCGGAGCCAGGCATCGAACGGCGCCGAATAGGCCAGGTCGGCGATGGCGAGCAGCTGGCCGGCGGCATCGCTCAGCAGGGGCAGGCGCTCGCGTTGCCATGGCGGGATGCCGAGATCCTGCAGCACGTGCTTGAGCGCGTGCGAATGGGGGCGGCCGGGCTGGATGAAGCGTTCGCCGCCGTGGCGCGCATGCACGATCACCTCGCCGTCGAGTGACGGTGCACCTTCCAGGCTCAGCAGCCCACCTTGGGGCAGCGCCAGTGGCGCTTGCCCGCTCCACGCGCCACGCCAGTCCAGGGGCATGTGCGGGCGGATGGCATCGGCATGCAGCAGGTCTCGCCAGCTGCGCACCGCCGCGCCCTGCCAGGCGAACAGCGCCTGCGCGTCGTCGTCGGCGGCGAGCACGTCGGTTTCGATGCAGGCGATGCCATTCGCCGGCAGCGCAGGCAGGCCGAGGCCCGTGATCCAGCGTCGCAACGCGCGCGCGCGCCGGGTCGCCGGCATCGCCAGCAAACGCTGGCGCGAGAGGCAGTGCGGATCGGCGGTGGCGACGCTGGCCAGCGCCTGGGCGTCGCCTGCTTCGAGCAGGTCGCGGGCCTGTGCCGACAGGGCTGCAGACTGAGCCAGTGCAGCGTCGGCGTGCGGCCAGCGCTCGCGCAACAGCGGCATCACGCGCTGGCGCAGGAAGTTGCGATCGAAGCGGGTGTCGCTGTTGCTGGGGTCGTCGATCCAGGCCAGGCCCTGCGCCTGCGCGTAGGTCAGCAGATCGGCGCGGCCATGGTCGAGCAGGGGGCGCCACAGCCGGCCGGCGCCGAAATCGCGCCAGCGCCGCATCGCCGCCAGGCCGTCGCTGCCGGAGCCGCGCAGCGCGCGCAGCAGGAGGGTCTCGGCCTGATCGTCGCGGTGGTGCGCCAGCGCCAGCACTTCACCCGGCGCCAGCGCCTCGGCAAAGGCGCCGTGCCGAGCCACGCGGGCCGCCGCCTCGGGGCCGTCGCCGTCACGGATCACGCTGACCCGCACCACCGTCAGCGGCACGCCCAGCGTTGCGCAGGTCCGCGCGCAGTGTTCCGCCCATGCGTCGGCCTGTGGATGCAGGCCGTGATGCACGTGCAGCGCCCGCAGCCCCCGACCCCCGGCCGTGCTCGCCAGCAGGTGCAGCAGCACGCCCGAATCCAGGCCACCGCTATAGCCCACGCACAGCGGCGCATCGGGCCGGTCATGGAGGGCTGCAGGCA
This sequence comes from Lysobacter sp. S4-A87, assembly GCF_022637455.1. Classification (NCBI taxonomy): domain Bacteria; kingdom Pseudomonadati; phylum Pseudomonadota; class Gammaproteobacteria; order Lysobacterales; family Lysobacteraceae; genus Lysobacter; species Lysobacter sp. S4-A87. The sequence goes on from NZ_CP093341.1 coordinate 3,761,640, forward strand.
ACAGGGGCGTGGGTGCGGGAGGCATCTGCCGATGGTGCCACGGCATTGGAATGCAGCAACCCATCGTTGGTGCTGTGTTGCCGGCGCGGTGGACGCACCATCTACCTGCAACTACACGCACCTTTGCGCAGCTTCCCGCGCACTTTCCATGGAGAGACGGTTTTGGCCCGGCTATTCGACCCCTTCCAGCAACGTTCGCTGACCCTGCGCAACCGACTGGTGGTGGCACCGATGTGCCAGTACTCGGCGGTCGATGGCGTCCCCAATGACTGGCACCTGGTGCACCTGGGCAGCCGCGCCGTCGGCGGCGCCGGGGCGATCATCGCCGAGGCCACGGCCGTATCGGCCGAAGGCCGCATCTCGCCAGCCGACACCGGCCTGTGGAACGACCGCCAGGCCGAAGCCTGGGCGCGCATCGCCCGCTTCATGGCCTGCCAGGGCGCCGTGCCGGGCATCCAGCTCGGCCACGCCGGGCGCAAGGCCAGCGTCGCGCCACCATGGCTGGGCGGCATCGCGGTGACCCATGCCGATGGCGGCTGGACGCCGGTGGCGCCGTCGGCGCTGGCCTTCAGTGAAACCTCGCCGGTGCCGGTCGCGCTCGATGAGGCGCAGTTGAAGAACCTCGTCGACGACTTCGCCGCGGCCGCGTGGCGCGCGCATGCCGCCGGCTTTCGCCTGATCGAGCTGCACGCCGCGCATGGCTACCTGCTGCATCAGTTCCTCTCGCCGCTGTCGAACCAGCGCGACGACGCCTACGGCGGCAGCTTCGAGAACCGCACGCGGCTGTTGCTGGAAGTGCTCGACGCGGTGCGCAAGGTCTGGCCCGAACGCCTGCCGCTATGGCTGCGCATTTCCGCGACCGACTGGGCCGAGGGCGGCTGGGACGTCGAGCAGAGCGTGGAACTGGCGCGGATCGTGTCCGCGCGTGGTGTCGACCTGATCGACGTGTCGAGCGGTGGCCTCGTCCACGGTGCGAAGATTCCGCTGGAACCTGGCTACCAGGTGCCGTTCTCGGCGCGCATCCGTCGTGAGGCGGCGGTCGCGACCGGCGCCGTCGGCCTGATCACCGAGCCCGGCCACGCCGAGTCGGTAATCGAACGCGGCGATGCCGACGTGGTGCTGCTGGCGCGTGAACTGCTGCGCGATCCGTACTTCCCGCGTCGCGCCGCGCGCGAACTCGACGCCGAACTGCACGCGCCGGAGCAATACCTGCGCGCGTGGTGAGGCGACCGGCAGGCCGCGCCGTCAGCGCGTCTCGATCTCGATGCCGCCGACAAAGCGCGCGGCGACGTTGTAGACCCATGCATAGAGCGCGCCGGCGATGAAGCCCAGCACGCCGTAGAAGATCGGCAGGATGACGATGGCGAGCGCGCCCATGCCGGCGATCCAGGCCATGCCCGGGTCGGCCTGCGCCACCTCGGACATGCCGCCGACGGAGAACGACAGGAACATCAGCACGCCAGCGATCAGGCCGAACACGGCCGAGATGATGGCGAAGATCTTGGCGACCGACAGCACGCCGACGCGGGTGATGACCATGGCAACGCTCCCGCCCGGCGTCATGCCGGGCCCGGGCGCGAGTAATACCGGCTGCTGGGCCGCGTCGATGTGAAGGTGCCGCCGCCCATGCAATGAGGGACCTGCTTCATGCTCCGGTTCGCGGGAGCAGCAGGTCCCTCAGTGGGGCGCGGCAGCCAGGCCGCGCCAGCAGGCCCTCAGGCCGGCACAGAAGGCAGATCAGGCCGCTTCGTACGCGCCGTAGCTGCGCAGGCGACGGTAGCGGCGGTCCAGCAGATCCTCGACGGGCAGCGCCTCGAGCATGTCGAGTTCGTTGAGCAGCACCGCCTTCAGGCGGGTGGCCATCTGTCGCGGGTTGCGGTGGGCGCCGCCGATCGGCTCGCGCACCAGCTTGTCGACCAGGCCCAGGCCGAGCAGGCGCTTGGCGGTCAGGCCGAGCTGCTCGGCGGCGTCCTTGGCCTTGTCGGCCGACTTCCACAGGATCGAGGCGCAGCCTTCCGGTGAGATCACCGAGTAGGTGCTGTACTCGAGCATCAGCGTGCGGTCGCCGACACCGATCGCCAGCGCGCCGCCGGAGCCGCCTTCGCCGATCACGGTGCAGATCACCGGCACCTTCAGTTCGCTCATCTCCAGCAGATTGCGGGCGATGGCTTCGGACTGGCCGCGCTCTTCGGCGCCGACGCCGGGATAGGCGCCGGGCGTGTCGATGAAGGTCAGGATCGGCAGGCGGAAACGTTCGGCCAGCTTCATCAGGCGCAGCGCCTTGCGGTAGCCCTCCGGACGCGGCATGCCGAAGTTGCGCTTGATCTTGCTCTTGGTATCGCGGCCCTTCTGATGGCCGATGATGACCACGCTGCGGCCGTTGATGCGGCCCAGGCCGCCAACGATGGCGGCATCGTCGGCGTAGGCGCGGTCACCGGCGAGTTCCTGGAACTCGTCGCAGATGATGCGGATGTAATCGTTGGTGTACGGGCGCGCCGGATGGCGGGCCAGCTGCGACACCTGCCACGGGGTCAGGTCGCGGAAGATCTGGGCGGTGCGCACGCGCAGCTTGTCCTGCAGCGCATGTACTTCGGCATCCACGTCCACGGCCGGGGCGTTGCTGGCGTGGCGCAGCTCCTGGATCTTCGCTTCCAGGTCGGCGATGGGCTGCTCGAAATCGAGGTAGTTCGGGTTCATGCGTGGGCCATTGGCCGGAAAGCCGACAGTCTAGCCGAGGCAGGGCGACCGTACCGAGACGTGTGGCGGGAGCCGCTCGGCCGCCCAACCGCGGCCAATCCCACCGATCGCCGTCGATCGGCGGCCAACGGCAATGAAGTCGTATTCATCGGCTGCTGGCGCCGGGCCGGCGCGGGCGCGTGTTTGAATCCCCTTGCCGCGCTGGAGCGGGAGGGGCGAGTCTTGGGAGCCGTGATGAAGGGACGTGGGTGGGCCGCTCTGGCGGCGATGGCGTGCGCGCTGTCCGGCATCGCGCCGGTGGCCGCGCAGGGCTGGCGGCATGTCGGCGCGGTCGACCGGGTGGACGTGCAGGCCAAGGGAGCCGTGGTCGCCTCGGGGCCGGCGCGGGTGCGGGTGAGCGCGGTCTGCGAGGGCATCTTCCGGGTCACGCTGGCGCCTGACGGCCGCTTCGACGAAACCGCCTCGTGGGCGGTGCTGCCGGCCGCGACCCCTGCGCGCGTCGACGTCGCCGATTCGGCCGATGCGGTCCGGATCAGCGCCGCGGAGGTCGTTGCCGTGATCCGCAAGCAGCCGCTGCGGGTCGAGTTCACCGACCGTGCCGGCAATCTCCTGCTCGCAGATTCGGAGCAGATGCCGATGGCCTGGTCCGACAGCCCGCATGGTCCGCGCGTGCGCAGCTGGAAGGCGATGCCGTCCGACGCGCATTTCTACGGACTGGGCGACAAGGCCGGTCCGCTCGACCGCCGCGGACGCGCCTTCACAATGTGGAACTCCGACGCCTACGGCTGGCAGGGCTACAGCGATCCGCTGTACAAGTCGATCCCGTTCTTCATCGGCCTGCGCGCCGGAACCGCCTACGGCCTGTTCTTCGACAACACCTCACGCAGCAGCTTCGACTTCGGCAAGGAGTCGGAGGAGTACTTCACGTTCGGCGCAGAAGGTGGCGCGCTCGACTATTACTTCATCGCCGGCCCGCAACCGGCGCGCGTGCTCGAGCGCTACACCGCGCTGACCGGACGCACGCCGCTGCCGCCGATGTGGGCGCTCGGTTTCCAGCAGTCGCGCTACAGCTACAAGCCGGAAAGCAAGGTCCGTGAGATCGCCACGCAGTTGCGCGAGCACCGCATTCCCAGCGACGCGATCTACCTCGACATCGACTACCAGCAGGGCTACGCGCCGTTCACGGTCGACCGCAAGCAGTTTCCGCACTTCGAGCAGATGATCGCCGACCTGCGCGCGCAGGGATTGCGCACGGTGCTGATCACCGACCTGCACATCAAGCACGCACCGGGCACCGGCTATGCGCCGTTTGACTCGGGACTGGCTGCCGATGCCTTCATCCGCAACCCCGACGGTTCGCTTTACATCGGGGAGGTGTGGCCGGGCGACGCGGTCTTCCCGGACTTCACCCTGACGCGCGTGCGCGACTGGTGGGGCGGGCTGTACCGCGACTTCAGCGCGATGGGCGCGGCCGGCTACTGGAACGACATGAACGAGCCGTCGGTGTTCAACGTGCCCGGCAACACGATGTCGCCCGACGCGGTGCATCGCATGGACGACGGCAGCCAGCGCGACCACCGGGCCATCCACAACGTCTACGGCATGCTCAATGCCCGCGCGACCTACGAGGGCCTGCTGAAGCTGCAACCGGAGCAGCGGCCGTTCGTGCTGACGCGTGCCGCCTATGCCGGAACGCAACGCTATGCGGCGACCTGGACCGGCGACAACAGTGCGACCTGGCACCACCTGGCGCAGAGCACGCCGAACCTGCTGAGCCTGGGACTGTCGGGCATGGCGCTGGCCGGCGACGACGTCGGCGGCTTCATCGGCTCGCCACCGCCGGACCTGCTGACGCGCTGGTTCCAGCTGGGCGCGTTCAATCCGGTGTTCCGCAACCATGCCGCGACCGATACGCGCCCGCACGAAGCCTGGGTGGACGGTCCGCAGCATGAGGCGCTGCGTCGCGAGGCGATCGAGCTACGTTACCGGTTGATGCCGTATCTCTACACTGCGGCCGAGGAGAATTCGCGCAACGGCCTGCCGATCATGCGGCCGGTGTTCCTGCAGTACCCGCAGGCGGAAGCGTTCTACGGCAACGATCGCGATTTCCTGTTCGGTCCGGACCTGTTCGTCGCGCCGGTGAGCAACGAGCGGATGGATGCGCACCAGATCGTGCTGCCGCCGGGCGAATGGTATGCGTTCGGCACCTCGCAACGCCATGTTGCCCAGAAGGATCCGATCAAGCTCGACCCGCGCCCGGCGGCGACGCCGCTGTTTGCGCGCGCCGGGGCGATCGTGCCGATGCAGGCGGTGGTGCAGCACACCGGCGAGAAGCCGGCAGGGCCGTTGCAGCTGCAGGTGTACCTGCCCAGGGCCGGTGGCGAGTGCGGCGGGTCGCTGTACCAGGACGATGGCGAGAGCCTGGCCAACAAGGGCGGGGCGCTGCTGCGCGTGGCGTATGCGTGCGAAGTGTCCAGGCGCGGGGCAGCAGTGACTTCGCACGTCGTCCACGATGGGTTCGCGCCGTGGTGGGGCGATGTCGAAGTGACGGTATATGGGGTTGTGCGCAAGCCTTCGTCGATAAGCGTCGACGGCAAGGCGATTGCCGACTGGAACTTCGATTCGCAGCAGCAGGCGGTGGTGCTGGTGGTGCGCGATGCGCGGCGTGACTGGCGGGTGCAGGTGGCCTACTGACGCCTGACCCTTCTCCCGTTGCGGGGAAGGGTCCCAAGGGCGGAAGCGGGCGTTCCGCTGCGCCCTGGTTCGCCCTAGCTGGCCCAGGGCTTGGCCAGGGTCACCTTCACCGCCCGCACGCCTGGCGTCGCCCGCAGCTTCGACGCCAGCTCCGCATCGATCCGCACCGACTGCGTGCCGTTGAGATCGAGCATGCCCGCGCTGCCCTTGCGCACCAGCAGGTCGAGGCGGATCGGCGTGGACCCCGGGCGATTGCCGGCCAGCACCGTATCGACGCGCTGCCACGTACCCGGCTCGCGCAGGTCCAGCCGCAGCGACAGCCGCTGCGCGTTGCGCGTGCATACCTGCTCGTAATCCCAGCAGCGCACCGCACGCAGCGCGAAGCCGCCGCTGAAGGTGTCCTCGCGCAGGTTGCCCTGGATCACCAGCAGGCGATCGCGCACCAGCAACTGCGCGAACTCGCTGTAGGTCTCGTTGAAGAAGGCGCATTCGATGCGGCCGCGGCCGTCCTCGATCTGCACGAACATCTGGCTGTCGCCCTTCTTGCGCAGGCCGACGACCTGGCCGGCGACGACCGTCTCCACTTCCTGGCGCCAGCTGCCGCGCGCCGGCTCGGGCCGGTTCTCCCAGATCTTCTCGAGCCCCGAGAGGTCGTTGCCGATGAGGGCACGGACTTCATCGCGGTAAGGATCGAACGGATGGCCGCTGAGGTAGTGGCCGAGCGTGTCGCGTTCGCCGTTGAGGATCTGCGTCAGCGGCCACTCGTCGGTTTCGGGCAGGTCGATGTGCAGCGCCGGCGCCGTCGTGTCGAAGCCGCCGAACAGCGACACCTGGCCGGCCTCGCGTTCGCGCGCCAGCTGGTCGGTGGCCTTGAGCACTTCCGGCAGCTGCAGCATCAGGCTTGCGCGGTTCTTGCCGAGCTTGTCGAGCGCGCCGGCCTGGGTCAGTGCTTCCAGGGCGCGGCGGTTGAGCTTGCCGCTGTCGACGCGCTTGGCGAAGTCGAGAAGGTCAGCGAACGGACCGGCGCGGCGCGCTTCCACGATCGCCTCGCAGGCGCCGCGGCCGACACCCTTCACCGCGCCAATGCCGTAACGGATCGTGGTCGCGTCCTTGGCCTCGAACATGTAGGCCGATTCGTCGACGTCCGGACGCAGCACCGTCAGCCCCATCACCCGGCATTCGTCGAGGAAGGAGGTGACCTTGTCGGTATTGTCCATGTCCGACGACAGCACCGCGGCCATGAACTCCGACGGGTAGTGCACCTTCAGCCAGGCGGTCTGGTAGGCGACCAGCGCGTAGGCGGCCGAGTGCGACTTGTTGAAGCCGTACTCGGCGAACTTCTCCATCAGGTCGAAGATCGGGCTGGCCTGGCGCGCGGCGATGCCGCGCTCGGCGCAGCCGGCTTCGAACTTGGCGCGCTCCTTGGCCATCTCCTCGGGCTTCTTCTTGCCCATCGCGCGACGCAGCATGTCGGCGCCGCCGAGCGTGTAGCCCGCCAGCACCTGGGCGATCTGCATCACCTGTTCCTGGTACACGATGACGCCGTAGGTCGGCGACAGCACCGGTTCCAGCGATTCGTGCGGGTAGGAGACTTCGGTGTTGCCGTGCTTGCGGTCGACCCATTCGCGGTCCATTCCCGAGCCCAGCGGGCCGGGACGGAACAGCGCGGCCAGCGCGATGATGTCCTCGAAGGTGTCGGGGCGTGCGCGCTTGAGCAGCTCGCGCATGCCGCGCGATTCGAACTGGAACACCGCGACCGTGTCGCCGCGCGCGAACAGCTCGTAGCTGGCCTTGTCGTCGAGCGGCAGCGTGGCGATGTCGAGCGGTGGCTCAGCGGCCGCTGCGCGGCGCTTGTTGATCGCCTTCACCGCCCAGTCGATGATCGTCAGCGTGCGCAGGCCGAGGAAGTCGAACTTGACCAGGCCGACCGCTTCGACGTCGTCCTTGTCGAACTGCGTGACCGGGTTGCGGCCGCGGCCTTCGCCGTCGTGTTCGGCGAACAGCGGGCAGAAGTCGCTCAGCGGGCTCGGCGCGATCACCACGCCGCCGGCGTGCTTGCCGGCGTTGCGGGTCAGGTCCTCGAGGCTGCGCGCCAGGTCGAGCAGGTCGCGCACGTCCTCTTCGGCGTGGTAGCGCTGGATCAGGTCGGGCGAGGCGAGGTTGCTGTCGGACTTCGCCGCTTCGGATTGGCCGAGCGCATCGTCGAGCGAGATGCCGAGTGTGTTCGGGATGAGCTTGGCGATGCCGTCGACGAAGCCGTACGGATGGCCGAGCACGCGCCCGCTGTCGCGCACCACGGCCTTGGCCGCCATGGTGCCGTAGGTGATGATCTGGCTGACGCGGTCGCGGCCGTACTTGCGCGCAACATAGTCGATGACCTCGTCACGTCGATCCATGCAGAAGTCGATGTCGAAGTCGGGCATCGACACGCGTTCCGGATTGAGGAAGCGCTCGAACAGCAGGTCGTACGGCAGCGGGTCCAGGTCGGTGATGCCCAGTGCCCACGCCACCAGCGAACCGGCGCCGGAGCCGCGGCCCGGGCCGACCGGGATGTCATGGTCCTTGGCCCAGTTGATGAAGTCGGCCACGATCAGGAAGTAGCCGGGGAACCCCATCTTGAGGATGACGCCGAGCTCGATCTCCAGGCGCTCGTCGTACTCTTCGCGCGTCTTGCCCGGTGCGAGCGGGGCCTTTTCCAGGCGCTTTTCCAGCCCCTCGCGCGCGCTGTTGCGCAGCCACGATTCGATGGTGTGGTCGCTCGGCACCGGGAACGCCGGCAGCGCGTACTCGCCGAGTTTCATCTCGACGTTGCAGCGTGTGGCCAGCGCGACGGCATTGTCGATCGCATCGGGGACGTCGGCGAACAGCTGCGCCATTTCCTCCGACGACTTCAGGTGCTGCTCTTCGGTGTAGTCCTTGGGCCTCTTGGGATCGTCGAGTACGCGGCCGGAGGCGATGCACACGCGTGCTTCGTGGGCCTCGAAGCCGTCGCGGTCGAGGAAGCGCACGTCGTTGCTGGCGATGACCGGAATGCCGCGCGTGGAGGCCGCATGCAGCGCGAACGAATTGAATGCGTCCTCGCCGTCGCGACCGGTGCGGGTCAGCTCCAGGTGCAGGCGCTCGCCGAACGAGCCGCGCCAGTCGGCCAGCCAGGCCTCGGCCAGTTCGTGGCGGCCGCCCACGGCCATGCGTCCGGCCAGGCTGTGGCGCCCGACCAGGGCGAACAGGCCGGCGTTGTCCTCGCGCAGCCACTCCGGGCGCAGGGCGACGCCGTCGGTGCGATGGCCTTCCATCCAGGCGCGGCTGAGCAGGCGCGACAGCGTCAGGTAGCCGTTGCGGTCCCGGCACAGCAGGGTCATGTGCGAGGCGGTTTCGTTGCCGTCGGCCAGGCCGACGTCGGCACCGATGATCGGCTTGATGCCGGCGCCCTCGGCGGCCTTGTAGAACTTGACCGTCGCAAACAGGTTGTCGAGGTCGGTCAGCGCGACCGCCGGCTGCGACAGCGCCACGCAGCGTTTGACCATCTCGGCGATGCGGATCGTCGAGTCGGCGAGGGAGTACTCGCTGTGCAGGTGGAGATGAACGAAACGGGGTGCTGTCATGCTGTCCTGGACGTCGGGCGACTCGGTCGAACCACGACCGGCGCGGCACAGGCCAGCCTATCAGTCCGGCCGGCGCGTACAAGCCTTGACAGCCGCCCCACGTAGCCCGGGTAAGCGCAGCGCACCCGGGACACGGGCGCACTCGACCCGGGTGCGCTGCGCTTACCCGGGCTACGTGGCCGGCTGGGGTCAGCTGACGCGGAACAGCTGGGCCGGCAGGTTCCACGGCGCGTAGTGCTGCTCGCGGACCCACAGCATGTGCTGCCACAACGCCAGCTCGTCGAGTCGGTCGCGCACCCACGCCGCGCGCCTGTCCGGCGGCGGCCCGGCCGGGTGCTCGATGCGGCGGTAGTCGCAGTAGTCGCGGTAGTCCTCGACATCGTCGGCGAAGGCCGGCCAGGCCAGCTCGATCATCAGCACGTCGTCGAGCTGGCCGAGCACCGGTGTGTGGTCGGCGATCAGGTCGTCCTCGCGATCGATGTAGGCCAGCAGCTGGTCGATGCGCGCGCGCGTCGCCGCGTCGCTGTCCCAGTCTTCGTCGGCGAGCATCAGGCGCAGCTCGTGCACGCGCTGCAGGCGCGAATCGATGACGTCGTGGGCATGCTCGGCAGGCAGCTTCAGCAGCCAGGCCGCCAGTTGCTGCAACCGGTCGGCGTTGACGCGCGGGGCATCGGCATGGATCTCGTGCAGCAACTGGTCGAAGCGGGCGACTGCGGCTTCGGCCAGCGGGATCCCGTCGGCACTGCGTCGCGCCTGCATGCCGCTGTACATGTGGTCGAACGGCAAAGGTTCGGGGGTGGGTGTCGGATGGTGCTGACGCATGACACACCTCGCTTCCGGCCGGGTGGGTCTGGGCTCGCTGGGCCGGCGGCGCGCGAGCCGGGAAACCCATGATGCGCCTGCGGCCATCGGGTGTCGCCGGTCGATGGTGGCCGTGACCGATGGCGCAGTGCGCTGAACGGGAGAGGCCGCCTTGCGGCGGCCTCTGGTTCCCTATCAGGCGCCTTCGCAGGGGCCAGCTTGCTGGCGACCGCGCGCGGCGTCGCTGGTTCGCCAGCAAGCTGGCTCCGACGATGCCGCCATCTCAGTGCACCCGGAACACGGACACTGAATTGGGCAGGTAGCTGCTCTCGCGGATCTGGCGCTCGTGCTCGGCATAGACCGCTTCCTCGTAACGCATCTGCTCCCAGTCCTTGCGGCTGAACTCGAACGCCGCGACCGCGCAACCGCGGCGCTGCGCTTCCATGCTGCGCAGGCGGACGTAGTCGAGGTAGTCCTCGACCTCGGTGACCAGGCGCGGCCACGCGGTGTCGACCACGATCGCGTCGTCGAGACGGCCGACCTTGGGCAGCCAGTCCGGGATCAGGTCGTCGCGGCTGCGCGCGTAGTCGACGATCAGCTGGGCGGTATGGACCGAGTCATTGGCCGGTTCCCACTGGGCGTCGCCGACCATCTGTTCGACAGCGGCGATCCGGCGCAGGCGCTGGCGGATGCTCGGCGGCGAGAAATCGTGGATGCTGCGATCGCACAATTCGCGTGCCGCGCTGGCCAGCTGGTCGGCTTCGAACGGGGTCTGGGTCCGGCCAAGGCGGGCGAGCAGGCCGTTGAAACGATCGACATCGGCGTTGCGCAGGTCGAAGCCATTGATGTTGTGGCGGCGGCCCGACCCTTCAAACGGCGCGTCCAGGATCGACGGCAGGGCGGCGGACAGCGAGGTCGGGGCGGAATAAATGGCGTTCATGACGGTCTCCGTGGGGGGATGGCACCGTTCTTGCGGCGCCGGATCAGGTTCCTCCACCGGCAGACATGAGTCATGATGGCCGTGCGTGCCTTTCCTCATCGTCCGCTCTGGAAGATGAGGGCGCCATGAGGTTTTGCCGATGAATCCGAACGGGATGGCAGGCCAGGGCGGGCTAACCACCGAAAGTTACCGATTCGACGACATCGTGGTCGACGCGACCGCGCATACCTTGTCGCGTGCGGGAACGCCGCAGACAGTCGAGCCGAAGGCCTTCGCGGTGCTGCTGATGCTGCTGCGCCGGGCCGGCGAGCTGGTCGGCCGGGACGAACTGCTGGACCAGGTCTGGGGCCATCGCCATGTCACCCCCGGTGTCCTGACCCGCGTCATCGCCCAGCTGCGCCATGCCCTGGGCGACGACTCGCAGCGGCCGCGCTACATCCAGACGCAACACGCCCTGGGGTACCGCTTCATCGGCCAGCTCAAGGTTGGCGCCGACGCCGTCCCCGGGTCGCCGGAACATGCCGACCGGGCCGAGCCGGCGTCCGACCCGCTCGAAGGCGTCGCCGCAGTCAGGCAATCGGTGCCGGCGTCGCTGAATGTGGCGGCAAACGAGGCCGAGGCACCGGCGGCCGACGGGGTAGGCGACGCTGCCGGCTATATGCCCGCCAGCGCCGGGACGGCCGACGAGGCCGCCTTCGCACCGTCGCCGCTGGGTGACGCGCAGGTGGCCGCGCCGGCTGGCGCGCTGAGCGTGCCGAACATGTTCCGCACCCGGCGGCGGGCACTGGCACGGCGCAAATGGTGGATGGTGGCTGCGGCGCTCCTGGTCATCGCCGCCGGCGGCTACTGGTTCGGCCAGCGCGAGCGGGCCGCCGCGCCGGTGGCCGAGGCCTCGATCGCGGTGCTGCCCTTCGTCAGCCTCAGCGCAGACAGCCAGGACAGTTACTTCGCCGAGGGACTGGGCGTGGAGATGCACGACGCGCTGGCCGGCGTGCCCGGCCTGCGCGTGGTCGCCGCGCCCGGACGCGGCAAGCAGCAGGTCGACATCAAGGCCCTGGGCGCCCAGCTCGGCGTGGCCACGCTGCTGGACGCGAGCGTCCGCCGCGAGGGGCCGCGGGTGCGGATCAGCGCGCGTTTGTCCGATACGCGCACGGGTTTCACGTTGTGGGCACATAGCTACGATCGCGAGACCGGTGACGTGTTTGCCCTGCAAAGCGACATTGCCAACGAAGTGGTGCAGGCGCTGGTGGGCGTGTTGCCCGGCAGCGGGCTGGACTCGGCGCGGCAGGCATTGGCACGGCGTTTGACGCCGACCCGCAACGTCGCCGCGTACGACGCCTACCTCAAGGGCCAGCAGCAGATCCGGGTGCGTGGCGACAAGGCCAATCCCGACAGCGCGATCACTTACTTCCGCGGCGCGCTGGCCATCGACCCGGGCTTCGCCCGTGCCCAGGCCGGCATCTGCCGCGCCGAGATCGACCGCTTCGAGGGCGCACGCGATGCGGCCGCATTCGAACGCGCGCAGTCGGCCTGCAAACGTGCATCTGACATGGATCCCTCGCTGCGCGAAGTGAGCCTGGCCATGGGCGACCTGCACCGCGCACGCGGCGAGTCCGACGCCGCGGTCGAGCAGTACACGCATGCGCTTGCCGATCCGGTGCTGCGCGCGGACGCCTACCTGGGCATGGCGCGCGTCGCCAGCGCGCAAGGTCGAGGCGATCTCGCCACCGATTATTTCGAGCGTGCACGCAAGCTGCATCCGCGCGATCCGGCCGTGTTCCAGCAGCTCGGCTACCACCAGTACACCAGTGGCGATGTGCCGGCCGCAATCGAGTCGTACCGCACCGCCGTGACGCTGCAACCCGACGACGAGGATCTGTGGAGCAGCCTGGGCGGGCTCTACCAGGCCAACGGCAATGTCAGGCAAGCCATCGCCTCCTACGAACGCTCGCTGGAGATCAGGCCCAACTACGGGGCATTGAGCAACCTGGGCTCGGTGAAATACGACAACGGTTCCTTTGAAGAGGCCGCTGCGCTGTTTCGCCACGCCGCGGAACTCGATGGCAGCGACTTCCGGTTATGGGGCAACCTGGGCGATGCGTTGTCGGCATCGGCCACGACTGCGGCGCAGGCACGCGAGCCTTACCAGCGCGCGGCGCAGATGGCCGACCGCTATCTCAAGCTGAAATCCGACGATGCGCAGGGCTTCGCCCTGCTCGCGTGGTACCTGGCCAACCTCGGCGAAGGCGACAAGGCACGGTCAATGCTGGCCAGGGCGGAGTCGATCGCGACAGAGCGCGGCGAGGTTGCCTTCTATGGCGCACAGGCCATGGCCGTGCTCGACGACCTGCCCGCGGCGCGCAAGCAACTCCAGGCCGCGCGCCAGGAAGGCATTCCCGAAGTGCGGATCGCTGCCACGCCGGTGCTGCGGCGACTGGCGGCGCAGGACATGACGGCATCGCGCGCCCCCTGAGCGGGGCAGTGATATCCAGCCCGTTCCCCCGCGGGCACAACCGAGGAGAAAACGAATGAATGCACTATCGATTGCGGTAGCGGCCGTGGCCGCCGCCGGTTGCATTGTGTTGTCGGGATGCAGCAGCAAGGCGGTGGCTGCCGAGTGCGGCAAGCAGCGGTCGGCCTCCGAGCCGGTGACGATCACGGTCACTCCCGGCCCCAAGGTCAGTTCGGATGTGTGTGTGGTGCTGCCGCTGACCAAGATCACCTGGGTCAATGCCAAGGACAACAGCGCGCAGTTCGAACTGAAGTTCCGCACCGCCAATCCCGGCGGACAGAACCAGCCGCTGAAGGTTCCTTCGAAACTGCAGAACGGCAGCTACTCGGTCACCATCGATGCCATGCCGTTGAGTTCCGGCGAGCAACGCTACGATTACGACATCGTGAGTGCTGGCATGCGCGGTGACCCGGCAATCATCATCAAGGCGCAATAGTAAAAGTTGTCAGTGTTCGAGGGCCCGCAGGATGCGGGCCTGTTCTTTTCAGGGCGCTGCGTGGCTGGCCTTTGCACTGGCAAGTGCCTCGCGCACCGGGGCGAAGCTGCGGCGGTGTTCCGGGCACGGTCCGTGACGGGTCAGCGCAGCCAGGTGTTCAGGCGTGCCGTAACCCTTGTGCTGGTCGAATCCATACTGCGGCCACTGCGCATGCAACTGTTGCATGTGGCGGTCGCGCGCCACCTTGGCGAGGATCGATGCGGCCATGATGGTGCGATCGCGTGCATCGCCACCGATCCAGGCCTCGGCCAGGCAGGGCAGAGAGCGCGGCAGGGCATTGCCGTCGACGCGCGCCAGGTCGGCGACGTGGCTGACGGCCATCAGTGCCCGGCTCATGCCGGACATCGTCGCCTGGTAGATGTTGATGCGGTCGATCTCCTCGACCGTGACGAACTCGATGTGCCAGGCCAGCGCGCGTTCGACGATGCGGTCGAACAGGGCTTCGCGCCTTGTTGCCGTGAGCTGCTTTGAATCGTCCAGGCCGTTGACCGGCGTGCGCCCGGGGGCGAACACGACTGCAGCAACCACCACCGGGCCGGCCAATGGCCCGCGTCCGGCTTCGTCGACACCGGCGATGCGTGGCGGCGCCTGGTCGCGGCGCGCGCTCAGGTCCAGGGGCAGCTGCGAGCCGTCATTGGCCACGACCGGCCTCGAGCAGTTCGGATACAGCATCCGCAGCGCTGGCGGATGCATCGCGACGCAGCTGCAGGTGCAGCTCGCGGAAGCGCGGTTGCAGCGCGGCGGTCGCGGCCGGATCGTGCAGCCAGGTCGACACCGCGGCGGCGAGGTTCTCAGGCGTGCAGTCACCCTGCATGAGTTCCGGCACCACGCGCTCGCCGGCGAGCACGTTGGGCAGGGCGTAGTTGTCGACCTTGAGCATGCCCAGGCCCTTGACCAGCGCGTAGGTGCTGGCCGCGACCTTGTACGCCACCACCATCGGCCGTTTGGCCAGCATCGCCTCGAGGGTGGCGGTGCCAGAGGCCAGCAGCACGACATCGCTGGCGATCATCAGTGTGCGCGCCTGGCCGCGGATGACGCGCAGCGCGGCGGTCAGGGTGAGGCTGTCGGGGTCTGCGGCCAGCACGCGCTGGAATGCCGCGCTGGCCTGCTCGTTGGCCATTGGCACCACGACCTGGAGTTGCGGGTCCTGCTTGAGCAGCAGCGCGGCGGCGGCAAGGAAGTCGGCACCCAGTCGCTCGATCTCGCCCACGCGCGATCCGGGCAGCAGCGCCAGCAAGGGGCGCGAGGGGTCGAGTCCGAGCTGGCGGCGGGCAGCGTCGCGATCGGGATCCAGCGGCATTTCGTCGGCGAGCGGATGGCCGACGAAGCGCGCATCGACGCCATGTCTCGCATAAATCGCAGGTTCCATCGGGAACAGGCACAGCACGCGGTCGGCGCTGCGTCCGATCTTTGCGGCGCGCTTCTCGCGCCACGCCCATACCGAGGGACTGACGTAGTGGACGGTACGCACGCCGCGCTCGCGCAGCCATTTCTCCACGCCGAGGTTGAAGTCGGGCGCGTCGATGCCGATGAACTCATCCGGTCGCCAGTCGAGCAGGCGCTTGCGGAACTGGCGGCGCAGCCGCAGCAGGCGGGGCAGGTGGCGCAACACTTCGGCCAGGCCCATGACCGCCAGTTCCGATGCGTCGTTCCAGGCCTCCAGGCCCGCGCCGCGCATCTGCTCGCCGCCGATGCCGGCGAACTCGGCACCGGGGTAGCGCTTGCGCAGTGCTTCGATCAGGCCGGCGCCGAGCAGGTCGCCGGAGGCTTCGCCTGCGCACAGGGCGATGCGCGGGGCGGTGATGGACGATGGACTGGCGGGATGCGTCAAAGCGGGCTCGGGTGGTGGGGCTGTGGGGCCGCGATTGCGATCGGATCATAGCCCAGGTGCTTGACGCCGATCCGCGCCGCCTGCGCAAAGCGAAAGCAACGCGATCCCGGTTTTCAGGATCGCGATGGCTGTGTGGCAAGTTCAGGTCGGGTCCCGACTGCTGTCGGGACGATCACGCGCTCAGCGCAGCAGCGGTCGCTCGCCGGCTTCGACGAACTCCAGTACTGAGCGCACGTCGTCGCTGTCGCCTGCGAGCTCGGCGAGCTTGGCGCGCGATTCCTCGAGCGTGCCGCCGGACATGTACAGCGCCCGGTAGGCGCGCTTGATGGCGCTGATGCGTCCGGCGTCGAAGCCGCGGCGCTTGAGGCCTTCGCTGTTGATGCCGCGCGGGCGGCCGTAGCCGTCCTGGGCCACCATCACGAACGGCGGCACGTCGCCGTTGACCAGCGCGCCCATGCCGATGAAGGCGTGCGCACCGATGCGGCAGAACTGATGGATGCCGGCGAAACCGCTGAGGATGACGTGGTCGCCGACCTCGACGTGGCCGGCCAGCGTGGCGTTGTTGGAAAACACGCAGTGGTTGCCGACGACGCAGTCGTGGGCGACGTGGGTGTAGGCCAGCATCCAGTTGTCGTTGCCGACGCGGGTGATGCCACCGCCAGTGCCGGTGCCGCGGTTGACCGTGACGAACTCCCGGAACAGGTTGCGGTCGCCGATCACCAGTTCGACGCGCTCGCCCTGGTACTTCTTGTCCTGCGGTTCGCCGCCGATCGCGCAGTGGCCGATGAAACGGTTGTCACTGCCGATGCGGGTCGGGCCGATCACGCTGCAGTGCGGGCCGAACACCGTGTTCTCGCCGACGTCGACCTCGGCACCGATGAAGCACAGCGCACCCACCTGCACGCCCGCAGCCAGGCGTGCACCGGGTTCGACCACGGCGCTGGCGTGGATACTGGCGGTGGGATGGATGTGCGGTACGGCCATGGCTCAGGCCTTCGCTTCGGCGCAGACGATCTCGGCGCAGGCGACCTGTTCGCCGGCGACGCTGGCGATGCCGGTGTAGATAGCGACGTTGCGGATCACGCGCTTGAGCGTGACATCCAGGTCGAGGCGGTCGCCCGGGACGACCATCTTGGAGAACTTGGCGTTGTCGATCTTCACCAGGTAGAACAGCCGGCCGTCGGCCGTGGTCTGGCTCGACAGCTGGGTCAGGATGCCGCCGGCCTGGGCCAGCGCTTCCACCACCAGCACGCCCGGCATCACCGGGTGGCCGGGGAAATGGCCCTGGAAATACGGCTCGTTGCAGGTGACGTTCTTGTAGGCAAGCACGCGCTTGTGCGCTTCGAACTCGACCACGCGATCGACCAGCAGGAACGGGTAGCGATGCGGAAGCAGCGTCTGGATGGTGTTGACGTCGATCGGTAGTTGCACGGTATGGCTCATCAGTGGTCCTTTCAGCCGGTCCAACGCCTGGGATCGGTGTCCGTCGCGGGGGCCAGCATTGCAGTAATCGGGGGCAAACCGGGTGAAGGTGCCCGGGTCGAAATTCCAACGTCAGGGCGCCCGGGCAGGGCGCCGGCTCAGTCCTCGCGCCGACCCGGCAGCCTTCGCGCGATCGCGTCGAGCTGCTTGAAGCGCGCGGCATTCTTGCGCCAGCTGCGATTGTCCATCAAGGGCGTGCCGGAGGAGTACTCGCCCGGCTCGCGGATCGAGCTGGTGACCAGGCTCATCGCGGTGATGACGACCTTGTCGCAGACTTCCAGGTGGCCCAGCACGCCGGCGCCACCGCCAATGAGGCAGTAGCGGCCGATGCGCGCGCTGCCAGCGGCGGCCGAGCATCCGGCCATGGCCGAATGGGCGCCGATGAAGACGTTGTGGCCGATCTGGATCTGGTTGTCGAGGCGGACGTCTTCTTCCAACACCGTGTCCTCGATCGCGCCGCGGTCGATGGTGGTGTTGGCGCCGATCTCGCAGTCGTCGCCGATGACCACGCCACCCAGCTGCGGCACGTTGAGCCAGCGTCCGGCTTCCATCGCCAGGCCGAAGCCGGCGGCGCCGATCACCGCACCCGGATGGATGACGGCACGCTGGCCGATGCGGACCCGGGTGACCAGGGTGACGCGGGCGATCAGCTCGGTGCCGGCGCCCACCACGCAATCGTCGCCGATCACGCAGCCGGCCCCGACTATCGCGCCGGCGTCGACGCGGCTGCGCGCACCGATGCTGACGAACGGACCGATATGCGCCGTGGCGTCGATGCTGGCCGTCGCATCGATGGCCGCCGAGGGGTGGATGCCGGGATCGCGGACCGGCCGGGGTTCGAACAGGGCCGACATCTTGGCGAAGGCGGCGTACGGGTCACGCGCAAGCAACGCCGTGCCGGCAAATCCGGCGGCGTCGTCCTCGCGCATGACCACGATGCCGGCGGCGCTGGCGGCCAGCTGGCTGCGGTACTTCGGATTGGCCAGGAAGGCCAGCTGTTGCGGCCCGGCCTTGGCCAGCGTGCCCACGCCTTCGACACGGGCGGCGCCGTCGCCCTGCAACTGCAGGGCGAAGCGCTGTGCCAGTTCGGCTGCGCTGAAGGACGGGCTGTGCATGTTCTAACCCGCTGCCTGCTGGCTTAGAACGTGCCGCCGAAGGTGAACTGCAGGCGCTCCAGTTCGTCGCCCTCCTCGATCACCGTGCCGTTTGCATTCCTGACGTCGTCCTGCTTCTTGAGCGGGTAGGCGTAGCTGATTGAGATCGGGCCCATCGGCGAGCGCCACATCAGCGCGATGCCGGTCGAAGCGCGCAGCTCACCGGCGTCGAAGCTGTCGTAGTCCTTGTAGACGTTACCGAAGTCGACGAACGCCGAAACGCGTGCCGCCGGCGTGTCGAGCAGGGTCGGGAAGTACATTTCCAGCGAGCCCACCGTCTTGAAGGCGCCACCGAGGGGCTGGTTCAGCTCGCGCGGACCCAGCGTGTTGTCGGTGAAGCCGCGGACCGAGCGCACACCACCGGCGTAGAAGTTCTCGAAGAACGGCAGGCCGTCGGCGGTGATGGTACGCAGGTAGTCGGCAGTGCCCGGCGCACAGTTGTAATTGCCCGGTGTGCGGCACAGGTCACGCGAGGTCGCATCGCCATAGCTGTCGCCGTAGCCGAGTTCGGCGCGGGTGTTGAGCACGAAATGGCGCGAGAACGGCCAGAACTTGGAGATGTTGTAGTTGAGCTTGTAGTACTCGACGGTCGACCCGGGCAGGGTCGTTTCCAGCCAGACGCGCTGCTGCATGCCGCGGGTCGGGGTCAGGAAGCTGTCGAGCGAGTTGCGGCCCCAGCCCAGCTCCGCGCGCCAGGCGTGGAACGTGCTGCGGTCGAGCGCGTTGATGTAGTCGACGATGCTCGGCGGGGTGCCCAGCGACAGCAGGATCTCGTTGGTGTCGATGCCCAGCATCGCCGTGACCGTGTCGGTCTCGGTGATCGGCAGGCCGAACACCGCCTGCGCGGCACCGGAGTTGGTCGAGTACTGGGCGGTGTTGAAGTCGGTGTAATCGAGTTCGCGCCACCACAGGTTGTAGCCCAGCGACAGGCCGTCGTCGGTGAAGTACGGGTTGCGGAACGAGAAGTCGTAGCGCTGCATGTAGTCGTTGCGCTGCGCCTGCACCGAGACCTGGTTGCCGCTGCCCAGGAAGTTGGTCTGCGACAGCTGCACCTGCGCGGTCAGGCCCGACAGCTGCGAGAAGCCCAGGCCGAACACGAAGCTGCCCGAGGTGGTTTCCTTGAGGTTGTAGACAACGTCGACTTCGTCGTTGCTGCCGGCGACCGGCACGGTCTCGACGTCGACGGTCTCGAAGTAGCCCAGCTGCTGCAGGCGGATCTTGGAACGGTCGATGGCCGCCTGCGAATACCAGGAGCCCTCGAACTGGCGCATTTCACGACGGATCACTTCGTCGCTGGTACGGCTGTTGCCCTTGAAGGCGATGCGGCGCACGTTGACGCGCGGACCCGGCACGACCTGCATGTTGATGCCGACCGTCTTGTCTTCGCGCTTGACGTCCGGGATCGGATTGACCTGGGCGAAGGCGTAGCCGACGTTGCTGAGCGTGGCGATGATCGAGTCGGAGCTGATCTCGAGCAGGCGACGGGAGAAGATCTGGTCCGGCTTGACCAGCACCAGGCGCTCGATCTGCTCCTTGGGCAGGATCGTGTCGCCGGTGACCTGCACGCTGGACACCTTGTACTGCTCGCCCTCGGTCACGCCGGCGGTGAGGAACATGTCCTGTCGGTCGGGGCTGATCGAGACCTGGGTCGAGTCGACCGAGAAGTCGACGTAGCCGCGGTCGAGGTACCAGGAATTGAGCTTCTCCAGGTCACCCGACAGCTTCTCGCGCGAGTACTGGTCGTCGCGCTTGTACCAGCTGAGCCAGTTGTGCTCGCGCGATTCCCACTGCTCGAGGATCGCCTTGTCCTCGAACTTCTCGTTGCCGATCAGGTTGACGTGGCGGATCTTGGCCGCCTTGCCTTCCTTGACGGTGATGGTGACGTCGACGCGGTTGCGGTCCAGGCGCGAGACGGTCGGGCTGATCTCGACGTTGTACTTGCCGCGGTTGTTGTACTGGCGGGTCAGTTCCTGGGTCACGCGGTCAAGGGCGAGGCGATCGAAGGTGTCGCCTTCGGCCAGGCCGGCTTCCTTCAGGCCCTTGAGCAGGTCCTCGGACTTGATGTCCTTGTTGCCGGTCAGCGTCAGCTTGTTGATGGCCGGGCGCTCGGTGACGGTGACGACCAGGATGGTGCCCTGGCGGCCGACGTCGACGTCCTCGAAGAAGCCGGTCTTGTACAGCGCGCGGATCGCTTCGCCGGCACGCGAGGAATCCATCGTGTCGCCGCGCTCGACCGGCAGGTAGGTGAACACCGTACCGGCGGAGATGCGCTGCAGGCCATCGATGCGGATGTCGCTGACGGTGAACGAGCCGATCGGCGCGGATTGCGCGCCAGCCGTGTCCGGTGCCGCCGACAGTGCGAACGGGTCCGCCGACTGCGCCATCGCGGGCAGGGCTGTGGCGTTCAGCGCCGCGACGAGGGCGAGGGCAAGCAGGCGGCGATTAGGTGTTCGCGTCATTAGTACGTCCGGAAGAGGGTCTTGGAGGCCCGGAGCCGGGCGTCGGGTCGAGAAAGCAGGTCGCGTCGCCGGCATCAGTGCACCAGGTTGTTCACGATGTCGTTGAAGAACGCCAGGCCCATCAGGCCGGCGATCAATGCCAGGCCGACGTACTGCCCGGCCGCCATTGCGCGCTCGCTGACCGGGCTGCCCTTGACCAGCTCGATAAGGTAATACAGCAGGTGACCGCCGTCCAAGATCGGGATCGGCAGCAGGTTCAGGATGCCCAGGCTGAGCGAGAGCATCGCCAGCATCGACAGGTACCAGGCGGTGCCATGGTGGGCATAGGCATTGGCCGCGCGGGCAATGGTGATGGGCCCGGCGACGGTGTTCTGAACCGACACGCGGCCGCTGAAGGCGCGGCCGATCATGGCGAACAGCTCGTTGGCCTGGTGCACGCTCTCGCGGATCGCGGCCGGGACAGCGTCGATCGGGCCGTAGCGGAGCAGGGCGTCCTTGGCCGGTTCCTGCGCGCGGGCCGACTTCAGGCCCAGGCCCCAGTACTGCTGCCCGGTCTGCGGATGCGTCAAACGCGCCGGCTTGATTTCCAGCGCCAGGCGCTCGCCCTTGCGCTCCACCTCGACCATGGCGATGCCACCGCGGTCACCGAGCTTTTGCACCAGCGGGCCGATGTCGTCCCAGGAGCGCACGGGCTCGCCGTCGATGGCGGTGATGCGGTCACCTTCGTTGAGCACGCCGAAGGCCGGCTTGTCCGTCTCCACGTGCCCGATCACCGCCGGCACCAGGCCGTGGCGCGGGATCAGGCCGATGGCTTCCACCGCGCGACGCTCGTCGAACGAGGCAGGCAGGTGTGACAGCGGCAATTGCCGTGTGACTTCGTCGCCGCCCTCGGTGCGCACGCGCAGGCGGATGTCGCTGTGGTCGAGTGCGGCGGGAATCAGCGCCAGCTGCGCCTCGCTCCAGGTCGGGGTGTCGCGGTCACCGACGGCCAGCAGCGTGTCGCCGCTGTGCAGTCCGGCGCTGGCGGCGATGCCCTGCGCCTGTCCGACCACCGGTGCGTAATCGGGCCGGCCGATCACGAACATCGCCCAGAACAGGCCGACGCACAGCAGCAGGTTGGCGGCCGGCCCGGCAATCACGATCGCGATGCGCTTGAACACCGACTGGCGATTGAAGGCCTGGTCGACTTCGCTGGCAGCGACGTCGCCTTCGCGCTCGTCGAGCATCTTGACGTAGCCGCCGAGCGGGATTGCAGCAATCACATACTCGGTGCCGTCCTTGCCACGGCGCGACCACAGTGCCTTGCCGAAGCCGATCGAGAAGCGCAGCACCTTGACGCCGCAGCGGCGCGCGACCCAGTAGTGCCCGAACTCGTGGAACGTGACGAGCACGCCGAGGCTGACGAGCAACCACCAGATCGAGCCGATGAACTCACTCATGATTGGACGCTCTGCACGGGCACGCTCCGGATGGACACGATCATGAAGGTCACGATCATATGGACGCGATCATGCGCGGGCCCCGACTGCGCCGGAACCGACGGCCCGGGCGGCATGATGCCGTGCCTGGGCATCGGCGTCGCGCAGGGCTGCCAGCGAGGTCGCCGGGGTGGATGGGAGCGCGGCGAGGGTGTCCTCGACGAGCGCCGGTATGGCTAGGAAACCGATCCGGCGCTGAAGAAACGCTGAAACAGCCACTTCGTTGGCGGCATTGAGGACCGCCGGGGCGGTGCCGCCCGCGGCCAGGGCCTCGAAAGCCAGGCGCAGGCACGGGAAGGCCTGAAGGTCCGGCGGTTCGAAATCGAGCCGGCCCTGGGCCAGCAGGTCGAGTCCGCCGACGCCCGATTCCATCCGTTCCGGCCAGCCGAAGCCGACCGCCAGCGCGGTGCGCATGTCCGGCAGGCCGAGCTGGGCGAGGGTGGAGCCGTCGACGAATTCCACCAGCGAATGCACCAGGCTCTGCGGATGCACCAGCACCTGGATGCGGTCGCCGTCGACGCCGAACAGGTGGTGGGCCTCGATCACTTCCAGGCCCTTGTTCATCAGCGTGGCCGAGTCGACCGAGATCTTCGGCCCCATCGACCACTTGGGATGGGCGACCGCCTGTTCCGGCGTCACTGCGGTCAGTTCCTCGCGCGCACGGCCGCGGAACGGACCACCCGAGGCGGTCAGCAGGATCCGTCGCAGGCCTTCGCGCGCATGCGCGTCGGGCAGGCACTGGAAGATCGCGTTGTGCTCGCTGTCGATCGGCACGATCGTGGCGCCACCGGCGTGGGCGGCCTGCATCAGCAGTTCGCCGGCGAGCACCAGCGACTCCTTGTTGGCAAGCAGGATGCGCTTGCCGGCCCTGGCAGCGGCCAGCGTCGAAGGCAGTCCGGCCGCACCGACGATGGCAGCGACGACGGTGTCGCAGGCGTCGCCCGACACCAGTGCGTCGAGTGCCTCGTCGCCGCAATGCGGCTGCGTGCGCAGGCCGGCTTCGCGCAGGCCATCGGCGAGCGCCTGCAGGCCGTTGCCGTCGGCGATCACGGCATGGTCGGGGCGGTGGCGCCGGCACAGTTCGACCAGGGCGGCGACATTGCTGCCGGCCGCCAGGACACTTGCGCGCAGGCGTTGCGGGTGGCGCGCGATCACGTCCAGCGCCGACGCGCCGATCGAACCGGTGGCACCAAGAACAGCGACATTGCGCGTACTGACGGACATGTTCAGAAGCCCAGCACGGCCTTGCCAAGTGCAAACACCGGCAGTGCGGCCAGCACGCCGTCGACACGGTCGAGGATGCCGCCGTGGCCCGGGATCAGGTTGCCCGAATCCTTCACGCCGACATGGCGCTTGAGCAGGCTCTCGAACAGGTCGCCGACCACCGAGAACAGCACCGCCACCAGCGCGACCACGGCCACCGCCGGCAGTTGCGACGGCGCTGCGCCGGCGAAGAGGGCAAAGACGATGCCGACGATGACGCCGGCGACCACGCCGCCGAGCAGGCCTTCGTAAGTCTTGTTGGGGCTGATCCGCGGGGCCAGCTTGCGGCCACCGAACAGGCGCCCGCCAAAGGTGCGCCCGGCGAAGTAGGCGCCGGTATCGGCCGCCCAGACGATCGCCAGCGCGGTCAGCAGCCAGCGGTGGCCGTTGGGCGGGGTCGAGTGGATCCACGCCAGCGCGCACCAGGCCGGAATCATGCTCAGCGCGCCGGCGGCGAGCTTGAACACGCGCGCATTGGTGTCGTGGTCGCTGGCGAATTCGTAACGGCCCAGCCAGAGCAGCGCCAGCAGCCACCAGATCACGCCGATCATGCTGGCCAGCTGGAACAGCGCCATGGTGTAGCTGCCGCTGGAGCGCGATGCCCACACCAGCGCCACCATCACCGCCAGGTTGGCCACCAGCAGCACGGTGCGAGCGAGCGTGTCCTCGATCTGCGCCAGGTCGAACCATTCCCACAGGCCGGCCAGGAACAGCACCGCGGCCAGGGCCACCATCCACGGCGTCGGCAGCAGCAGGATCGCGGCAATCGCGAGCGGCGCCATCACCAGGGCGGCGAGCAGGCGGGTTCGGGTCATTCGGAAGTCTCTTTGGTGGCGGGCCGTGCCGGCGCGGGTGCCGGCGCGACCTGGGCGCCGGTCAGGCCGAAACGGCGCTGGCGGCCGGCGTAGTCGTCCATGGCGCGCTGCAGTGTCGCCGCATCCAATTCGGGCCACAACAGGTCGGTGAACCACAATTCGGTATAGGCCAGCTGCCACAGCAGGAAATTGCTGATGCGCGTCTCACCGCCGGTGCGGATGAACAGATCCGGGGCAGGCAGCTCGGCCAGGCAGGTGCGGGCACCGATCGCGTACTCGTCGATGTCTTCAGGCGCCAGCCGCCCGGCGGCGACGTCCTGCGCCAGCGAGCGGGCCGCCTGTGCGATGTCCCAGCGACCGCCGTAACTGGCGGCGATGGTCAGGTGCAGGCGGGTGTTGGCGCGGGTGCGGTCCTCGGCTGCGGCCATCTGCTTGCGGATGGCCTCGGCGAAGCGCTCGCGCTCGCCGATGAAGCGCACGCGCACGCCACGCCGGTCGAGCTCGTCGACCTCGCGTTCCAGTGCGCCCAGGAACAGCTTCATCAGCGCGCCGACCTCCTCTTCCGGCCGGCCCCAGTTCTCGCTGGAGAAGGCGAACAGGGTCAGCGCCTCGATGCCCTGGTCCAGGCAGAAGTCGATGCAGACATTGACCGCGCGCGCACCGGCGCGATGGCCGATGACTCGCGGGCGGCGGCGGCGCTCGGCCCAGCGACCGTTGCCGTCCATGATGACGGCAAGGTGGCGCGGGACGCGCGCGACGGCAATGGCAGGTTCGGAAGACATGACGGGACGGGTAGACCCGTCAAACCGCCATAAGTTCTTGCTCTTTGGCCTTGACCACTTCATCGACGTCCTTGATGGCGGCGTCGGTGATCTTCTGGATCTCGATCTCGGAGCGGCTGACTTCGTCTTCGGTGATCTGCTTTTCCTTCAGCAGTTCCTTGACCTGGTGGTTGGCATCGCGACGGATGTTGCGGATGGCGACCTTGGCGTCCTCGCTCTCGGAGTGCACGAGCTTGGACAGTTCCTTGCGGCGCTCCTCGGTGAGGGCGGGCAGGTTGAGGCGGATCACGGTACCGGCGGTGTTCGGGGTCAGGCCGAGGTCGGAGGCGAGGATCGCCTTCTCGACGGGGCCGACCATCTGCTTCTCCCACGGCGTGATGAGCAGCGAACGCGCGTCGGAGACCTGGACGGAGGCGACCTGCGACAGCGGCATGTCGGAACCGTAGTAGTTGACCTTCAGGTGGTCGACCAGCGCGGTCGAAGCGCGCCCGGTGCGGATCTTGATCAGGGTGTGGCGAAATGCTTCGACGCTCTTGGCCATGCGGGTCTGGGCATCTTTCTTGATCTCGTTGAGCATCGCCGGCTCCGTTCCATTAGCGGTAATCGCGGGATTATAGCCAGCCGGGGCGGCCCCAGCGACCCGAAGCGCTCGTACGGGGGCGGCAGGAGCCGGTGGAAGGGTTCCCGCCCTCAGTGGTCGTGGCCGTGCCCGTGCCCGTGGTCATGGGCGTGGTCATGCGTGTGGCCGTGCGGCGCACGATCGTGGCGGTCGTGCTCGCAGGCGCGGCCCAGTTCGACCTGCAGGGTCGGGTGGTTGATCCCGAAGCGCTCGTCCAGCTCGTGGTTCAGCTTGTCGATGAACTCGTCGTGGTCACCCTGGTCGGGGCGGACCAGGTGCGCGGTCATGGCGATCTCGCCCGCGCCCAGCGACCAGATATGCAGGTGGTGCACGGCCTGGACACCCGCCTGCGAGGCCAGGAAGCCCTGCACCTGGCCGCGGTCGATGCTCGAAGGCACTGCGTCCATGGCGGCATTGAAGGCATCGCGCAGCAGGCCGAAGGCGCCGATGGCCACGACCGCGCCGATCAGCACTGCGATCGCCGGGTCCAGCCAGGCCCAGCCCAGCCACCACATGCCGGCGCCGGCCAGTACCGCGGCCAGCGACACGGCGGCGTCGGCGATCAGATGCAGGAAGGCGCCACGGCGATTGAGGTCCTGGTCGTGGCCGTCGCGCACCAGCCAGGCCGCGCCGAGGTTGACGGCGATGCCCAGCGCGGCGACCAGCATGACCGGCAGGGCCGGGATTTCCGGCGGCGCGTTGAAGCGACGCACCGCTTCCCAGGCCAGCGCGCCGGAGAACGCCACCAGCAGCAAGGCATTGGCCAGCGGCGAGAGCAGGGTGGCGCGGCGCCAGCCATAGGTATGGCGATCGGTCGGCGCGCGCTTGGCCAGCACCGCAGCACCCCAGGCCAGGCCCAGTCCGAGCACGTCACCGAGGTTGTGCAGCGCATCCGACAGCAGCGCCAGCGAATTGGTGGCGAAGCCATACCCGGCCTCGACGACCGTGTAGGCAAGGTTGATCAGCGTGACCGCGGCAAAGGCGCGGGTCGCGTTGGCGGCGTGGTGGTGGTGTCCGTGGCCCATGCGCGCATGGTGGCACGGTCCTGCGGGCGGACTCTATTACAGCGGCGTATCCGCTCCCCCGCTCGCGGGGGAACGGATCACGTTCAGGCCTTGCGGCCCTGCACCAGCGTGCCGATGTGCTCGCCGTGGAGGATCTTCAGCAGCGTGCCCGGCTGGCCCATGTCGAAGATGCGCAGCGGCAGGTCGCTGTCGCGGCACAGCGCGAACGCGGCGGTGTCCATCACCTGCAGGTTGCGCGCGATCACTTCGTCGTAGGTCAGCTTGTCGTAGCGGACCGCGTCGGCATGCTTCTTCGGGTCCTTGTCGTAGACGCCGTCGACCTTGGTCGCCTTCAGCAGCAGGTCGGCGCCGATCTCGATCGCGCGCAGGGCGGCGCCGGAGTCGGTGGTGAAGAACGGGTTGCCGGTGCCGGCGGCGAAGATCGCCAGTCGGCCCTTTTCCATGTGGCGGATGGCGCGGCGGCGGATGTAGTCCTCGCACACGTCGTTGATCTTGATCGCGCTCATCACCCGGCACTTGGCGCCGAGCTTCTCCAGCGCGTCCTGCATGGCCAGCGCGTTGATGACCGTGGCGAGCATGCCCATCTGGTCGCCCGTGACCCGGTCCATGCCGCCGGCCGCCAGGCCTGCGCCGCGGAAGATGTTGCCGCCGCCGATGACCAGCGCGACCTCGGCACCGGCCTGCTGGGCCTCGATCACCTCGCGGGCCAGCCGGCTGATCATCTTCGGGTCGATGCCGTAGTCCTCGTCCCCCATCAACGCCTCGCCAGACAGTTTGAGCAGGACACGGCGATAGGCGAGCTGGGACATGGCGACCTCGTTGAGATGGGCAAACAGCGGAATTGTACGGGATCGGCGGGCCGGTCCTGCGTGAGGGCGCGCCGAGGGGGCCGAAAGGGGCCGAAAGGGGCCGAAAGAGGGCATTCGCGGAAATCTCGCGCAGGCAAGGGGCATTGGTTCGTGCTGACCGTCGAAACATTTGCCGAATCGGTTCTCGGTTATTTCGATATCCGGCGGCAGTCGTGAATTGTTCATAAAAAGGCACTTGACACATTGAATGCCGCGCATGACGAAAGTCATAGTCGGGACGCCCTCGGGAGAAGGGCAATCACTGACTTTGGGGAGAGAACAAAGTGGCAAGAACAACGATGAATCGTGCGCTGCGACGCAGCGCGCTGACGGTGGCGCTTGGCCTGTGTTTCGCATCGACCGTCCAGGCGCAGTCCAATACCGCCGGTGCCGTATTCGGCCAGGCAGCCGCAGGCGACACGGTGCTGGTTGAGAATCCGGCGACCGGTTTCAAGCGCACCATCACGGTCGGCGGCGACGGCCAGTACCGCGCATCGGCACTGCCGACCGGCAACTACCGGGTGACCCTGCAGCGCGCTGACGGCACCAGCACCACCCGCGAAAACGTCACCGTCAATGTCGGCACCGGCACCTCCGTCAACTTCGCCGCAGCGCCCACGGGCGAAACGACCACGCTCGATTCGATCCGCGTGACCGGCGCAGCGCTGGTCAATCCGATCGACGTGTCGTCGGTCGAGTCCACCACCATCCTCACCGCTGCGCAGATTGCCAAGATCCCCGTGCCACGTGACCTGACCAGCGTCGCGCTGCTGGCCCCGGGCACCGTGAAGGGCGACGCCGCGTTCGGCAACCTGCCGTCGTTCGGCGGCGCATCGGTCGCCGAGAACGGCTACTACGTCAACGGCTTCAATGTCACCAACTCGTTCAAGGGCCTGAACTTCGCCAACATTCCGTTCGAGGCCATCGCCGAGCAGCAGATCAAGACCGGCGGTTATGGCGCCGAGTTCGGTCGCTCCACCGGCGGTGTCATCAACGTCATCACCAAGCGCGGTACCAACGACTTCGAGGCCGGCGGCAACATCTTCTGGGAACCGGAATCGCTGACCGAAACCGACCCGAACCTGTATTACCCCAGCGGTGACCTGGTCGAGGTCAACTCCAGGGACAAGGGCTCCAACACCACCGCTTCGGTGTGGGCCAGCGGCGCGCTGGTCAAGGACAAGCTGTTCGCCTACGGCCTGCTGCAGTACGGCATGGACGACCGCGATGTCTATCCGGGCACGTTCGACGGCGTCGTCGGCGACCGCAACTACACCGACGAGACCAAGTCGCCGATGTGGCTGGTCAAGCTCGACTGGAACATCAACGACAACAACCTGCTCGCGCTGACGGCGTTCTCGGACAAGCGCAAGACCGAGTCGAAGTACTACCACACCGTGTTCGGAACCGATGCGGCTCCGGACTGGACGCCGAGCCGCGGAAGCTACGCCGGCACCGACAACTTCGAGAATGGTGGCACCAGCTACTCGCTCAAGTACACCGGCTATCTGACCGACACCTTCACCCTGTCGGCGCTCGCCGGCCATGGCGAGTTCCGCCGCTTCAACTACGGTGTCTCGGCCGGCGGCATCAGCCAGGAATACACCGGCAACGTCGGCGGCCCCGTCGCCGGCTGCCCGTGGGTGGTGGATGCGCGTCCGTCGGTGGTCAACGGCATCAACCAGGAAATCACCGGTTGCTGGTTCGTCGACAGCCTCGGTCGCACCGATGCCAAGGACACCCGCGACCAGTTCCGCATCGATGCCGAATGGCAGCTGGGCGACCACCTGCTGCGCGGTGGTGTCGACATCGACAACTTCGAGACCGTCGACGGCACTTCCTATGCTGGCGGTGAACAGTGGCGCTACGGCCGCTATACGCCCATCGGCGGCACCCCGACCGAGAGCGTCGTGCGTCGCCGCGTGTTCCAGTCCGGCGCGACCGTGAAAGTCGACCAGCGCGCTTACTACATCGAAGACAACTGGAGCATCACCGACACCTTCAACGCCTACCTGGGCCTGCGCTGGGATACGTTCGACAACAAGAACGGCGTCGGCGACACCTACGTCAAGATCGACAACCAGTTCGCCCCGCGCCTGGGCTTCTCGTGGGACGTCAATGGCGATTCGTCGCTGAAGATCTTCGGTAACGCAGGCCGCTACGCGCTGCCGCTGACCGCCAACGTCGCCATCCGCGGCGCCAGCGCTTCGCTGTACAGCGAGCAGTTCTACTCCTACACCGGTGTCGACCCGGTCACCGGTGCGCCCACCGGCCTGGTGCAGATCCTCAACCCGGCCAATGGCGAGCCGATCCGCTACCTCAACAACGAGTTCGGCCTGGGCAAGGATGCCAAGACCATCGCCTCGTCCAACCTGGAGCCGATGTACCAGGACGAGTACATCCTGGGTTTCCAGACCCAGGTCAGCGAAGGTTTCTCGGCCGGTGCGCGCGCGATCTATCGTGACCTCAAGCGTGCGATCGACGACACCTGCGATTACCGTCCGGTGTTCGAGTGGGCCGAGCAGAACGGCTACGAGATCAACGACGTCAACCCGGGCTTCCCGTACTGCCGCCTGTACAACCCGGGCAGCGACGGCGAGTTCACGATGGACGTCGACGGCGACGGCACCTTCGAGCACATCACCATCCCGGCCGACGTCCTGGGCCCGAAGGCCAAGCGCACCTACAAGGCCGTCGAGCTGTTCGCCGAAGGCCAGCTGACCGACAAGTTCTTCCTGCAGGGTTCCTATACCTGGTCGAAGAACAAGGGCAACACCGAAGGCGGCGTGAAGTCGGACATCGGCCAGGCCGATACCGGCACCACCCAGGACTTCGACTACCCCGAGCTGATGGTCGGCGCCGACGGTTACCTGCCCAACGACCGCCGCCACTCGTTCAAGCTGTTCGGCAACTACGAGTTCAACGACCAGTGGAGCGCCGGCGCCAACCTGCTGGTGCAGTCGGGCCGTCCGATCAACTGCTTCGGCTACAACGGTGCAGGCGACAGCGGTTACGCCAACAGCTACTTCTGGTGCGACAAGGGTGATGGCAGGGGCAGCCAGCCGGTCCCGCGCGGTACCGCCGGCCGTACGCCGTGGACCCGCACGCTCGACCTGAACGTTGCCTACTCGCCGTCGATCGCCAACGGCGAGCTGACCTTCAAGGTCGACGTGTTCAACGTCACCAACGAGCAGGAGCCGGTGGCCGTGTACGAGTACGGCGAGGATGCCGGCGGCACGCCGCAGCAGGGCGGCACCGCTCCGGACGGCACGGCGTACGCCAACATCTACGGCTACCCGACCGCCTGGCAGGCCCCGCGTTCGGTCCGCTTCATGGTGCAGTACCGCTTCTGATCCTCTGAAGTGTTCGAAGGAACGGCCGCCCCTCGGGGCGGCCGTTCTGTTTGGGCAATCCGTGACCGCGGTCGGCAACTGAACGATCGCAGGCCGCGCCAGGTGGGGTGTCGACGTGGCCGCTGCGTTGTGGAGGTCATGGGAATGCCACTGTCGACGCCAGCCACACCAGGGATGGGCGCATGCGCTGCGCGGGCAGCCGTACCCGACCTGCCGGGCTCATGCTACAAATTGCGCGTTCGCGGCCGCCCTTTCCGTACCGGAGCCACTCATTCCTGCCATGCGACCGAGCATTCGCCTTCCGTCCGCCTCAAGCCGGCGCTGTCGCCGTTCGGCTTGCGTACGCTGCGTGACGGAGTGAATGACGCAATGGTCGAGGCGATGGCGCCGTCCCCACCGCGAGACGAAGAGCCTGTCACCGTTGCGCCGGTCGCGGACGGCGATGGCTTCGACCAGTTCCTGCGCGAACACCAGGCGGCGCTGATCGGATTCCTGGCGCGACGCGCCGGCGACGAAGACGCCAAGGACATCGCCCAGGAGGCGATGGTCCGCCTGATGCGCTACCGAGCCCAGCCCGCCGACCAGCTGCGGCCGCTGATGTACCGGATCGCACTGAACGTACTCAACGACCGCGGTCGCCGCGACTCGACGCGCCAGGCATCGGCGCATGTCAGCCTCGACCAGGATTTCCCCGGCCTGGCTTCGTCGGAGCCCAGCCACGACCAGCGCATCGCCCACGAGCAGGAGCTGGCGCTGGTGCGCGCGACCATCCTGCAAATGCCCGAGCGCTGCCGCCAGGTCTACCTGCTCAACCGGATCGAAGGCATGAGCTACAGCCAGATCGCAAGCCACTGCGGAATTTCGGTGAAGGCCGTCGAGAAGCACATCGGCAAGGCACTGGGGTTGCTGCGGCTGAAGCTGAAGCAAAGCGGCATCAGCCGCGAGGACCAATCATGAGTACAGGGATGTTCGAGCATGACACCGGTGTAAGTCAGGCCGATGCCTGGCTGGCGCGGCTGATGTCGCCCGAATGCGCGCCCGATGAGCGCGCCGCATTCGAGGACTGGCTGGCGCAGTCGCCCGACAATATCGCCGCTTACCTCGAGGCCGAGCGGATCCATGCCCTGGCAGCCGGCCTGGGCTCGGAGGATCTGCTGCGCGCCGCTGCCCATGCGGCCCGGCGCAAACCCGCCCCGGCGCAGCGCAACTGGCGGGAGTGGGTGCCTGCCGCCGCCGCGGCCGTGCTGGTGGTGGCAGTGGCCACGACAACCCTGTGGCCGCGCCCGGCCGAGAAGGCCATCGTCCAGCAGTTCATGACCGCGCAGGGCGAGCAGCGCGAGATCACCTTGTTCGACGGCACCGTGCTGCGCCTGGACACGGGGTCGGAAATCACCACCGACTTTGACGGCGACCAGCGGCTGGTCGAACTGGTACGCGGTCGCGCGCAGTTCGTGGTCGCGGCCGACCCGGACCGGCCGTTCCTGGTCAAGGCAGGCCCCGGCACTGTGCGCGACATCGGCACGACCTTCCAGGTCAGCCGGATCGACGGGCAGGTCAATGTCGGGCTGCTGGAAGGTCGGGTCGACGTATCCGTCGGTTCCGGAGCCCAGGTCCGCAGGAGCGAACTGGCGCCCGGCGAACAGCTCACCATCGATGGCCGTGGCGTCATCGGCGCCAGGCAACTGCTCGACCTGGCGGCGGCGCATGCCTGGCCGCAGGGCGACCTGGTGTTCCGCCAGCGGCGGCTCGACGAGCTGCTGGCCGAGATGAACCGCTATTCGCCGGTGCAGCTGCGACTGCAGGACCCGGCCCTGGGATCGCTGCAGGTCAGCGGCGTGTTCCATGCCGGAGACCAGGAAGCGCTGGTGGCCGCACTGGAGCGCGGCTGGTCGCTGCGGGCGCAGCGCGAGGGCGCCGAAGAGATCGTCCTGTCGCGCCCGACGCAGTAGCCGTCCGGCGCCGGAACCGCTGCCCGCGCCATCGGCAAGGCGCGGGGCAGGCGTCGCGGGTGAGCGCATTGCCACCCCAGTCGGGCTCCCGTAATGTGCGCCACAGGGCAGCCCGTTCACCGGACGAATGGCCAGGTCGTACCGCTTCACCCTTGCCATCGTCGGCGCACTGTCATGGGGCTGCCTGGCGGCTGTCAGCCCTGCGGCCGAAGGCGAGCCCGCCGCGCCGGTACGCCTGGTCGTCCCGGCCGGCAAGCTCGATCGCGCCCTGCAGGCGCTGGCGACGCAAAGCCACACTCAGATCCTCTACGCCCCCGGGCTGGTCGAAGGGCGCAAGGCGCCCGGCCTGCAGGCACGCATGGCGCCGGAACAGGCGTTGCAGCTGCTGCTGCAGGGCTCGGGACTGCGCGCGGTGCAGGTCAACGCCAACACGTACCTGATCGAGGCCGGGAGCGCGTCGGCCGCCGGATCGCCGCAGGCGCGAGCCGATTCGCCCACCGAACTGGCCACCGTCCAGGTCACCGGCACGCACATTCCGCGCTCCAGCATCGAGGCGGTGACGGCGGTTCCGTTGACCCGCATCAGCCGCGCCCAGATCGAGGCCAGCGGTTACCAGACCCTGTTCGAGCTGCTGAGCTATCAGCCCGGCATGGTCAGCCATCACCCGGTCGACGTTGCCACCGACGGTGGTTTCCAGTCGCAGCAGCCGTTCGCCGCCGCGGCCACGACCAGCCTGTACGGGCTGGGTCCGCGCGCGACGTTGTTCCTGCTCGACGGTCGGCGCATGGCCAACTACGGCCTGGCCTCGGCCGACCTGGGCGGCCTGACCGACCTCAACGGCATTCCGCTGAGCATGGTCGAGCGCATCGAGATCATCCGCGGAGGTGCCTCGGCCATCTATGGCGCCGATGCGATGGCGGGCGTGGTCAACATCATCCTGCGCAAGGGGCAGGTGGGCGGTGAAGCGGTGGCGCGCTACGGCCTGTCCGAGCGTGGCGATGCCGAGCAGCGACGGTTCTCCTTCAACTACGGCCAGGTCGACGATGACGGCGGCAGCTGGTCGATCAGTGCCGACTACCTGCATCGCGATGCATTGCTCGGCTCCGACCGGAGCTGGCGCAGTGCCGACCTGCGACGCCTGGGCCTGCGCGACCAGCGCGTCCAACTGGCGTATTTCAGCAGCCAGGGATTGGAGCAGTGGGCCTGCCCGGATGCGGTCCGCGACGAGGCGGGCGAGTGCTACCTCGACAAGCCGCGCTACGTCACCCTGCAGCCGGAGCTGGAAAGCACCGCGGTGTACGGGCAGATGCGGGAGCCATTGAGTGACACGGTGGACCTGAGTGCCTCGGTGCGGCTGAGCCAGGTCCAGCAGCGATTGCAGGGCGCACCGTTCCACGCGGCCGTGTTCCTGCCGTTCGGCCATCCCGACGACTGGTTCCAGGGCAACGCCACGGTCCTGAACTACGCCTTCTTCGACATCGGCCCGGTGCGCAGCCGCAGCACCGCGCTCAGCAGCGACCTCACGCTGGGCCTGGACGGGTATCGCGGCGAGTGGCAATGGCGTTTCGATCTCGCCCACCACCGCAACGATGTCGACAACTCGATCGACGGGCTGGTCAGCAACAGCGTGCTGGATCGCGCGATCGAGGACGTGACCTACCGCTTCAACGGCGCCGCCAACCCACCCGCGCTGCTGACCGCACTGTCACCGCGCGTGCATGTGCAGGGCGATGCGCAGTTCGACCAGGTGGCCTTCAGTGCCAACGGTCCCGGCTTCTCCTTGCCGGGCGGGCAGTCGCAGGCCGCGGTCGGCGTGGAATGGAATCGCGACGCGCTGGAAAATCGCCCCGACGCGCTGATGATCGCCGGCGACATCGCCCTGGGCGCGCAGAAGATCGATATCGACGAGCACCGCTACAGCTCGGCCCTCTATGCCGAACTGAGCATGCCGATCACGACCTGGCTCAATGCCGACCTGGCCTGGCGGATCGATCATCGCCAGGGCTATGACAGCAAGTCCTCGCCGATGCTCGGCGTGAAGTGGAAACTGTCGCCGTCGCTGACGGTGCGCGGCACCGCCGCAACCGGGTATCGCGCCCCGACCCTGTTCGAACTGCGCCGCCCGACCGTCTCCGATTCGATCGACATCGTCGAGCTGACCGACGCGCTGGCCCCCTGCCAGTTGCCCCTCATGGCCGACGACGGGATCACCTATTGCCTGGTTTCGCTGGGAGCGACGGAGAACCCGGACCTGCAGCCCGAGACGTCCCGCAGCTACATCCTCGGCATGGTGTGGGCGCCGACGACGGACTTCGAACTGAGCCTCGACCGCTTCCGCATCCTGCGCCGCAACGAGATCCTCAGCACCAATGCCCTGGCCAATCCGGAGGCGTTCCCGGATGCGCTGGTCCGCGACGAGCAGGGTGGGCTGTACGCCATCAACGACTACTTCACCAACGTCGGCCGCACCGAAGTGGAAGGCTGGGAGCTGCAGTCGGAGTACCGGATCAACACCGACAAGCGAGGTCGCTTCGTCCTGCGCCTGGCCGCCAGCTACCTCGACCACCTCTATCGCAAGGCCAACGCGGGCAGTCCAGAGCTGGACTACGCCGGACACGGCGCGCCCCAGCGCTCGGTGCTGGCCGGCGTGGAATGGACCGTGGGCGACTGGGTCACGACATTGAACCTGCACGAGATGGGGCCGTCGGAGGTGGCGCTGGCGGGCGAACCGTGCCCGCAGACCAACGCGAGCGTGCGCAAATGCCGCACGCCGGCGTGGACGACGGCCGACCTGTACCTGGCCTACGTCGGCCTGGCCGGCTGGCGGTTCTCGCTCAACATCAACAACCTGGCCGACCACCAGCCGGTCAACTACGACCCCGACAAGCTGGGCTACGACATCGCCTACGACGAACCGCGTGGTCGCTACTACCTGCTGAGTGCGGGCTACCGGTTCTAGATAGCTGCTGTCGTGCGGGCGTCGGGACGGCGGCCGTGGTCCGGGCCGTTGCTGGGGTGGAGAAAAAATCCTCATCCGGGGTAGGGGGGTAGGGCATCGCCTGCGTTACTGGCCATGACCTTCCGAAAGGAAGGCTCACGCGCCATGGATGGCGCACCTATTCGTCGCCTTGACAACGTTCGCGCTGCCCCGCGGGCTGTACTGGTGGTAAAGGCTTCCGGACGAAGCATCTCGCGCCACGGATGGCGCAATTCAATTCATTGGGCCGGTCCGTCATGGGCCGGACCCTGCGACCCCGTTCCCCTCGCGGAACGCGGCGGCCGCACATGCAGTCTTCCGGATGAAGCATGGGGCGCCAGGGATGGCGCCAATCTCTTCCCGAGCCGATCCACGAAATCCTGACCACTGTGCACTGCACGTTCGTCGTGCAACCAGCGCATTGCGGAAACGTGTGTCCAGGCCAATCTGCCGAACGTACATTCGCGTCGTGGTCAGAATCTAGGACGATTCTCATATACGCCGGGTGATCGTAATGGTCAGATGAGGCGTCCGCGAATTTCGTTGTTGGGGACAGTGACGCAGCATCAGTGGCCTGGTTCTTTCGACTGGCCTTCGAGCGGTCGCGGTCGTCGCTTCAGCAAGTTCTGCCTCCATGTGTTCACCAATGAAGGCAGGAAGAACTGCGTACTTTGCGCGCCAGGAGGGTGCGTAGCCGGGTGGGTTACCACGGACCCACACCGGTATGTGCCGGGGGCTCCCCCCCTGCGTCCGGCATGTCTGGAGAGGTCGACGGAACGGCTTCTCCAGACTCTTCATTGGACCCCCGATGCCACGAATCCTGCGCGCCCGTAGGATCGCGCGTGAGCGCATGAAATTCGTGCCACCGAAGCCCCACTCCCCGATGACTTGCCGCCTGGTTGCGGCCGCTTTTGTGCGAGCTGCAACAACTGCGTGCGCCCTCATGCAGATATGGCGTTTCAGATGATTCTCATTCTTTGACATGGATCCAACCTGATCAGCTGCTTCGGTTCCGCCCGGGGCTGGAATCGACCGGGTTGATCATCGGTTAACGACATCCATGTCAACAAGGAGCGTCATGACATGCAGGGAAACGCAAGCAGCAAGACCGCAATGGCAGTACGCAGGAAGCACGAACGCTCCGCCCTGTCGACGGCAATCGCCGGGGTAATCTTCATCGGCGGGCTCGCGACCGCGACCGCGAACGCGCAAGTGAGCGAACCCGGTCGCGCCGGCGACGCCGCCAGCTGGCGCACGCAGGAGTTCAGTGCGGACTGGGGGCTTGCCGCCATCCGTGCCGAATATGCCTACGCACGCGGCCTGAGCGGCCGCGGAGTGCGCACCGGAATCTTCGACAGTGGAACCGGCCTGGATCATCCGGAATTCGCAGGCAAGGACCATCGCAGCCTGCAGATCGCCGACACCCTCGCCGACGGGAGCAGGTGCACCAATACGACCTTCCTTTCGGGCCCTGGCGCTTGCTTCTCGTCGCGGGGCGATGAAGTTGCGGTCGACTATGTTGGTTTTCACGACAGCGTGCCGGAGCGGATCCGCGAGATCATCCGCAACGGAAACTATGTCCAGCCAGGCTTTACCTACGGCAGTCACGGAACGCATGTCGGCGGAACGATTGTCGCCAACCGCGACGGACAAGGCCGCCATGGCGTCGCTTTTGGTGCAGACCTGACGACGGCCCGCTTGTTCTTCAATACTGCCTCACAGTGGCAGCCGGACGGAGAAGGGTATTCGGTGGTGCGACTTGGGGGCGTTGGGCCCGATATATCGGCCTTCGCTGACATGTACCAGCAGATGAACCAACAGAGTGTCCGCGTCATCAACCACAGCTGGGGCTTGCCAAATAATCCCGATACGGTCGACCAGCTGGACCGCTTACTGAGGGACCCGGAGTGGGCCGATTACTGGAACGTCATCACCGACGGTTCCCGAGCGGGTGGCTTGATCCAGGTATGGGCCGCAGGCAACACCGACGCGGCGACCGCCAACCCGGCAGCCAGCCCGTTCGCGGGTACCCATGCCACGCTACCGCGCGCATTCTCCGACATCGAGCCGTATTGGCTCAGTGTGGTCAACGTCAACCGCGACCTCGTCCTGAGCAATCGTTCGCACAAATGTGGGCTGAGCATGAACTGGTGCGTTGCCGCGCCGGGTACCGATATCCGGTCGACCGTCTACGAGGGGGATGAAAACACCGTAGGGGAGCTGACGACCGGTGCGGACGGCAGCATCAGTCTGGAAGTCCGCACGCGGTTGCCCGCCTATGGCTACGCCAACCTCAACGGCACCTCGATGGCCGCTCCGCACGTGACAGGGGCGTTGGCACTGCTGATCGAGCGCTTTCCGTACCTCGACAACCCGCAGGTGCGCGATGTCCTGCTGACCACCACCACCGACCTCGGTGCGCCTGGCGTCGACGACATCTACGGTTGGGGGCTGGTCAATCTGGAGAAGGCGATCGATGGTCCCGGCCAGATTCGTGTCGACACCAACGTGGTGATGAACCAGCGCGCCGGCGGCAACAAGGTCTGGGAAGGTGAGGCCTGGGACGATTGGCGCAACGACATCGGTGGCAGCGGCCGGCTGACAAAGTCGGGCGTGGGCTGGTTGCGGTTGAGTGGCGACAACACCTTCGGTGGACTTGACGTCAGGCAGGGCGTGCTGGAACTGGACGCCGACAATCGACTGGGTGATGTCGAAGTCAACGGTGGCCTGTTCGTGCTCAATGGGAAGCTCACCAGCACCGACTTGCTGGTGAACAGCGGCGTCGCCAGCATCCAGGGGCGGGTCGCCGGTGGCGCCACGCGGGTTGCAGCCGGCGGCAGCCTGCACGGCATTGGCACCCTGGGCGACACGGTGGTCGAGGGGACGATCGCCCCGGGCAATTCGATCGGCACGTTGCGCATCGAGGGCACCTACACCCAGGCGCAGGATTCGGTCTACGAGGCGGAGATTGCAGCGCCATTGGCGTCCGATCGCATCGATGTCAGCGGACGTGCCAGCCTGCTCGGCGGTACGGTCCGGGTGTTCAATGCGCCGGGCCAGTACCTGCTGGGACAGCGCTTCAATGTCCTCACCGCCAGCGATGGCGTGTCGGGCCAGTTTGCCCGGATCGACGCGTCAGCCATTTCGCCGTTCCTGAAGTTCGACTTCAACTATGGGGCGAACGAGGTGGACGTCGACGTCGCCCGCGGCATGGCCCTCGCCGCAGCTGCGCGCACCCGCAACCAGCGCTCGGTCGCGACGTCGGCGGATGTCCTGCCAATCGATGCACGACTGGCGCAGACCCTGACGCAGCTGTTCCCGCAGCAGGCCCTCGACGCGCTGGACTCGCTGAGCGGCGAGCTCCATGCCAGCACGCAATCGGTCCTGGTCGAGGGCAGTCGCCACGTGCGTGATGCCGCGCTGGCCCGGGCTCGGGCCGGCACCGGCGAGTTTGCCGCGGCCAATGGTGACGCGCCGTCGGCCGCGTGGATCCAGGCGCTGGGCAGCGGCGGCACGCTGCATGCAGACGGCAATGCCGGCGAGGTCGACTACAACGGCAGCACCACGCTGCTCGGTTACGACGTCCGCTTCGACAACGGCTTTCGCGTGGGCGTGCTTGGCGGTCTTGGCCGCGATGACGTGGAGTTGCGGAGCCGGCGTTCGAAGGGAGACATCAACACGCGCCACCTCGGCCTGTATGCGGGCCAGGCCTGGGGCGGATTCGGCCTGCGCGCGGGCCTGGGCTATGCCACGCATGACGTCGACGTCGAACGGACCATCGCGTTTCCCGGCGTGCAGGATCGCACGCGTGCCGACTACGACGCCGACACCCGCCAGGCCTATATCGAAGGCGGCTATCGCTTGGCTGCCGGGGCTTGGGAATGGGAGCCATACGGTCAGTTTGCCCAGGTCCGCACGAGCTCGGAGGGCATCGCCGAAAGCGGTGGCGTAGCCGCGCTGACCGGGCAGGTCGCAGACAGCCGGGCCAACCTGTCGACGCTGGGGCTGCGCTTCAACCTCAACCTCAAGGGCGCTGGGCAGCAGGAGAGCGCGCTGAGCCTGCGCGGTGGGGTCAGCCGTCGCCATGCCAGTGGCGATCTGTCGTCGACGGCGTCGCTGGCCTGGCAGGGCGGCGGAGCGTTCGATGTCCATGGCGCCCCGTTGGCCGAGAACGCGAACCTGGCCGAGGTCGGCCTGGGGGCACGGGTGAGCCGCAACGGTCTGGTCGAGTTGAACTACAGCGGCCAGTTCGCCGACGAGTCCCGCGACCAGGGCGTCAACGCGCGTTACACCCTCAACTTCTGATCGGTGGGGTGGGGCGCGCTGATGCCAGGCGCCGTTCCAAAGCAGAAAGGCCGCGATCGCTCGCGGCCTTTCTGTTTGCTGCCTGCGCCAGAAGCGCCGGTGGCTTACGCCAGGCCGGCCTGCTTCATCACTTCGGCAGCGTAGTCCTCGACGACCTTCTCGATGCCTTCGCCGACGGCCAGGCGCTGCATGGTGACGACGTCGGCACCGGCAGCCTTGAGCACCTGCTCGACGGTCTGGTCGGTGTTGAGCACGTACGGCTGGCCGTACAGCGTGACCTCGTTGACGATCTTGGCGATCTTGCCGCTGATGATCTTCTCGAGGATCTCGGCCGGCTTGGCCTTGTCCTTGTCGGACATCTTGGCCAGCTCGATTTCCTTTTCCTTGGCCACGAACTCGGCCGGGACGTCGGACGCCTTGATGTGCGGCGGGTTCATTGCGGCAACGTGCATCGCGATGCCGCGGGCCAGTTCGGCGTCGCCGCCCTTGACCTCGACCAGCACGCCGATGCGGCCGCCGTGGACGTACGCGGCAACGTTGTTGGCGCTGTCGACACGGGCCAGGCGACGGACCTGCACGTTCTCGCCGACCTTGGAGATGACGGCGGCGCGGGTTTCCTCGACGGTGTCGCCGCCGGCAACCTTGGCCGACTTCAGTGCTTCGGCGTCGGCGGCGTCGGAGGCCAGGGCGGCCTTGGCGACGGCTTCGGTGAAGCCCAGGAAGTTGTCATCCTTGGCGACGAAGTCGGTCTCGGAGTTGATCTCGACCAGCACGGCCTTGCCGCCGTCCTGGGCAACCGCGATGCGGCCTTCGGCGGCGATGCGGCCGGCCTTCTTGTCGGCCTTGGCCAGACCCGACTTGCGCAGCCACTCGGCTGCCGTGTCGATGTCGCCGTTGTTCTCGACGAGTGCCTTCTTGCACTCCATCATGCCGGCGCCGGTGCGCTCGCGCAGTTCCTTGACGAGGGAAGCGGTGATTTCAGCCATGGGGATTACCTCGGAATTCGTTGGATGTGCGGATGGCGCCAATAGTCACCCGGGCCATGGCTGGCTCGTGCGTGGCGCGTCCGCGAAACAATTTCGGTACGACCGGTGCGATGCGACCGCGCATGATCGCGCGGCCGCATGACGCGGGTCTTACTCGGCGGCGTCGGCCTTCTTGGCCGGTGCCTTCTTGGCCGGGGCGCGGCCACGCGGGGCCTTGCGCTCGGCGCCGTTCTCTTCGCCTTCGGCGGCGGCTTCGGCGAAGTCTTCCTCGCGCACGCCAGCCGGCGTCGGCGCAGCGGCCTTGCCTTCCAGCACGGCGTCGGCGGCGGCGCGGGCGTACAGCTGCACGGCGCGGATGGCGTCGTCGTTACCCGGGATGGCGTAGTCGACCAGGGCCGGATCGTAGTTGGTGTCGACGACGGCGATGACCGGGATGCCGAGCTTCTTGGCTTCCTTGATCGCGATGTCTTCGTGGCCGATGTCGATCACGAACAGCGCGTCGGGCAGGCGGTTCATTTCCTTGATGCCGCCCAGCGAGGCTTCCAGCTTGTCGCGCTCACGGCGCAGGCCCAGCACTTCGTGCTTGACCAGCTTCTGGAAGGTGCCATCGGTCTCGGCCGCTTCCAGCTCCTTCAGGCGCTGCACCGACTGCTTGACGGTGCGGAAGTTGGTCAGCGTGCCGCCCAGCCAGCGCTGGGTCATGTACGGCATGTTGCAACGCTCGGCTTCTTCCTTGATCGACTCGCGCGCGCTGCGCTTGGTGCCGATGAACAGGATCATGCCGCGCTTCTGCGCGATACCCGAGATGAAGTTCATCGCGTCATTGAAGAGCGGAACGGTCTTCTCGAGGTTGATGATGTGGATCTTGCCGCGGGCGCCGAAGATGTACGGGCCCATCTTCGGGTTCCAGTAACGGGTCTGGTGGCCGAAGTGGACGCCTGCTTCGAGCATCTGGCGCATGGTGATCTGGGGCATTGCTTAACTCCAAGGCAGTGGAACCGGCCGCCGGGTAGGGTATGGCGGCTGCCCGCGGCAGGGCCGGGGGCGATGGTTCCGGGGTTGGGCCTCCCCGCTGCTTCCGTGACCGAACCACATGCGTCCTGGGACGTCATGCGGCACCCCGGCACGAAGGGTTGCAGCGGGTGTGTATTCGCCTGCCCGGGGCCTGCTGGCCCGGTTGCTGCGCCCGGCGTGGGCGGTTGGAAGGGCATGAAGGCCGACCAAGCCGCGGGATTGTAGCCGTAACGCTCTGTTGCGGGCAAGCTGGGGGTCGGTTGGACCCTGAACGGGCCGCAGATAGGCGATAATGGCGTCCATGGCCATCACCATCAAAACCCCCGAAGAGATCGAGAAGATGCGCGTCGCCGGCCGCCTGGCCGCCGAGGTCCTCCAGATCGTCGCCCCGCATGTGAAGGCGGGCGTGACCACCGAGGAACTGGACCGCATCTGCCACGATCATATCGTCAACGTGCAGAAGGCAATCCCGGCCAACGTCGGCTACAAGGGATTCCCCAAGACCGTCTGCACCTCGGTCAACAACGTCATCTGCCACGGCATCCCGAGCCCGGGCAAGGTCCTCAAGGACGGCGACATCGTCAATATCGATGTCACCGTCATCAAGGACGGCTGGCACGGTGACACCAGCCGCATGTACCTGGTCGGCGAGCCGTCGGTCATGGCAAAGCGCCTGGTCGACGTGACCCGCGAGGCGATGTTCCGCGGCATCCGCACCGTGCGGCCGGGCGCGACCCTGGGCGACATCGGTGCGGCGATCCAGCAGTTCGCCGAAGCTGAACGCTTCAGCGTGGTGCGCGAGTACTGTGGCCACGGCATCGGCCGGATCTACCACGAAGACCCGCAGGTGCTGCATTACGGCCGCGCCGGCGAGGGACTGGTGCTCAAGCCGGGCATGACCTTCACCATCGAACCGATGATCAACGAGGGCGCGCGCCACACCAAGCTGCTGCCCGACGGCTGGACCGTGGTCACCAAGGACCGCAAGCTCTCGGCGCAATGGGAGCACACGGTCGTGGTCACCGACGACGGCGTCGAGATCCTGACCCGCGTGCCCGGGGACGACAACGACCTATGACGTCTCCGGTCGCCGACGCCGGATCCGCCGGAGGATCCTCCGCGAGACCGGCGGCGCGACCGGCGGCGCAGGAGCCGGGCGACCAGGCGGTCGCCATCCGCAGTGCGCTGGCTGCAGTGAATGCCGGCCTGGCGCAACGTTTCGACAGCGACCCGGACGCCGACATCGATCGCCTGCTGCAGGCGCGAACCGGCGCGGTCGACAC
Organism: Lysobacter sp. S4-A87; assembly: GCF_022637455.1. Lineage (NCBI taxonomy): Bacteria > Pseudomonadati > Pseudomonadota > Gammaproteobacteria > Lysobacterales > Lysobacteraceae > Lysobacter > Lysobacter sp. S4-A87. Next base: position 3,805,005 of record NZ_CP093341.1, read on the forward strand.
CCAGGTGCGCGCCGCCTGGGCCAGCTGCCTGCCGGCGGATGCACCGCTGGCGCTGTTCGCCATCGGCGGCTATGGCCGCGGCGAACTGTTCCCGCAATCGGACATCGACCTGCTCGTGCTCGCCGAGCCCGACGCCCAGGCCGAGCATGCCGAAGCACTGGCCGCGTTCGTTGCGTTGCTCTGGGATGCGGGCCTGCCGGTCGGCCACGCCGTGCGTTCGGCGGCGCAATGCACCCAGGCCGCCGCCGACATCACCGTGCTCACCGCGATGCTGGAGGCGCGCCCGCTGATCGCCGGCGTCGAGCACATGCATGCGCTGCAGGTCGCGACGGCGCCAAGCCAGGTGTGGCCGGCACGCGAGTTCTTCGGTGCCAAGCGCGAAGAGCTGCGCCTGCGCCACGCCCGCTATGACGACACCGCCGACAACCTCGAGCCGAACCTGAAAGAGGGGCCGGGCGGCCTGCGCGACGTGCAGACATTGCGCTGGATGGCGCTGCGCATCGTTGGCACCGGTGACCTGGAATCGCTGGTCGCGATCGGCCAGTTCGGCGCCGACGAGCTGGCCACGCTCGAGCGCGAACGCAAAGCCCTCTCGCGGCTGCGCTTCGGCCTGCACCTGGTCGCGGGCAAGCGCGAGGAGCGCCTGCGCTTCGATTACCAGAAGCTGCTCGCCGAACGCCTGGGGCATGTCGACAACGCCGACAACCTCGCCGTCGAACAGATGATGCAGGGCTTCTACCGCAGCGCCGCGCTGGTGCTGCGCATCGGCGAACGGCTGCTGCAGCGCTTCGAGGAGCAGATCGAGGGCGAGACCGCACCGGTCGCCATCGACCACGCCTTCGAGCTGCGCCGCGATTACCTGGCCGCGCGCGATCCGCAGTGGCCGCGCGATGCCTATGACGTGTTCGCGTTGTTCGCGGTATGGGCCGCGCACGATGCCATCCGCGGGCTGCACTCGCAGACGGCGCGCGCACTGGCCGAGTCGCTGTCGCGCGTGCCGGCGTTCCAGCAGGCCGAGCCGGCCCTGCGCGAACGCTTCATCGCCTTGCTGCGCGGCCCGCATCCGGTGCATGCGCTTGAGCGCATGGCCCGGCTGGGCGTGCTCGGGCGGTGGATCCCGGCGTTCGCCAAGGTCTCCGGGCGCATGCAGTTCGACCTGTTCCATGTCTTCACGGTCGACCAGCACACGCTGGCGGTGCTGCGCAATCTCGCGCGCTTCGCGTCGGGCATCGTCGACGAGCGCTTCAGCATCGCCCATGAAGTCTGGCCGCGCCTGCGCAAGCCGGAACTGCTGCTGCTTGCTGGCCTGTTCCACGACATCGCCAAGGGACGCGGCGGCGACCATTCCGAACTCGGTGCCGACGACGCGCGGATCTTCTGCAGCACGATAGGGTTGTCGCGCGCCGACACCGCGATGGTCGAATGGCTGGTGCGCCAGCACCTGCTGATGTCGGTGACCGCGCAGAAACAGGACATTGCCGACCCGGAAGTGATTCATCGCTTTGCCGGCAAGGTCGCCGACCGCGACCACCTCGATCATCTCTACCTGCTGACCTGCGCCGACATCGCCGGTACGTCGCCAAAGTTGTGGAACGCGTGGAAGGATCGCCTGCTGGCCGATCTCTACACGGCCACGCGCCTGGCCCTGCGGCGCGGGCTCGAGCATCCGGTGGCCGGCGTGGAGCGCGCCACCGAGACCCGCGATGCCGCACGCGCGATGCTGGCCACGCTCGGTTTCAGCGAGGACGAAGTCGATCAGCTCTACGAGCGCATGCCCGAGATCGGTTTCCAGCGCAGCCGCCCCGACCAGATCGCCTGGCAGGCGGCCTCGTTGCGCGGCGTGGCCGTGGGCGAGACGCGGGTTCGTGCGCGTGCGGTCGGCGAGCATGCCGGCGCACTGGAAGTGTTCGTGCATTGCCAGGATCGCGACGGCCTGTTCGCCGCGATCGTGGCCACGCTCGATCGCCTTGGCCTGGCGATCCAGCAGGCGCGCGTGCTCGATGGCCCGCACGCGATGATCTTCGACAGCTTCGAAGTGGTGCCCATCGATCCGCGTTGCCCGCCGGGCATCGACGAGGTCGAGCACCGCCTGGCCGCGGTCCTCGATGGCCCGCTCGACCGCATCAAGCCGACCCGACGCACGCAGCCGCGCCACCTGCGGCATTTCCGCATCAACGCGCAGGTTGGCTTCGATACCCTCGACGACGGTCGCTCGATGCTCAGCCTGGTCTGCACCGACCGGCCGGGCCTGCTGGCCGACGTCACACAGGCCATCCGCAGCCAGGGCCTGCGCGTGCATGACGCGCGCATCGCCACCTTCGGCGAGCGCGCCGAGGACGTGTTCCAGCTCACCAGTACCCAACCCGACGGGCGCGACGGCGCGCTCGATCAAACGCAACAGGAGGCCCTGCGCGATGCGCTGCTGGCCTGCCTCGAAGGAGATCGTTGATGAGTTCCGAGAAGAAGCCCACCCGCAAGTCCGTCCGCAAGACCGTGCGCAAGAAGGCCGCGCCGAAGGGCCCGGGCGTCGATGAACTGAAGTTCATGATCGACAGCGCCTTCGAGCGCCGGGCCATGCTGACTCCCGACGAGCTCGAAGGCTCGACGCGACCGACCGTCGAGCGCGTGATCTCGGGCCTGGAAAGCGGCGAGTTCCGCGTCGCCGAGCCGGACGGCAAGGGCGGCTGGACGGTCAACGAGTGGTTGAAGAAGGCCGTGCTGCTGTACTTCCGCGTCAACGACATGCAGCTGGTGGAAGGTTATCCGGCGCCGTTCTGGGACAAGGTCCCGGCACGCTTCGAAGGGTTTGGCGAGGCCGATTTCCGCAAGCTCGGCGCACGCGTGGTGCCCGGTGCGATCGCCCGACGCGGTGCCCATATCGGCAAGGACGTGGTGCTGATGCCGAGCTTCGTCAACATCGGCGCGCACGTCGGCGAGGGCACGATGGTCGACACCTGGGCCACGGTGGGCTCGTGCGCGCAGGTCGGCAAGCATTGCCACCTGTCCGGCGGTGCCGGCATTGGCGGCGTGCTGGAGCCGCTGCAGGCGTCGCCGACGATCATCGAGGACCACTGCTTCATCGGTGCCCGTTCGGAAGTCGTCGAAGGCTTCGTTGTCGGCCATCACAGCGTGATCGGCATGGGTGTGTTCCTTGGCCAGAGCACGCGCGTGTACAACCGCGCCACCGGCGAGGTCACCTATGGCTATGTGCCGCCGTACAGCGTGGTCGTGTCCGGGCAACTGCCGGCCAAGGACGGTTCGCATTCGCTGTACTGCGCGGTGATCGTCAAGCAGGTCGACGCCAAGACGCTGTCGAAGACCAGCATCAACGAACTGCTACGCGGGCTGGCGGACTGAAATGACCACCCTCTACGGCCTCAACAACTGCGACACCTGCAAGAAGGCCCGCAAGTGGCTCGACCGGTTCGGTCTGGGCTATGCCTTCGTCGACTACCGCGACGAGCGCCAGTCCCCTGACACGCTGGTCGCCTGGAAGGAACAGCTGGGCGGATGGGACGCGATGATCAACAAATCGTCCACCACCTGGCGCGCGCTGCCCGAGAATCGCAAGACGCCGGGTTCCGACGCCGAATGGAAGTTGCTGCTGAAGGAATACCCGCAGCTGATCCGTCGTCCGCTGGTGATCACCGACGACGGCAAGGTCAGCCAGGGCTTCAGCGACAACGGCTTCAAGCAGCGCTTCGGAGTCGGCGCGCTGGGATGAATGGCATGAGCGACGTACTCGACTTCACCTGCGATCTCATCGCCCGTGCCTCGGTCACGCCGCACGACGCCGACTGCCAGTCGGTGATCGCCCAGCGCCTGCTGGCGGCCGGATTCCGTTGCGAACACCTGCACTACGGCGACGTCGACAACCTGTGGGCCGTGCACGGCAGTGACGGGCCGACCCTGGTGCTGCTGGGCCACACCGACGTAGTGCCACCCGGTCCGCGCGATGCCTGGGGCAGCGATCCGTTCCTCCCCGAGATCCGCGACGGCGTGCTGTACGGACGCGGTGCCGCCGACATGAAGGGCAGCGTTGCCGCGTTCGTGGTCGCGCTCGAGCGCTTCGTCGCCAGCCATCCCGACCATCCGGGCCGGATCGCGCTGCTGCTGACCTCCGACGAGGAAGGCGACGCCATCGATGGCGTGCGCCGCGTCGCCGAGACCTTCCGTGAGCGCGGTGAGCGCCTCGACTGGTGCATCACCGGCGAACCGTCATCGATGGCCAAGCTGGGCGACCTGCTGCGCGTTGGCCGTCGCGGCACGCTGTCGGCGACGCTGACGGTGCGCGGCGTGCAGGGCCATGTCGCGTATCCGGACAAGGCGCGCAACCCGATCCACCAGGCCATGCCGGCCCTGGCCGAACTGACGGCGCGGCGCTGGGACGACGGCTACGAGACGTTCCCGCCGACCAGCCTGCAGATCAGCAACATCCACTCCGGCACCGGTGCCAACAACGTCATTCCCGGCGAGCTCGAAGTGCTGTTCAACTTGCGCTTCAATCCCAGCTGGAGTGCGGCGCAGCTGGAGCAGGAATGCGAAGCGGTGCTGCGCCGGCACGGGCTGGAGTTCGATGTGCGCTGGCATCGTGGCGGCGAGCCGTTCTACACGCCTGAAGGCCCGCTGCGCGCAGCCGCGCGCGATGTGCTGGGCCAGTACTGCGGTGCCGCGCCGGAGGAAAGCACCGGCGGCGGAACGTCCGACGCGCGTTTCATCGCACCGCTGGGCGCGCAGTGCATCGAGATCGGGCCGGTGAATGCCAGCATCCACAAGGTCGACGAGCATGTGTCGGTGGCCGATCTGGAGGCGCTGCCGGATCTGTACCAGGCGCTGATCGAGCGGATGCTGCTGCGCTGACAGCACTCACCCCGACGCCTCTCCCGCAAGCGGGAGAGGGGCTCTGCAGCTCGGGAACCCTTACCGCGGCGACAGCTTCAGCGTATGCCGCGTCTCACCGGGCAGGAACGACGTCGGCCGGCCATGCACCCAGTCGTCATGACCGGCACCCCAGAACGGCGACATCAGGTGGCCGCTCTGTCCGCCCGGCATGTGGATGATGCCGTCGGCCTCGTGGCCCGGTGAAACCACCATGCGTTCGGACGCGCCGAAGTTCGGGCCCTGCACGCGCGGCATGCCGCTGTCGCCGGGCAACTCATCGGCCACCATGCACAGCGCCGGCTTGGCGAAGGCGGGCAGGGCGCGACTGAGCGGATGGCAGATCTTCGCGGTGTTGCGCTCGCCCCAGCTGCGCTGCGCGATCGGGCCCTTCTCCTGCAACTTGTCTCGCACTTCAAGCGCGGCATCCTCGAACAGCGCGTCCCACGATGCGAACCGGCGCGGCAGCAGGTTCGCCGGACGCTGGGTCACCAGCGGCCAGGCCACGCCTTCGAAGTGCGACAGGTTGGGCATCTGGAAGTCCTTGCCCAGCGCCGCCTGTGCCGGCGCGGTCAGGCCATCGAGCAGGCGATCGTGCACAGCCAGGCGCCAGGCGCGCACGACCCGGTAGCTCACCGAGTCGGTGCTGGCGTGGCCTTGCCAGGTCGGCGATGCCGCGGCGAGTTCGTGCAGCGCCGGTGACTTGTCCGAAGCCCCCGCGTCGCGCAGCAACTGCCACCAGCGGGTCAGGAACAGCGCGCGGTCGTCGAGCTGGATCGCCAGCAGGTCGCGCTCGCTGAAACGTTCCCGGGCAAACAGGTCGTCGCGAATCTGCCGCGCACGCGCGCCGTTGGCGTAGCCGCCGTCGCCGACGCGGGTGAGCAGTGCACCGTCGACGACGCGGGCGTTGGCAGACCACATGCGCTGCACCGTGCCGGCCGGAAGGGCGATGCCCGATGCGGTGGTGATCGGCCACGGCGCACAGGTTGCCGCTTCGCTGACGGTGGTCGCCGTGCAGCTGGCCTGGCGCAGCGGCACCGGTCCGAGCAGGCGCCAGGTGATGCGGCCGTCGCGACCGCCGATGGCGAGGTTCTGTCCGGGGATCGCGGTGTGGTCGGCCATCTGCAACGCATCGTCGAGCGAGTTGGCGTGCAGGAAGTTCGCAAGTCCGATGTTCATCGAACCGGGCTGGTGCGCGACCCAGCGCAGGGCCAGGCCGCTGCCATCGGGCTGGCGGAACAGGATCGGGCCCCAGGCGGTTTCGTCCACCGGGAATTCGACATCGGCCTGGCCGGCGACACGGATGCGTTCGACGTGACGGGTCACGCCCGCGCAGGGTTCGGCGCAGGCCGGCTGGCGCTGCCAGTCGAGCCAGTCGCCGTAGCTGTTGGTGAAGCCCCAGGCCACCTGGCCATTGCTGCCGACCACCAGCGCCGGCAGGCCGGGCAGGGTGAAGCCGGTGGCGTCGACGTGGCCGCCGACGGCGCGCGTGTCCGGGTAGCGCAGGCGTGCGCGGAACCAGATGTTCGGCGCGCGCAGGCCCAGGTGCATGTCGTCGGCGACGATGGCGCGGCCGTCAGCGGTGAGCTGGCCGGAGACGGCGAAGTTGTTGCTGCCCACGTCCGAGCGCTCGGGCACATTGGCCGGACGGTCGCTGGCGGATGGCATCGGCAGCGTCCGCAGGTCGAGCGTGGCCGCGTCGGGCAGGGTGGCGTCGCCGCGCGGCCTGCCGGCCAGCGGTGCATCCCAGCTGCTGCCGTCGTGGTCGAGCAGCGTGTACAGCGCTGCCGGCACGTGCGGCTTGAGCCTCCACATCGCCAGTTCGCGGGCGTTGCTGGCGTCCTGCAGGTCGAAGTACATGGCGTAGCCGGCCAGCGCCGAGTCTTCCAGGCGCCACGGCTCAGGCTGCGTGCGCAGCAGCAGGTAAGGCCACGGGCGCACCTTCAGAGCGGCCACCCCGGCATTGACGCCATCGACATAGGCCTGCGCCATCGGTCGCTTGTCGCCCAGGATTGCATCGAGGTGGGCCGTCACGCGTGCGCGCATGCGGTGCACGCGACGCTGCTTGTCGGTATCGATTGCGGCCGCGCCGAACAGCGCCGACAGTTCGCCGGCCGAGGCGCGGCGCAGCAGGTCCATCTCGAAGTAGCGTTCCTGGCCATGGATGTAGCCGAGCGCGCGCATCGCATCGGTTTCATTGGCGGCATCGACGGTGACCACGCCGAGCGCATCGCGCTGGATCGAAACCGGTGCCGACAGGCCGGGCAGGGCGAGTTCGCCGTCCAGGCTCGGCAGGCTGCCGCGCATCAGCCACCAGATCGCCAGCGCGACTGCCACCAGCAACAGCAGCAGCACGAGCAGGCTGCGTTTGATCAGTTTCTTCATGGTCCCCATCGATGGTCTTGTTTCCCCGGCCTAGTTTGAGCGCAATTGGGTCATGCCGGGAGGCCCGGCGGGGGCGGGGCCCAAAAGGGGGAGGGGCTTGCAAGTGGCCACGACCTGACGCAGGATCGACCCATGACTTCCGTCCAGGCCCTCGCCCACGCCCGCAACGCCGCACTCCGCGGCGGCGCTCCCGTGGCCGGCCTGAACAATAACAATCGCAATAACGCCAGCCACCCGCGGGCCGGCGATTAGCGCGCGCAAGACACGCTAACTCGCTCACGAAGCCCGCGCCAAAAGCGCGGGCTTCTTCGTTTCTGCCTCCCCTTCCCCGAAGAACCCACCCAGGAGTCCTCCCATGTGTTCCATCCTCGGCATATTCGGCCTGCAACCCGGTGACGACGTGCAGGCCCTGCGCCGGCGTGCACTGGAGCTGTCACAACGCCAGCGCCATCGCGGTCCCGACTGGAGCGGCGTGCACCTGGACGACCAGGTGATCCTCGTCCACGAGCGCCTGGCCATCGTCGATCCGGCCGGCGGTTCGCAGCCGCTGCACTCGGCAGACGGCGAACTGGCACTGGCCGTCAACGGCGAGATCTACAACCACCGCGAGCTCGAGCAGCGCCTGGCCGCGCCCTATGCATTCCAGTCCGGCTCGGACTGCGAAGTGATCAGCGCGCTTTACCGCGAGCGCGATGACATCGCCGCCTGGCTCAACGAGCTCAACGGCATCTTCGCGTTCGCGCTGTGGGATGCCGGCAGCAAGCGCTACCTGATTGCCCGCGACCCGATCGGCGTCTGCCCGCTGTACTGGGGACACGACCACGACGGGCGACTGTGCGTGGCTTCGGAAATGAAAGCACTGGCCGATGTCTGCGCCGACGTCGCCCAGTTCCCGCCGGGACACTACTACGACAGCGCCAGTGGCGAGCTGGTGCGTTACTACATCAAGCCGTGGCGCGATTACGACGAGACGAAGGGCGTGGAAGTGGCGAAGCAGGAACTGCGCGAGGCCTTCGAACGTGCCGTGCACCGGCAGATGATGAGCGACGTGCCCTACGGCGTGCTGCTGTCGGGCGGTCTGGACTCGTCGCTCGTCGCCGCGGTCGCCGCGCGCTATGCGCGCAAGCGCATTGAGGACAACGATGCCAGCGAGGCCTGGTGGCCGCGCCTGCATTCCTTCGCGATCGGACTGGAGGGGTCGCCCGACCTGGCCGCGGCGGAGATCGCGGCGAAGGCCCTGGGCACGGTCCACCACGGCTTCACCTACACCTTCGAGGAAGGCCTGGATGCACTGCCGGAAGTGATCCGCCACATCGAGACCTACGACGTCACCACGATCCGGGCCTCCACGCCGATGTTCCTGCTGGCGCGGCGGATCAAGGCGATGGGCGTGAAGATGGTGCTGTCGGGCGAGGGCAGCGACGAGATCTTCGGCGGCTACCTGTACTTCCACAAGGCGCCCAACGCACGCGAGTTCCATGAAGAGACCGTGCGCAAGATCGACGCCCTCTACAACTACGACTGCCTGCGCGCCAACAAGTCGATGATGGCCTGGGGCGTGGAGCCGCGCGTGCCGTTCCTCGATGTCGAGTTCCTCGACGTGGCGATGCGCATGGACGCGCAGTACAAGATGGCCGGGACCGGGCCGGATGGAAAGCGTCGCATCGAGAAGTCGATCCTGCGCGAAGCGTTCGACGGCTACCTGCCGGAGTCGATCCTGTGGCGGCAGAAGGAGCAGTTCAGCGACGGCGTCGGTTATGGCTGGATCGACGGCCTCAAGGCGCATGCGCAGGCGCAGGTCAGCGACCGCGTGTTCGCCGCGGCCGCCAGCCGCTTTCCCGTCAACCCGCCGCAGACGAAGGAGGCCTACCTGTACCGGCACGTGTTCGAGCAGTTCTTCCCGAGCGCCGCCTGTGCCGAGACGGTGCCCGGCGGCAAGTCGATCGCCTGCTCGTCACCGGCGGCGATCGCCTGGGACGCGGCATTCGCGACCATGGCCGATCCATCGGGCCGTGCGGTCGCGGGGGTGCATCAGGCCGCGCTCGGGCATGTGCCGGGATGAGGGGCCGGATCGCTTGGCCTCTCTCCTGCGAAATACGCCCCGCATCGGACAGGATGTCCGACTTGGGAGCGGAGCACTCCCCGGCCCGGATTGACGACGCCCCACCGAAACCCGTACGCGCGTCTCGGCGGACGGTGCCATTCCGAGGAGCCCTGCGGGCACGCAATCCCTCAGCCGGTGGAAGAGCGTTACTTGGTGACCGTCAACTTGCCCTTCATCAGCATCGAGTGACCGGGGAAGCTGCAGAAGAACGTGTAATCGCCACCGGCCGTGAGCTTCTTGCCGGGAAAGCTGACTTTGATCTTCTCCCCGCCGCCGACCAGCGTCGTCGCGGCGATGACACGGGCATCGCCTTTGGTAACGTAGTTGTTCGCCACGCCGGCCTTGATGCCGTCGCGCGCGATTGCATCCATGTCCTTGGTCGCGCTGATGACCACGTTGTGGCCCATGGCCGCAGCCGGCAGCTTGCCGGCGTGTGTCAGTTCGACAGTGATGCTGGAGCAGGCGGCCGAGACGGTTGCCGTCTTCAGATCGAACTTCATTGCATCGTCGCCCTTGAGCGAAATAGTGCAGTTGCCGGCTGCCTGGGAAACGCCGGTCGCGCCGAGCAGTCCGAGGCAGAGCAGTGAGACGGAAAGGATCTTCATGGGCAACTCCTGGGGGATGGGATGGACGGGTCGTCAGGGCGAAGCAGCGAGGTACTTCTTCACTTCGGCGACGAATTCCGGATCGGGCTGCAGGTCGGTGACTCCGCTGCGGGCGAGGATGCGGCCGTCGCGGTCGAGCAGGATCAGCGTACTGGTGTGGTTGAAGGTTCCGTCGGGCTGGGCGCGATAACGGATGTCCAGCACTGCAGCCAGCGTACGCACGTCAGCGTCGAGCGGGCGCAACAGGCGCCACCGCGGGTCCAGGTGGTGGGCCTCGGCCACGGCCCGCAGTGCGGCCGGTGTGTCACGCGCCGGATCGATGCTGAGCACAGCAAGGTCCAAGGCGTCGCGGTCGCTGGCGGAGAGCTGCGACTGCAGCGCCTTGCCGCTGCCGATGATGAGCGGGCACATCAAATGGCAGTTGCTGTAGAACATCGACACCACGACCGGCCGGCCGCGCAGGTCCTGCCAGGCGAGGCTGCGGCCGTTCTGGTCGGTCAGCGCTGCTGCCGCCTGGTAGACAGAATCTCCAGGAAGCTCGTTGGCGGTGGCAAGCGAAGACATCGAGGAAAGCAGCCCCGCTACGACGCTCAGAACACGACCGCCCAAGGCAGGTCTCATGGTCGACTCCTGGCGCAGCGAAAGCCGAGGTTGCCCAGCGTGCTGCGCGGTTGCATGGCCGACAACAGGGCCACGCGCTTGAGCGCGGCATAGTCGTCGCGGTTGTTGAAGGAAAGACCGGTGGCGCCACAGAACTGCAGCCGGTCGCCGTCATCGGCGCCGCGCTTGTCGCTGTCGCCCAGCAGCGTGGAGAAGTCGCCGACCCATTCCCATGACGCGCCGTGAAGCCCGTGGACGCCGTAGGCATTGGCAGGCGAGTCGCCGGCCGCATCGACCGCGCGTGCGGTACCGTCGGCAAACAGACGCTTGCGCCAGGCCGGATCATGGCGGGCATCGTGCCGTTGAGTGTCGGCCGCGGCTACGTACTCCCATTCCGCCCAGTCCGGCAGGCGTGCCTGCTGCGCCTTGCAATAGGCATCCACGGCAAACCAGCTGACGCGCGTTACCGGGCGGTCCGCATCCAGCGGCTCGGGCGCGCCGGCCGCCCGCCAATGCAACAAGTAGCCCGAGTCGGCGAACAATGCCGGAACGCGATCTCGGCGCCAGTGCGGGTGCTGCTGGACGAACGCCTGGAACTCCCGGTTGCTGACCGCACGCTGCATCAGAGCGAAGTCGGCGACCACGCGATTGCCGTCATTGCCCTCGTGACGGATCGTCGAGCGGAACGCAGCGCCGGGGATCTCCATATACGTGGCCTGCGATGTTGCCGGCGACGAAGTCGCCAGCAACACGAACCAGAGCGTGGTGGACGTGAGCATGGTGGCTCTGCGCGTCGCCGTCAGTGGCCGGAACTAGCCGGCGGCGAGTACTCCTGGTTCGACTGCTGCCCGGTGTAGATGGACGCGTCCTTCTCGCCGTCGACCTTGAGGATTCCGAGCGTGCCCTTGTGGAACGTACGGAAGATGCTGTGGTCGACGAGGATGTAGTTGCCCGGCACGTCGGTCTTGAACTCGATCATGGCCGAGCCACCGGCGGGCACCAGCGTGGTCTGCACGTTTTCCTGGTACTTGCTTCCGCCTTCGGTATAGACCTTGTCGAAGATCTCGCCGATCACGTGGAAGCTCGACACCAGGTTCGGGCCGCCGTTGCCGACGAACAGGCGCACGGTCTCGCCGGCCTTGGCGGCCAGTGCCTTGTCGCCCGTCAGTGAACCTTCTGCGCCGTTGAAGAGTACGTAGGTCGGATGCTCGTCGATGGCCTTCTCGAGACTGAAGGGTTGCAGGCCGGGTTCGCCGTACTTGCCCTCGGTGTAGAAGTCGCCCTGCATGACGTAGTACTCCTTGTCTACCTTGGGTAATCCCTGCGACGGCTCCACCAGGATCAGGCCATACATGCCGTTGGCGATGTGCATGCCGACCGGTGGCATCGCGCAGTGATAGACGTACAGGCCCGGATTCAGAGCCTTGAAGGTGAACTTCGTCTGGTGGCCCGGCAGCGTCAACGTCGCCTCCGCACCACCGCCGGTACCGGTGACGGCATGCAGGTCGATGTTGTGCGGCATGTGTGAGTCGTGTGCATTCTTCAGGTTGAACTCGACCGTGTCGCCCTGGCGCACCCGGATGAAGCTGCCGGGAACGGTCCCGCCGAATGTCCAGAAGTTGTAGGTGACGCCGGTGGAGATCGGCATCTCCTTCTCGACCACTTCCAGTTCGACGATCACCTTGGCCGGTGCGGTACGGTTGGTCGGTGGCGGTACCATCGGGGGTGAAGTCAGCACGGCCTTGATGGGCTCGCCCAACGTCGCGTCCGCGTGGTTCGCCGCTGCGCGGCTGGACGCTGCGATGGCAACCGGTGCGCCGACGCCGAAGGCGCAAACGAGTGCATGGAACAGCAGGTGATGAGATACACGACTCATGTTTGACTGCCTTGCCAATGGCCTTGGGGCCGATGGCGGCAAGGTAGTCCCCGGATCACTTGTTCGCCTTGATCAATGTCAAACCAGCCAGCGCGGGCGGGTCGGCTGAAGATCGTCAACAAGTATCGAGCCGGGAAGCTGGACAAGCAGGATTCAACTGCTCGACGCGGGCCCCGATCGCAGTCGCGCCGGCAGCTACCTGACTGGTCGCCATCGCCACCGAGACAATGGGGGGCGGGTACATCGCACCGGCGACTTACCGGTTCTGCGACGGCTGGAATTGTGCGACGTCGGCGCTGATCGTGGTCGACGGGCACGCCCGCATGCGCTGGCGTCACCGAAGTGGTGACGCCAGGCAGCGTTGACGGCTATTGCACCCGCTTGAACACCAGCGTCGCGTTGGTGCCGCCGAAGCCGAAGCTGTTCGACATCATCGTCGTGCACTGCTGCTTGCGGCTCGCACGCACGATCGGGAAGGCCTCTGCACGCGGGTCGAGCGTGTCGATGTTGACCGAGCCGGCGATGAAGCCGTCCTCCAGCATCAGCAGGCAGTACACCGCCTCATGCACGCTGGCCGCACCGAGAGAGTGGCCGCTGAGCCCCTTGGTCGACGACAGCGGCGGGATGGCATCGCCGAATGCAGAGCGCACCGCTTCCAGCTCGACCACGTCGCCCAGCGGCGTCGACGTGCCGTGAGTGTTGAGATAGTCGACAGGGCCGACACCCTGGCCATCCAGGCCGGCCAGCGCCATCTGCATGCAACGGACGGCACCTTCGCCAGATGGCGCGACCATGTCGGCGCCATCGGAGGTGACACCGTAGCCGACCAGTTCGGCAATGATGCGCGCGCCACGGGCACGGGCGTGCTCGTAATCTTCCAGCACCAGCATGCCGCCGCCGCCGGCGATGACGAATCCGTCCCGGTCCGCGTCGTAGGGACGCGAGGCCGCGAGCGGCGAGTCATTGCGATGGGTCGACAACGCGCCCATGGCGTCGAACTGCGAGGTCATGCCCCAATGCACTTCTTCGCCGCCGCCGGCGAAGACCACGTCCTGCACGCCAAGGCGGATCAGGTCGGCAGCCATGCCGATGCAATGCGCCGAGGTCGCGCAGGCCGCGGACACCGAATAACTGTGGCCGCGGATGCCGAACGCGGTGGCGAGCGACGCCGACACGGTCGAGCACATCGTGCGCGGCACCATGTACGGACCGACCCGGCGCACGCCCTTGCTGCGCAACAGGTCCGCGGTTTCGATCTGCCATTGCGGCGAACCGCCACCAGAGCCGGCGATTACGCCGGTGCGGACGTTTCGCACCTGTCCCTCGTCGAGGCCGGCGTCTGCAACGGCGTCCTGCATGGCCACATAGCTGTAGGCCGCGGCGTCGCCCATGAAACGCTTGAGCTTTCGGTCGATCCGCACATCCAGGTCGATTTGCGGCACTCCGGCCACCTGGCTGCGCAGTCCCATCTGTTCGTACTCGGGAACGAAGGAGATGCCGGGCCGACCTTCGCGCAACGATGCCGACACGGCGGCGCGATCATTGCCAATGCAGGAGACGATGCCCAGACCGGTGATTACGACCCTGCGCACTCAGAAACCCTCCGTCGAGGTGAACAGGCCGACGCGCAGGTTGTCGGCGGTGTAGATCCCGCGCCCGTCGACCGACATGCGGCCATCGCCGATCACCAGCGCCAGCTTGCCGCGCATCACCCGGCGGATATCGATCTCGTACTGCACCAGTTTGGCGTTGGGCAGCACCTGGCCGGTGAACTTCACTTCACCCACGCCCAGGGCGCGACCTCGACCGGGCTCGCCCAACCACGGCAGGAAGAACCCGCACAGCTGCCACATCGCATCCAGGCCGAGGCAACCCGGCATCACCGGGTCGCCTTCGAAATGGCAGGCGAAGAACCACAGGTCGGGATTGATATCAAGTTCGGCGCGGATCACGCCCTTGCCGTAGCGACCACCTTCAGTGGCAATCGTGGTGATGCGATCGAACATCAGCATGGGCGGGGCCGGCAATCGGGCATTGCCCGGGCCGAACATGGTGCCGTTGGCACATGCGAGCAACTGCTCGCGATCGAATGAGGAAGGACGGGTCATCGGGCTTCTACTGCGACTTGGTATCGACAAGTGTCGTCGTCTGCAAAGGCCGCTGCAATGATCCGGATCAACCTTGAAAACCGTACCGGCGCGTATGCATGCATCAGCGGTCGTACCTCGTGCAACTGGGGGCCATTCAAGCCCGGGCCCCGTTCCAGCGGCGTGAAGCCGCCATTACCGGGCGATCTTGCCGGCTGCGCACGCAGGAATCTGCCGATCCTGTGTCGTGGACGCGCCCTCAGGGCATTGCCAGCCAGCCGTTTGCGAACAGGCCGCCCGGTAGGGAGATCGCGAATGTGCACCAGCTTGATCTGCGGATGGAACTCGATCATCGGTTCGCCTCGTCAGGCATTCAACCCGGTTGACCATCCGCACGCGGACTGAGGTAGATGGAACCGATATGCGTGACCCACGGCAGGAAGGCAAGCAGCCAGCCCACAGCAGCCAGTACCTGCCAGACCAGCGCATCGGGCATCAGTTCGGCGGCCACGCGCATGGCCGCGACGACCTGGATGGCGATGAAGGAGAACCACGCCACCGGCGGCATCACCAGCGGCCGACCGGAGTGGCCTTGGGTCACTCGCGTAACCATCGCCACCAGCAGGCTGCCGAAGAATCCGATGAACAGCGCATGCATCGGCGCACGTCCCAGCACGAACTGACCGGTGAGCTGGTAGGTCAGGCTCTGCGCAAGGTAGAGCACGAACGTCAACGGCAACCAGGCGGTACCGATGAAGAGCACCGCAAGCAGTCCGGGCATGCGCGCGCGCGGCCACCAGCGCCAGAGCGCGAACACGCTGGCCAGCAGCAGCGGCAAGTCGGCCAGCCACAACCAGGCGTGGGCGTGCGAGAGCTCGAGCACCAGGTGCAGCAGCAACAGCGTCCACATGCCTGCCAGCCAGCCCATCGGCCGCCACGCACGGTAGCCGGGCACCACGTTGCCGGCGAAGAACGGGAACATGCGATGGGCGACGGTGATGTAGACCGGCAGCAACAGCCCGACACTGCCGATCTTGATGCTGAACATCACCCAGAAGGCGGACGCGCCCAGCGCGAAAGCGATGAAGGCGACCAGGCCGAGTGCGCCCAGCGACAGACCGGCCAGGCACGACCATGCGTGCCAGGTGCGCTCCCTTTCCTGTGCAAGCAGGCGGCCGAGGATGGCCAGTCCCGTCAGCCAGCCTGCCAGTGCCATCCACAGCCCGAGCACCAGGCCCCGCTCCCAGCCACAGGCACCGAGCAGCAGTGCCAGTTGCCCGCCCATCAGTCCTGCGCCGACCGGTACGTAGTGCGAGCGTTGCAGCGCAGGCAATCCCATCCAGCGCGGGAATACCGTCAGCAGGAAGCCGAAGATGAAACTGGGCAGCACCAGGTACTGCATGAGGAATGCGTGCAGCCAGCCGGCGTAGATGGGGGCTTGCGGCATTGTCCAGCCGGGCCAGCGTGCCGATGCCAGCCACAGGGCCCACCACAGCATGGCCAGCAGCAGGTTGCCGGCGCCGATGAAGAACATCAGCCGATGCGGCGCCTGGACGAGGTACATGGCCGACAGGCCGGAAGGTGGGAGGGCAGTGGTCTGGCGCATGGCGCGAGTGTGGAAGCGTCGCGACGCAAGCGCCTTGATCTGGATCACCTGGATTGGCGTTTGCCTCTCTCACGAACCGAGTTGCTGTCCACCGAACGACTGCCATTTCTGGCGACCGGTCTCGAGGACGGCGAACGAAGCAATGAGCAGGATCGCCAATCCTGCCAAAAGCATGCACGTGGAGTTCATTGATGATGCACGCCAGTCCGGTAGGAGCGGACCCCGCTGCCGCCGTCAGTGCCGCAGGACGGTCAGTGCAATCGCCTCGAGCCGGAGCAGGTCAAGGATCTCGACGTCGCGCTGCTTGATCGCCACCATGCCGTCTCGTTCGAAACGGCGCAGCACTCGGCTGACCGTTTCCGGTGCCTGGCGCAGGTAGTTGGCGATTTCGGTGCGCGACATGGTCAGCTGGAAGCGGCGCGGCGAGAACCCGCGCAGGGCCAGGCGCCGGGACAGGCCGATCAGGAAGGCGGCCACGCGTTCGTCCGCGGAATGGTCGCCGGCGAACAGCGAAGCCACGCCAATGTCGCGGCTCATCAGCCGGAACAGGTGTCGCTGCAGGTTGGGCAGGCGCGCCGCGAGCAGGGCGATGCGCGGGAACGAGAAGCGGCACAGCATCACCGTATCCAGCGCCACCGCGTTGCAGGGGTAGCGGTCGTCATGTATGGCGTTGAGGCCGATGACTTCGCCGGGCAAGTGGAAGCCCAGCACCTGTTCGCGCCCGTCCGTGTCGGTCAGATAGGTTTTCACCGTTCCCGCCCGTACTGCCGCGATCGCACCGAACGGATCGCCCTCTCGGAACACGTGTTCGCCCGCATGCAGGGGGCCGATATGCTCGACCAGCACGTGCAGGTCCTTCAGCGCGGCCTTGTCCATTCCCTCCGACAGGCAGGCCCGGGAAAAGGCGCAGGTCGAGCAGAATTGGAGCGGGTCGCCGTCGTCGGCCAGGATGCTTGCGTCGGTACGGGGGAACATCACGCCCGAACTCATGTACAGCTCCGGTGCGAGTCAGACGGTCCGCGAGAACTGCCCCTTGGCAGCGTCGGACGGATTGGGAAGATAGCGGTCGAAACACGCCGCCACGATACGCAACAGCAGCCTCCCACGGGAAGTGGTCCGGATCACCGAAGGCGACACCTCGACCAGGCCGTCGTCCCAAAGTGGCTGCAGGCGCTGCAGTGCTTGCGCGAAGTAATGCGGGAAGACGATCACGTGGCGGCGCTCGATGGTGGCCAGGTCGACTTCGCCATGGCACATCAGCTGCTGGATCACGTCGGCCCGCACCAGGTCGTCGGCGTCCATGCGCATGCCGCGCCAGACCGGCAGGCGGCCTTCGTCGATTGCGTGCTCCCAGCTGGGCAGGTCGCGCGGATTCTGGCTGAAGCTGGCGCCGATGTGGCTGATCGCGCTGACGCCAAGGCCGATCAGGTCACTGTCGGCGCACGTCGTGTAGCCCATGAAGTTGCGATGCAGTCCGCCGCGCGCCTGGGCCACAGCGAGGTCGTCATCGGGCAGGGCGAAATGGTCCATGCCGATGTAGACATAGCCGGCCTCGCCGAGGCGTTCAATCGCCCGCTGCAGCAAGCCGACCTTGACCGCCGGGGAGGGCAGGTCTTCGCTGCGGATACGCTGCTGCGGGCGAAACAGGGAGGGCAGGTGCGCGTAGCTGTAGATTGCCAGCCGGTCTGGGCGCGCGCGCAGGGTGATGTCGAGCGTGCGTTCGAAACCCTCCGGCGACTGCAGCGGCAGGCCGTAGATCAGGTCGACATTGACCGAGCGCAGACCGTGCCGCCGGCACGCATCGATGATCGCCAGCGTTTCCTCCACGCTTTGGATCCGGTTGACCGCCTGCTGCACAACCGGGTTGAAATCCTGGACGCCGAGGCTGGCGCGGTTGACACCGGCTTCGGCGAGAATGCGGATGTCGTCGGGGGATACGAAGCGCGGATCGAGTTCGATCGAGCAGTCGCGCTCGCCGCTGCGGGCGAACGAGAAATGGCGGTGGATCACATCCACCACTTCGGCGATCTGGTCCGGTGCGAGGAAGTTGGGCGTGCCGCCGCCCAGGTGGAGCTGCGCAACCTCGCGATCGCGGTCGAACAATGTCGACATCATCCCGATCTCGCGGTACAGCCGGGTCAGGTAGGTGGCGCCGCGGGCCTTGTCGCGGGAGATGATGCGATTGCAGCCGCAATAGAAGCAGGGGCTTTCGCAGAACGGGACATGCACATAGATCGACAGCGGGCGTGGGATCGGATCGCCATTGCTGATGGCGGCCATCTCGCGAAGTTCGCGTGCCTGGAAGTCGGTGCTGAACTGGGGGGCAGTCGGATAGGAGGTATAGCGTGGCCCGGGCCGGTCGTAACGGCGCAGCAGGTCGGGGTCGAAGGCAGGGGACGGCATGGCCATGGCAAAAGGCTAGGCCGTGCCAGTGGTGGCCACCTTGATCCAGGTCAATTTGGCCAATTTCGCCAGTTTCGCCCGGCTCAGGCCGGGCGGCGGTCGATCCGGTAAACCACGGTATCGAGCGCCGTGACGCCTTCCTGGATGAACTTCGGTTGCTGCGCCAGGATGTCGCGGCGTTCCAGCGTGGCCACGTCCCAGTCGCGCCCGTACAGCTCGCGCACCTCGTCCTCGCGCACGTCGAACGGCGGGCCGTCCTTCTCGTGCTGTGGGTATTCCAGCGTGATCACCAGGCCGCGACAGCGGTCCGGCAGGCACGGGTAGAGCTCGTGCACGTAGCGCCGGCGCAGCGCCGCGGGCAGTGCGATCAGGGCGGCGCGATCGAACACGACAGTGCAGTCGGCAAGCGCGGCCGCGTCGAGCGCGAACGCATCGCCGCAGATCAGTTCGACGCCTTCGGCCCGGTAGTGGGTGCCGTATCGCGACTGGCTGAGCTCGGGGTCGAGGCCGTTCTCGGCGAAGAACTCCTCGACGGCGATGCGTGACAGCTCGACGCCGAGCACGCGCAATCCCTGCGACGCGAACCAGGCCATGTCCAGGCTCTTGCCGGCGAGCGGCACGAACACGCGGCTGCCGGCCGGGACCTGCAGCGACGGCCAATGCTTGAGCAGCAGCGGTGTCGGCTTGTCCTGATGGAAGCCGATCTGCTTTTCGCGCCAGCGCTGGTGCCAGAAGTCGGGTTGCATGGTCTATTCGACCGCCAGCCCTTCCACCTTCTGCCAGCCACGCGGCAACAATCCGCCGCGGGTGGCACGCGCACCGACGTACGCGTCCAGGTCCTTGAACGACAGCGACATCGTGCGTGATCCGGACTTCACCACCAGCGTCGCACCCGGCACCACCACCGCCACCGCGACGACGCGCTCGGTGCCGAGCTTCGCCTTCGGAATGTCGATCAGCTTGTTGCCCTTGCCCTTGTCGAGCTCGGGCAGTTCGCCGACCGGGAAGGTCAGCAGGTGGCCGACGTTGGTCACCACCGCGATCCGGCCCTGGTCGACGTCGCCGACCAGTGCGGGCTGGACGACCTTGGCGCCCGGCGTCAGCGACAGCATCGCCTTGCCGGCCTTGTTGCGGCCGGTCAGGTTCTCGAAGCGGGTGACGAAGCCGTAACCGTGGCTGGAGGCGAGCACGAAGCGCTGGTCGTTGTCGCCGCTGGCCAGTGCCTGGAACGAGGCGCCCGGGGCCGGCGAGAATCGGCCGGTGAGCGGTTCGCCATTGCCGCGCGCCGAGGGCAGCGAATGCACCACGGTCGAATAGGCGCGGCCGGTCGAATCCAGGAATGCCACCTGCTGGGTGCTGCGGCTCTTCGTCGCAGCCAGCAGTTCGTCGCCGTCGCGATAGCTCAGGCCCGCCGCGTCGATGTCGTGGCCCTTGGCCGCGCGTACCCAGCCCTTCTCACTGAGCACCACGGTCATCGGTTCGCTGGCCACCAGTTCGGTTTCCGACAACGCCTGCGCGGCGCCGCGTGCGACCAGCGGCGAGCGGCGCTCGTCGCCGAACTTCCTGGCGTCGGCGATCAGTTCGTCCTTGACCAGCTTCTTCAGCTTGGCCTTGCTGTCGAGCGTGGCGATGATGCGCTCGCGCTCGGCTTCCAGTTCGGCTTCCTCACCGCGGATCTTCATCTCTTCCAGGCGCGCCAGCTGGCGCAGCTTGGTCTCGAGGATGTAGTCGGTCTGATCGTCGCTGAGCTTGAAGCGCGCCATCAGCACCGGACGCGGTTCGTCCTCGCTGCGGATGATCCGGATCACTTCGTCGAGGTTGAGGAAGGCGATCAACAGGCCTTCCAACAGGTGCAGGCGGCGCTCGACTTTTTCGAGGCGGTGCTTGAGGCGGCGGGTGACCGTGTCGGCCCGGAACGACAGCCACTCGCTCAGGAACGCCTTGAGGCCCGTCACCTGCGGACGGCCGTCCAGGCCGATCACGTTGAAGTTGACCCGGAAGCTCTTCTCCATGTCGGTGGTCGCGAACAGATGGCCCATCAGCTGTTCGGCGTCGATGCGGTTGCTGCGCGGCACCAGCACGATGCGGGTCGGGTTGGCGTGGTCGGACTCGTCGCGGATGTCCTCCAGCCACGGCAGCTTCTTGGCGCGCATCTGCGTGGCGATCTGCTCGATCACCTTGCCCGGCGAAGCCTGGTAAGGAAGCGCGGTGATGACGAGATTGCTGCCGTCCTTCACGTACACGGCGCGGGCGCGCACGCTGCCCAGGCCGGTTTCATACATGTTCAACAGGTCGGCGCGCGGGGTGATGATCTCCGCGGCGGTCGGGTAGTCCGGGCCGAGCACGTGCTCGCACAGGTCGCGGGTGGTCGCGTCCGGATCGTCGAGCAACCGCAGGCAGGCGCTGACGACCTCGTTGAGGTTGTGCGGGGGCACGTCGGTGGCCATGCCCACGGCAATGCCGGTGGTGCCGTTGAGCAGCAGGTGCGGCAGGCGCGCCGGCATCCAGGTCGGCTCTTCCAGCGTGCCGTCGAAATTCGGAGTCCAGTCGACCGTGCCCTGGCCGAGCTCACCCAGCAGCACTTCGGCGATGGGGGTCAGCTTGGACTCGGTATAGCGCATCGCCGCGAACGACTTGGGATCGTCGGTCGAACCGAAGTTGCCCTGGCCCTCGACCAGCGGATAGCGGTACGAGAACGGCTGCGCCATCAGCACCATCGCCTCGTAGCAGGCGCTGTCGCCGTGCGGATGGTATTTGCCGATGACGTCACCGACGGTGCGCGCGGACTTCTTCGGCTTGGCGCCGGCATTGAGGCCCAGCTCGCTCATCGAATAGATGATGCGGCGCTGCACCGGCTTGAGGCCGTCGCCGAGGAAGGGCAGGGCGCGGTCGAGGACCACATACATCGAGTAGTCGAGGTAGGCGCGCTCGGCGTACTCGCGCAGGGGGATCTGCTCGAAGCCGTGGAAGGCCGGACGGACGGTTTCGTTCATGGGGATGGCGATACGAACCTGGGATGAGTCGTTGGGCCGATTTTAACCGCGCACGGTGGCGCGGCTGTTGGCCGGGTCGCATGTTCTGCCGGCGCCGTCGCACTGCGAGCGACGCGTTGGGGCGATGCGTGCTGCGATCAGCGGGCGTGCGCTTCGCCGTTGGCTTCGGGCTGGTTGCGCACCGAAAGCACCTGCAGGCGCGCCGTGCGGCCGCCTGGCAGCGGCCATTCGATCGAGTCGCCGACGTGCAGGCCGAGCAGGGCGCTGCCGATCGGGGCCAGGATCGAGACCTTGTCGGCGCTGCCGTCGGCGTCGCGCGGGTAGACCAGGGTCAGCTCGTGCTCCTCGCCGTTGGTCTCGTCGCGGAATCGCGCGGTCGTATTCATGGTGATGACGTCGGTGGGCATCTGTGCCGGTTCGACGACTTCGGCCCGTTCCAGCTCGGCTTCCAGCGCGGAGGTGTCGATGCCTTCGGCGATCGGCAGCTCGAGCAGGGCCTCGATGCGCTCCACGTCCAGGCGCGACATCAGCAGGGGCGGGGGAGTGGGGTGGTTCATGGATGGGTCTCCAATAGCAGCGCGGGCGACGCACCAAGGTGCCTCGCCCGCCAGTTAGTGATGTACGGCGACCATAGCCCCGAATCCGGAAGGCGGCAACCGGGGCATCGCGGCCGGGTTCATTGAAGGTCCATGGACCTCACCCGTGCAGGCCGGAGTTCGCCTGGATGACGGGAGGGCAACGCCGATTCAAAAAATTTGTCACAAGGCGTTGACAAGGTGCCCGCCGCAACGCAACATACGCGGCCTCGCACGGCGCAAATCGTTGCAGAGAGCCCAGGTGGCGGAATTGGTAGACGCACTAGTTTCAGGTACTAGCGGGTAAAACCGTGGAGGTTCGAGTCCTCTCCTGGGCACCACTTATTCAGGGTATACCACCCTCACAGAAACCCCGCTCCGGCGGGGTTTTTGCGTTGTGCGGCGTGTCTGCGGGCTAGGGTTGGACCGGGTAGTGC
The DNA here is from genome assembly GCF_022637455.1 of Lysobacter sp. S4-A87. NCBI lineage: Bacteria > Pseudomonadati > Pseudomonadota > Gammaproteobacteria > Lysobacterales > Lysobacteraceae > Lysobacter > Lysobacter sp. S4-A87. The sequence continues at coordinate 3,827,554 of NZ_CP093341.1, forward strand.
GGCCTGATCCGCAAGGTGGTCCACCAGTTGCGCGTCCGGCCGCCAAAGATGGTCCCCAGCGGGGTCTTTGCGGTGGTCCAGAAGTCAAAGTAGATGCCGTTTTTCGTCGTCGGAATGTCCGCGGCATGGATCCAGTACAGGACGTAGCCGTCTTCGTATGAGCGGTCGCGGATCTGATCCGATGAGATCCGGGTGTTGACGTAGGTGCGGACCCTGCCGCCGGCCGCGAACAGGAAGTCGAATCTGGCCGGCGTGTAGATCGGGAGCTTACCGGCCGGGCACTTGATGAGGATGAGGTCCTGGCCAATGAAGACGTTGGTCTGGCAGATGCTCGGCTCCTCGATCACAGATGCACCCTCGGTGAACTTGCGCAGTTTCCACGGGGTCAGCCCGCGTTCGTCCGTGCCGGTCTGGGTATTGAAGTAGTCGTTGACGGCACCGTCGCTTTCGGCGAAGTCGCGCTCGCATTCGGCCTCGTTGGCGCGCCTGGACCGGGTGGCGCGGAAGCACATTGCAAACGATGCCGAGAATCGCCGCGCGCCCGGCGCATTTCCCAGATAGCGCGGCTCGGTGACGCGGCCGGGCTGGAATATGAAAGGACCGGGATTGGCCCCGGCCAGGGCGCCTGCCCGGTAATGCGGGTTGGCGATCGTCTCGCGGACGCGGAACCTCGCCGGAGAGGAGCCCCGCACATGCTCGAGCACTTCCACGTCGACAATCCGTTGATTCTCGACGCGGTCCAGGGCGACCCATTCACGCTGGTGCGGATACCTCATGAGGGTATTGGTCAACTGCTGCTCGGCCTGGGGATGGGCAGCGGCCGCATGCTCCAGCGAGGCGATGGTTGAGTACTCGAAGTTGTTCGCCTCGATCCGGTACCGGTAGCCGACAAAGGGTCCCCGGTCCGCTCCTCCCGCCGCGTAGTAGGCGAGCATGGCGTTCTGGAAGAAGTTGAGGTTCTGGTCATCCGTGAATGAAATGAAGCGGAACTCGTTGGCCGGGTTGCTTCCGGTGTTGATGTACGCATCCAGGTCGATGTTGGAGGTTCCGCGCGCCTGGAATCCCTCGCTGAATATCTCCGTGGGAGGGCGGCTGTCGGAACGATAGAGGTAGACGGGTCGTTTCGCGGCTGCTGCTACACCGCTCACCGAGGGCGGGCTCTGGGCTGCCACGGCGGCGCTCAGCAGCAACAGTGCGAGGAGCGCCCAGCGCGCGGCCGGATGGATTGAGTCTGGCTTGATTGAATCTGGCTGGCTTGAATCTGGCTGGCTTGAATCTGGCCTGGTCAGTGGGCGGCGTCGGGTTCCTGCGGTGGGTTTGAGCATGATTTCCTTCCTGATGGGCGGGGAGGGGCGTGCGCCCCGGCAGCCGTTAACCGGGCCGTCGTCCCGGCACCGGTTTCCGCTGCGTTGCCCCCTCCCGAGTTGGAACCTGGCCGGCCTCGTGGACCATGGGAAAACGCCGAAGAACCAGTCAGGGATTACCGCGACGCGACACCGTGTTCATCCCGATGTGCGACCATGTCTGAATGAGCAAGAAACCCCCGAGTCGCGGCAAGTCCGGCCCCAAATCCCCCTCGCGCAAGTCATCCGGCGCTCCCGCAAAGGCGGGCAAGCCCGGCGGGGCCAGGAAGCCCGCCAAGCGTCCCGGCTGGCTGCCCGAGCCGCCGCCGAATCTGCCGGCCCGCGCAGGCGGCGGTGGCGTTCACCCGGGTGGATTCCACGACCCCTACGCCGAGCGTGAAGCCGCCCGCTACGCCGAGCCGATTGCCAGCCGCGAAGTGATCCTGCAGATGCTGGCCGACGGCGATGGCCCGATGCCCGCCGAGGAACTGGCCGAGCGCCTGGGCCTGGCCGCACCGGAACGCTTCGACGCGCTCGGCAAGCGCCTGGGCGCGATGGTTCGCGACGGCCAGCTGCTGCGCAATCGCATGGGCGAATTCCTGCCGGCGCAGCAGCTTGCGCTGGTGCCGGGCGTGGTGATTGCCAACCCCGATGGCTTCGGTTTCCTGCGCCTGGAAGGCGGCGGCGACGACCTGTTCCTGCCGCCGATGGAAATGCGCAAGGCCATGCACGGCGATCGCGTGCTCGCCAGTGTTACCGGCGTCGACCGCCGCGGCCGTCGCGAAGGCGCGATCACGCGCGTTCTCGAGCGTCGCCTCAACCGCCTGATCGGTCGTTTCGTGCTCGAGGCCGGCATCAGCTATGTGGTGCCCGACGACCGCCGCATCCAGCGCAACGTGCAGATTCCGCCGGACGAGCGCCTGGGCGCGCAGAACGGCCAGCTGGTGGTCTGCGAGCTGCTGCAGGCGCCCGATCCGCAACGACCGCCGATCGGCCGCATCCTGGCCGTGCTCGGTGATCGCCTCACCGCCTCGCTGGCGGTGCAGGCGGCGATCCATGGTCACGAAATCCCGCACGAGTTCCCGCAGGAAGTGCTGGACGAAGCCGCGGCCGTGCCGTTGACCGTCGACGCCGCCACCGCGGCGCAGCGTGTCGATCTGCGCGCGCTGCAGCTGGTCACCATCGACGGCGAGGACGCCAAGGACTTCGACGACGCGGTCTATTGCGAGCCCAACCGCGACGGCTTCCGCCTGATCGTGGCCATCGCCGACGTTTCCAGCTACGTGCGTCCCGGTACGCCGCTGGACGACGAAGCCCAGAAGCGCGCGACCTCGGTCTACTTCCCCGGCTTCGTCGTGCCGATGCTGCCGGAGACGCTGTCGAACGGCATCTGCTCGCTCAACCCGAAGGTCGACCGCCTGTGCTTCGTCTGCGACATGCAGATCGACCGGAATGGTGAAGTCGGCGAGTCGAAGTTCTACGAAGCGGTGATGAACTCGCACGCGCGCCTGACCTACACCCAGGTCTGGAACGCGGTGGGCGAGGGCATCGCCGACGATGCGCGCGAAGAGGCGCTCGCCCAGATCGGCTCGCTGCTGCCCAACATCCAGCGCCTGCACCAGCTCTACCAGATCCTGTCGAAGGCGCGCGAGCGCCGCGGCGCGATCGAGTTCGAGTCCAGTGAGGTGCGTTTTGTCCTCGGCGCCAAGGGCGAGGTGGTCCAGGCCGGCATGCTGCAGCGTAACGACGCGCACAAGCTGATCGAGGAATGCATGATCGCGGCGAACGTGGAAGCTGCGACGTACCTGCTCGAGCACCACGTGCCCGCGCCGTATCGCATCCATGAGCGCCCGCCGGAGCAGAAGTACGCCGACCTGCAGGAGTTCCTCAAGGAATTCAAGCTGCGCATGCCGCCGTGGGCCAAGGTCGAGCCGCGCGACTTCACCATCCTGCTGAAGAAGGTGCGCGAGCGCGCCGATGCGGCGCTGATCGAGTCGGTGCTGCTGCGCAGCCAGTCGCTGGCGGTGTACTCGCCCGACAATGTCGGCCACTTCGGCCTGGCGCTGGCGGCGTATGCGCACTTCACGTCACCGATCCGGCGCTACCCCGACCTGCTGGTGCACCGCGCGATCAAGTACGCGCTGACCGGCGGTCGTCCGGAGAAGTACCGCTACTCGCCCAGCGAGATGGCGGCCCTGACGCTGCAGTGCTCCGAGCGTGAGCGCCGTGCCGACGAGGCCGAGCGCGAGGTCGACGAGCGCTACCGTGCCGCATGGATGGAGCAGCATGTCGGCGGCGAGTTCGACGGCGTGATCAGTGGCGTCACCAGCTTCGGCCTGTTCGTCGAGCTCGACAACTCCAAGGTCAACGGCCTGATCCACGTGACCCAGCTGCCGCACGACTATTATCATTTCGACCCGATCCGCAAGACCCTCGCGGGTGAGCGCACGGGTCGCGAGTTCCGCCTGGGCGACCGCGTCAGCATCGTGGTGATGAAGGCCAGCGTCGAGGACCGCAAGATCGATTTCCGCCTGGTCGAGGTGCGCGGCGCCAAGCCGTTGCCGCCGCGCGGCCAGCCGGCCAAGCGGGCAAAGAAGCCTTACTGAAGCCGCTTTGCTGAAGCAGCCCCATTGATGGTCACACCCGGTGCGGCATCCGCCCGCCGGGCCACGAGAGAAAGCAATGAGTCAGAAGCAGTGGATTGCCGGCATCAACGCGGTCGCAGCCGCGCTCGAGCACGATGCCGAGCACGTCCGTGAAGTGCTGATCGAAGCCGGCGCCAAGAACCCGCGCATCGTCGAGATCGAAGCCAACGCCCGGCGCATGGACATCGACGTGCGTCGCGTCGCCACCCAGGCGCTCGATGGCGTCGTCGGCAACCTGCGCCACCAGGGCGTGGTCGCGCGTTATGCCGCGGCCAAGACCTGGAACGAGAACGAGCTTGAAGCGCTGGTCGAAGCCGCCGAGGGCCGCGCGCTGCTGCTGATCCTCGACGGCGTGCAGGACCCGCACAACCTCGGCGCCTGCCTGCGCAGCGCCGCGGCAGCGGGTGTCACCGCGGTGATCATCCCCAAGGACAAGTCGGTGCAGGTCAACGCGACCGTGCGCAAGACTTCCGCCGGTGCCGCCGACAGCGTCGCGGTGATCCCGGTGACCAACCTGGCCCGCACCATGCGCGACCTGCAGAAGCTCGGCGTGTGGTTGTACGGCCTGGCGGGCGAGGCGGACACCTCGCTGTACTCGCTGGACCTGAGCGGCAACGTCGGCCTGGTGCTTGGCGGCGAAGCAGACGGCCTGCGCCGCCTCACCCGCGAGAACTGCGACCAGCTGGTGAAGATCCCGATGCCGGGCGCCGGTTCGCTGGGCGTCGAGAGCCTGAACGTCTCCGTGGCCGCGGGCGTGACGCTGTTCGAAGTAGTTCGCCAGCGCGGCGCCTCAAAGTAACGTCGCGTCGTAGCCCGGGTAAGCGAAGCGCACCCGGGACACGGTTACGTGCCGGACAGATCGCCCGTGGTACCGTGCGGCCCACATCAGGAAGCGGGGACGACCCCGCCTCTCCATCATCGCAAGGGGACGGCCCCACCTTGGATTGGAGACGTTGTCATGCCCTGGATCATTCTCGTACTCGCCGGCCTGTTCGAAGTGGGCTGGGCGATCGGCCTCAAGTACACCGACGGTTTCAGCAAGCTGTGGCCCACGGTCGGCACGGTGGCGGCCATGGCGATCAGCCTGGGCCTGCTCGGTATCGCGATGAAGTCGCTGCCGGTCGGCACCGCTTATGCGATCTGGGTCGGTGTCGGCGCGGTCGGTACCGTGATACTCGGCATCGTGTTGTTCAACGAGCCGATGAACGCGCTGCGAATGATCAGCGTCGGCCTGATCATTGCCGGACTGGTCGGGTTGAAGCTGGCCTCGCCCTGAGGGTCGCGACTGAGGCAGCTCTACCTGCTCAGGCGGATGCGGGCGCAGGCGGCGATACCGCCGGCAATGGCGTCGGCCACGCGTTGACGATCTTGCAGAACAGCTGCGCGGTGCGCTCGGTGTCGTACACCGCCGAGTGCGCCTCTTCGCCGTTCCAGTCGAAGCCGGCGGCCTGCACGGCACGTGCCAGCACGGTCTGGCCGTAGGCGACACCGGCCAGCGTCACCGTGTCGAACACGCTGAAAGGATGGAACGGGTTGCGCTTGTGCCCGCTGCGCGCGACCGCGGCATTGAGGAAGTTCAGGTCGAAGTGGGCGTTGTGGCCGACCAGGATTGCGCGCTGGCAGCCGTGCTTCTTCGCCGCCGCGCGCACCGGCGCAAACACTGTCTCGAGCGCGGCGCGCTCGGGCAGTGCATTGCGGAACGGATGGTCGATGTCGATGCCGGTGATCTCCAGCGACTTCGGGTCGATCTCCGTTCCCGTCGCGGGCACGACATGGCTGCTGGTGATCTCGCCGACCACCAGCAGGCCATTGGCATCGAGGTCGATCGGGGCCACCGCGATCTCGAGCAGCGCATGCCGGTTCCAGTCGAAGCCACCGGTTTCGACGTCCACCACGACCGGCAGGAAGCCGCGGAAGCGGTTCGCGAGCGTCGGATGGGCGGGGGCGTCGGGGGTTTTGGGGGGGGAGCCAGCATCGGTCATGGGCAAAAGCCTAGCAGACGCGCATATCAGCGTAGCCAGCGCCGGGCCAGCAGCAGCAACGGACCGGCCGCGGCAATCAGCGCCCCCGGCAACGGCAGCAGCATCGCCACGACCGGGCCGCTCAGCAGCAGGACAACGCCCCAGCCGACGGCGTCATCGTGCGGTTTCGGCGACGGCATCGCCGCCAGTCGCGCCGCCAGCACATCGATGCTCAACCGGCCGCCGCCGTGGAAGATCAGCGGAACCAGCATCACCAGGAAAATCAGCGGCAGCTTGTAGTTGCCAGCGCCGGCATCGCTGATCGCATAGCCCTGGGCCAGTTGCGCCAGGCCCATCCAGTCGGTCGGCCAATGCACTGCGGCAATCGCCACCACCGTCAGCACGAACAGCGAGGCGGCGAAGAATCGCGTGCACATCCCGATCAGCAGTGCGATGCCGCCGATAAGTTCGAACCAGGTCGCCATCGTCCAGCTCAGATCGGCCGGTATCCGGTCGAACGGGAACGGAAACGCCTCCATGATCTGCCCGAACCAGTTCTCGCCGCGCAGTTTCTCGCGACCGGCTTCAAAGAACTCCCAGGCCAGGACCAGGCGCAGGCCGAGGGGGGCGACCCAGGCGCCCATGCCTTCCAGACGGTTGCGCCAGGTGGTCAGGCCGTACTTGCTGTCGAACATCGTGGTGCTCCTTGCTGGACGACGCCGGCATGGCGTCAGTCCTTACAAGAGGCACCCATCAGGCCGATGGATTCGCGCGACGAACGCCAAGCACGACACCGTTGCCGCGCATCTGCTCCAGCAACGCGGCGCCCTGTTCGACGAACGCAACGATATCGCTGCTGCCGGCTTCGGCGGCCAGCGCCTGAAGGTGCTGGCGGCCATCGAGCTGCGGTGACTCGCCCAGGCGCTGGACGAGACGGAAGGCCAGCGGACTGAGTTCGGAGAACCGCACCGTGCCGTCGTCGTCGCGACGAAGCAGCAGCAGGGTAGGTGCTGCGGGAGGTTGGTCGGGCTGGAATTCCGGACCGATGCGGTGCACCGGCCAGGCGTAGGCCAGTGGCCAGGCCAGCGGGGAAAGTGCGGGCGCGCCGTCGAGCAGGCTGCCGTCGGGGTCGGCACCGGTATCGTCGTCGACCTCGGCGATCTGCAGGGCCAGTTCGACCCATTCGTAGTGCGCCAGTTCCTGCAGGAACGGCGGATCGCCGGCCTGGTTGCCTTGAGCGCGGCCGCCTTCAGAGCGCAATTCCAGGTAGCGCAGGAACTCGCGCGCGATCTCGGGAAACAGTGGCGTGTGGCAACGGTGGTCGCGGTAGAAATCGCGCACCAGGGCCTTCCAGGCATCCTCACCGAGAAGCTTGCAGATGACCGGGAAGTTGCCGGACAACAGGCCTTCGATGTTGTTGAACAGCAGCTCGCGGTAGATCGCCAGGCGGCGATCCTCGAAGCCTTCCGGCGCCGGGCTCGCCTGCGGGTCGCGCAGGTGCCGGGTCAGCGCGAACTGCTGCGCGCGCAGGCGATCGGGAGCCTCAGCCATGCGCGCGCCTGGCGTGCGGTGGCGACACGTCGTCCATCACCTTGCGGATGGTGGCCAGTTCGCCGACCAGTTCGGCGTAGGGCGGAAAGTTGAAGTCGCGCTCGAGCAGCGTCGGGCGCAATCCGTGCACCCGGTAGGCCTCGCCGAGCAGCGACCAGACCGCGTCCTTGACCGCGGCGCCATGGGTGTCGACCTTGAGGTCGTCGGCTTCGTCGTAGTGGCCGGCGACGTGGATGTAGGCGATGCGTTCGCGCGGCAGCGCGGCGAGGAATTCACTGGCGTCGTAGCGGTGGTTGATCGCGTTGACGTAGATGTTGTTGACGTCGAGGAGGAGGTCGCAATCGGCCTCGGCCAGGACGGCATTGATGAAGTCGATCTCGCTCAGCGCCGGCTGGTCGCGATCGGCCGGGGCGGGGGCGTAGTAGGAGACGTTCTCGACCGCGATGCGGCGGCCGACGATGTCCTGGGTCTGGCGGATGCGCGAGGCGACGTGGTGCACCGCTTCCTCGGTGAACGGAATCGGCAGCAGGTCATAAAGGTGGCCATCGTCGCTGCAATAGCTCAAGTGCTCGCTGTAGAGCGGCACGCGGTGCAGGTCGAGGAAACGGCGTACGCGATGCAGGAAGGTCTCGTCGAGCGGTGCCACGCCGCCGAGCGACAGCGACAGGCCGTGGCAGACCAGCGCATGGCGGGAGGTGAGGTCCTGGAGCGCTTCACCGAATCTTCCGCCGACACCGATCCAGTTTTCCGGCGCGCATTCGAGGAAGTCGAAGTCGCCGGGCGCGGCCGCCTGCAGCGGGCCCAGAAGGGCCCGCCGCAAGCCGAGGCCGGCGGCACCAGGATCAAGCTGGACGATGCCGTCCGCGGTCATGGCTCAGGCCGAGCCACCGCACTTGCCTTCGCCGCACTTGCCTTCACCGGCCTTCTTCTTGTCCTTGTCGGCGCCGCACTTGCCTTCGCCGGTGGCCTTGGCTTCGTCGGCACTGATGAAGCCGTCCTTGTTGGTGTCGTGTGCGGCGAACTTGCTGGTGTCGCCCTTGTGGGCGGCGCCGAACTCGGCCTTGGAGACCTTGCCGTCCTTGTCGGTGTCCATCTTGTCGACGCCGCAGCTGCCTTCGGCGGCCTTGGTGTCGGACGCGGCCGCGCCGGCGCCGAGCATGTAGCCGGAGGCAAGGTCGCTCATCGCGAATGCGGAGCCGGACAGGGCCAGGCCGCCGACGATGGCGCCGAGGGCGAGGGCGATGGGTTTGTTGGTTTGCTTCGACATTGGTTCTCTCCTGCGGGTGGTGGCGGGGGATCCGCCTTGGATAACGGTCCGGACGATCAGGTTCGAAAATCGGTTCCGTTGCCGGAAAGAGGCACCGGTGGGGCAAAAGGATTCACTGGCTGAGGTAATCGCGTGCCAGTGCGCGTGCGCGATGCAGTCGCGATTTGACGGCTTCGCTTGTTAGTGCGAGGTGGTCGGCAATCTCGGCGATGGTAAGTCCCTCCAGGTCGCGCAGTAGTACCACTTCCCGGTAGTGGGCGGGCAAGGATTCCAGCGCTGCGGCAACATCGTGACGCCACTCGGCTGGCTCAGGCGTGACTACCGGCATGATCTCCTCGGTGATGGCGTCGCCGGTGATCCAGCGCCGACCGCGTTTGAGCCGGTTGCACTCGCGCTTGACGATGCGGAACGCCCATGAAGTGAAGCATTCGAGCGTGCGCAGGTCGCAGAGCTTGCGTGAAACCGTTATCAGGCTTTCTTGCACGGCGTCTTCGACATCGTTGATGACGCAATGGAATTCGGCATAGCGGCGCAGGTCCTGGCGTGAACGGCGCAGCACGCGCTCGAGCGCGAACGAGTCGCCCATGCGCGCCGCTTCCAGCTCGCCATTGGCCATAAGGTGCTTCATGCCGCGAGGTTCTCCTGACTGAGCTTGGGGCCAGGCGGGGGCCGGCGCATAAGCCATGAGTTGGGGAGGGGGCGGAATGATTCAGCGCGGAGCGATAATCCGCGGCCGTATTTAGAATTCGTTCAGTTCCGCCGCCCGGTGAGGGCGACTGGGTCGCTGGCCCCTGGAGAGGGCGACGGACCATGGTAGCCAGCCCGCTGGGCGGCAGCCTATCCGGTGCTGGATGGATCACAGGCGGATGCACGGCTGGAGCATTCACAGCCGCGGCGCCAACTGTTTGCAGGTGCTGGCGCGGAACCCCGGCCAGCCGGCAGTCGGGCACGCAAGCGCCCGCTGACAAGGATGTTCCCGATGACGAGTGCCGGGAGCGGTATCAGAGCGCGCCGGTGGTGCTGCTGTCGTCGCGCTTCTCGCGCGGCGGCAACAGCTCCTCGCCCCTGACCAGGAACCAGACGTTCTCGGCGATGTTGGTGGCGTGGTCGCCGATCCGCTCGATGTTCTTGGCCATGAACAGCAGGTGCGTGCAGCCGGTGATGCTGCGCGCATCTTCCATCATGTACGTCAGCAGCTCGCGGAACAGCGCGGTGTAGGCGATATCGATCTCGGCATCGCGGGCGCGAACGCGCTGGGCCAGTTCGATGTTGTTGTCGCGGTAGGCGGCGAGTACATCGCGCAGCTGCTGTACCGCCAGTGTGCCGATCGCGTGCAGTCCGCTGATGTGCGGCAACGGCGGCGACAGGTTCAGGGCCGTGGAACGCTTGGCGACATTGGCCGCGTAGTCGCCGATGCGCTCGATGTCGGCCGCGATGCGGATCGCGGACAGGATCTCGCGCAGGTCGCGCGCCATCGGGCCGCGCAGCGCCAGCTTCATCACGTCGTGGCTGATTTCCAGCTCCAGCGCGTCGATGGCTTCGTCATTGGCGATGATGCGCTCGGCGGCCTTGTCGTCGCGGCGCTGCACGACATCGAGGGCGGCCTCGAGTTGCGAGGCGGCCATCTCGCCCATCCGCAGGGTTTCGTTGAGCAGCCGGCGCTGCTCTTCGTCGTAGCTCTTGACGATGTGGTCGTGCATTTGGGTGCTCATGAAGGGTGTCCTGTGTGATCCCTTCTCCCGCGCACGGTGGAAGGGCTCGAAATGCATCAACCGAAGCGGCCGGTGATGTAGTCCTCGGTCTGCTGCTTGCTCGGGTTGGAGAAGATCGTTTCGGTGTTGCCGTGTTCGATCAGGTCGCCCAGGTACATGAAGGCCGTGAAGTCCGACACGCGCGCAGCCTGCTGCATGTTGTGGGTCACGATTGCGATCGTGTAGTCCTTCTTCAGCTCTTCGACCAGCTGCTCGATGCGGCTGGTGGAGATCGGATCCAGTGCCGAGGTCGGCTCGTCGAGCAGCAGCACGTCCGGGCGCAGGGCCACGGCGCGGGCGATGCACAGACGCTGTTGCTGGCCGCCCGACAGGCCCAGCGCGCTCTGGCCGAGCTTGTCCTTGACCTCGTCCCACAGCGCGCCCTGGCGCAGGGCATGCTCGACGCGGTCGTTCATGTCGGCCCTGGACAGCTTCTCGTGGTGGCGGATGCCGTAGGCGACGTTCTCGAAGATCGTCATCGGGAACGGCACGGGTTTCTGGAACACCATGCCGACCTTGCTGCGCAGCCGGTTCATCGGATAGCGCGGGTCGAGGATGTTGTCACCGTCGAGCAGCACCTCGCCCCTGGCCTCCAGCTTGGGGTACAGCGCATAGATGCGGTTGAAGATGCGCAGCAGTGTCGACTTGCCGCAGCCCGAAGGTCCGATCAGCGCGGTGACGCGCTTTTCCGGGATCTCCAGGTTGATTTCCTTCAGCGCATGGAACTTGTCGTAGTAGAAGTTCAGTCCGCGTGCGGCGAGCTTCACCGGCGCCGTTGCGGCGCTGGCGCGCTCGGGCGTGGCGACCGTAAGGCGGGAGTCGTTCATGGCCGGAGTCCGGGCGATGCGGGAGGGCGTGAGGTCAGTCATGGCTGATTCTGTTTCGAAGCACGATGGCGCGGGCCACCAGGCTGATGAGGAGGACGAACACCGTGAGGACCAGCGCGCCGGCCCACGCCAGCACCTGCCACGATTCGTAGGGACTGCCGGCGAACTGGTTCATCACCACCGGCACGCTGGCCATCGGCTGGAGGACGTTGGTGCTCCAGTACTGGTTGCCGAAGGCGGTGAACAGCAGCGGCGCGGTCTCACCGGAGATGCGTGCCAGTGCCAGCAGCACGCCGGTGACGATGCCGGCCGAGGCGCTGCGATAGAGCACCTGCACGATCACCTTCCACTGCGGCACGCCCAGCGACAGCGCCGCTTCGCGCATCTGCGCCGGCACCAGTCGCAGCATCTCGTCGGTGGTGCGCACCACCACCGGCAACACGATGAACGCCAGCGAGATCGCACCGGCGAGCGCCGAGAAGTTGCCGCCGGACTGCATCACCACCAGGGTGTAGACGAACAGGCCCAGCACGATGGAGGGCGCCGACAGCAGGATGTCGTTGACGAAGCGGACCACGGTGCCGATCTTGCGTGCGTTGCCGTACTCGGCCAGCCAGGTGCCGGCGGCGATGCCGAGCGGCGTGCCGATCAGGATCGCGATCGCGCACATGACCGCGCTGCCGAAGAAGGCGTTCATCAGGCCGCCTTCCTGCATCGGCGGCGGCGTGCTCTGGGTGAACAGCGCCAGGTTGACGCCGCCGATGCCCTTGGACACCAGCGTCCACAGTATCCAGCCCAGGAAGAACAGGCCGAACATCGCGGCCGCGCAGGCCAGCACGATGGACACGACGTTGACGATGCGGCGCCTGCGGTACAGGCCATCGGAGATGCGATGGTCAGTGGCCTTCAGGGCCTTGGCGGTGGTGGCCATCAGTTGCCCTCCCTGCGCGACAGTTGCATCAGCATCAGGCGGGCAATGGCCAGCACGACGAACGTGACGATGAACAACACGAAGCCGAGCAGCAGCAACGCGGAGCGGTAGGTTTCGGTGGCTTCACCGAAGTCGTTGGCGATCAGTGCGGCGATCGTGGTGCCCGGCTCGAGCAGTGAGGTAGAGAAGTTGACGCTGTTGCCGATGACGAAGGCGACGGCCATGGTCTCGCCGAGCGCGCGGCCGAGTCCGAGGAAGACGCCACCGATCACCGCCGAGCGGGTGTAGGGCAGGACGATGTCCCAGCTCACTTCCCACTTGGTCGAGCCCAGTGCGTAAGCGGATTCTTTAAGGCGCGTCGGCACGGTCAGGAAGACCTCGCGCATCACCGAGGAGATGAAGGGGATCACCATGATCGCCAGCACGATGCCGGCGGTAAGCATGCCGATGCCCAGCGGCGGTCCCTGGAAGAACTGGCCGATCACCGGCCAGGTGCCGAGGTTGTCGTTGAGCCAGGGCGTGACGTATTCGGTCATCACCGGCACCAGCACGAACAGGCCCCACATGCCGTAGATGATCGAGGGGATGCCGGCGAGCAGTTCGATGGCGGTTCCGATCGGACCGCGCGCCCAGCGCGGCGCGACTTCGGTCAGGAAGAAGGCGATGCCGAAGCTGACCGGAACCGCGATCAGCATGGCGATGATCGCGGTGACGATCGTGCCGTAGATCGGCACCAGCGCGCCGTACTTGTCCTCGACCGGATTCCATTCGGAGGTGATGAAGAAATCCAGTCCAGACGCGGCCAGCACGTGGCGACCGCCCCACAGCATCGACAGCGCGGCGCCGGCCAGGGCGATAAGCACGAACACCACCGTGCCGGTCAGGATGTAGCGGAACAGCTTGTCGTTGCGCGCGTCGTGGTGATCGCGCGAACCGGGCACTGCCGCGGGAATGGTGGTGGCGTTCATCGGGGAGAGGCGTGGCCTTGGTGGTGCGGGCGGGGCAGGGTTCGGATCGTCATTTCAATTCGTCATTCCCGCGAAGGCGGGAATCCAGGGACGTTGCTTCTGTCTGCCCTGGGGAGGGATGGGCAGAGCAAAGCGAGAGCAACTTCCACGTCCATGGATCCCCGCCTTCGCGCGGATGACGAGCTGGCAAAGCCGTGTCCGCGATGCGGACACGGGCCAGTTAGTCACTTGAATTCCGCGGCCCAGTACGCTTCCACCTGCTGCACCAGCGCCGGCGGCAGCGGTACGTAATCCAGCGACTGCGCCTGCGCCTGGCCGTTCTCGAAGGCCCACTTGAAGAAGGCGAGCGTGTCGGCGCTGCGCTTGGCGTCCTTGGGCTGCTTGTACATCAGGATGAAATTGGTGGCGGTGATCGGCCAGGCCTGTGCGCCGCTGGCGTTGGTGATCACCAGGTTGAAGTCCTTGGCGTTGGCCCAGTCAGCGCCTTCGGCGGCGGCCTGGAAGCTTTCCGCACTGGGCTGCACCCAGTTGCCGGCCGCATTCTGCAGCGAGGTGTAGGTCATCTTGTTCTGCGCGGCGTAGGCCAGTTCGACGTAGCCGACCGAACCCTTGATCTGCTGCACGTAGGAGGCAACGCCTTCGTTGCCCTTGCCGCCGACGCCACCGGGCCACTTCACGGTGGTGCCTTCGCCGATCCCGCTCTTCCAGGTCGGGCTGACCTTGGACAGGTAGTTGGTGAAGTTGAAGGTGGTGCCCGAACCGTCGGAGCGGTGGACGATGTTGATCTTGGTCGAGGGCAGGGTGAGGCCCGGGTTGACCGCGGCGACGGCCGGGTCGTTCCAGGTGGTGACCTTGCCCTGGAAGATATCGGCCAGCAGCGTGCCGGTCAGGCGCAGCTTGCCCGGCTCCATGCCTTCGATGTTGACCACCGGGACCACGCCGCCGATGGCGGAGGGGAACTGGCCGAGTCCGGCCGCGGCCAGGTCTTCGGTCGCCAGCGGTTTGTCGGAGGAGCCGAAGTCGACGGTGCCGGCCTTGATCTGGGCGATGCCGCCTCCGGAGCCGATCGACTGGTAGTTGACCTTGGCACCGGTGGCCTTGTTGTAGTCGTCGGACCACTTCGAGATCAGCGGGTAGATGAACGTCGCGCCTGCGCCCGTGATCTGCACGGCGACCTTGTCGCCGGCGGGAGCTGCGGCCGACGTGGCGTCGCCAGCAGGCGCCTGCGCTTCGCTGGACGGCTTGCAGGCGGTCGCGGTCAGGGCAATGGCGAAGGCGAGGGCGGCAACGCGGGCCGTCGTCGTGTTCATGCGCAACTCCGTGTGGGGAGGGAGATATGAATCGGGATCCAAGGCTCTCGCCCCGGGCTGCGCCATTTGATGATCTTTTTGTTACACCCCGATGACATGGAACCGTCACATTTCTGTAGCCAAGCGGGGGGAGGCCTGGGGCGGGGCTTCTGGGGCCCCCTTCGTGGCAAAGGGGGTGCGTCTGCGGCGGGCGTCGAGGGGCTCAAAGCCTGCCCCCACCCAGGAAGGGCAGGCCAAAAAAAAAGCGGGCCCGAAGGCCCGCTCGTGGGTATTGCCCGAGCCGGAAGGCTCAGTAGTTCATGTTCGCCGACCAGTACTTCTCGATCTGCTGTACCAGCGCATCCGGCAGCGGCACATAGTCGAGCGCCTTGGCCTGTGTGTCGCCGTTGGTATAGACCCAGCGGAAGAATTCCTTGGCGTTCTTGGCGCCGGCGGCATTCTTGGGCTGCTTGTACATCAGGATGAAGTTGGTGGCGGTGATCGGCCAGGAATTCGCGCCCGGCGCATTGGTCATGACCAGATAGAAGTCCTTGGCGTTGGCCCAGTCGGCACTGGCAGCGGCCGCCTGGAAGCTCTCGTCCGACGGCAGCACGAAGTTGCCGGAGGCATTCTTCATGCGGGTGTAGGCCATCTTGTTCTGCAGCGCGTAGGACAGCTCGACGTAGCCGATGCCACCGACGATCTGCTTGACGTAGGCAGCCACGCCCTCGTTGCCCTTGCCACCGATACCGACCGGCCACTTCACCGCCGTGCCTTCACCGACGCCGTTCTTCCATTCCGGGCTGACCTTGGACAGGAAGTTGACGAAGTTGAAGGTGGTGCCCGAACCGTCCGAACGGTGGACAACCGTGATCTTCTTCGCCGGCAGCTGCACGCCACCGTTGAGGGCGACGATCGCCGGATCGTTCCACATCTTGATCTTGCCCAGGAAGATGTTGGCCAGCGTGTCACCGTCCAGCTTGAGCGCGCCCGAAGCGACGCCCGGCACGTTGACCACCGGCACCACGCCGCCGATCACCGACGGGAACTGCGCCAGGCCGTGCTGGGCCAGCTCTTCGGGCTTGAGCGGGGCGTCGGACGAGCCGAAGTCGACCGTCGCGGCCTTGATCTGGGCGATACCGCCGCCGGAACCGATCGACTGGTAGTTGACCTTCTTGCCCGCCGCCTTGTTGTAGTCGGCCGACCACTTCGACATCACGGGATACACGAACGACGCGCCGGCGCCGGTGACGTCGGCGGCCTGTGCGTTGGCTACGAACGCCGTCGCCAGCGCAAGGGCGGCGAGGCGGAACTGGATGGATTTGAACACAGAGCTCTCCTGGAGTGACGACCAACGGGCTGACCCGTACGGGGCGCATTTGATAACGGTTCGATGACAGTGCCGGGACGGCTATGTGACACATGCGTTACAGCCGCACCGCCGTAGCCCGGGTAAGCGAAGCGCACCCGGGACAACCGGAACGCCGGGCACGGGACGAAGCCAAAAAAATGGGCGCGGCTAGCCGCGCCCGAGGGGGAGGAAAGAGATGCGCAGAGTCGGAGCCCGGCAAGGCCGGGCCCCGGTGAAGCCTTACCAGTACAACTGGACGCGGGCTTCGAGGATGTTCGGGTTGTCGTCGACCTTGCGGTTGACCAGCACGTTGTTGTTGGCCGGGATGTCGGCGTACGGAGCAGCCGGCGTACGGACGAAGTAGCGCGAGCTGTCGACCATCACGTAGTTCAGCATGAACTTGAAGTTCGAGCGCCAGTACCAGTTCACGCCGACCGTCCAGGTGTCCATCTGGCCGCCGAGCACGCCATCGACCACCGAAGCTGCGGTCGGGGTGGCGCCCGGGATGGCGGTGCCGTCATCCAGGTCGATCGTGTCGAAGCGCAGGCCGGCCTGCCACATGCCCGACGCCGGGCTGTCGGGCAGCGGAGTGGTCGGCACGCCGTCCTTGTAGCCCCAGGTCTCGCCGGTGATGTTCCACAGGCCGCTGATGTACCAGCTGCTGCCGTCGAAGTCCTTCGACTGGCGCGGATTGCCGTTGTTGTAGCGCTCGACCGTCGACTGCATGTACTCGCCCTGCAGCTTGAACGGACCGGTCACCCACATCGCTTCGCCACCGATGGTCTGCTGGCGGTCGGCGTTGGTCAGGTTGCCGGTGTCGACGATGCGCTGGCCGGCCAGGTCGGCGTCCGGACGGGCGCGGATGCGCACCGTGTCGGCGAAGGTGTCGTAGTCGATGAACGACAGGCCGAAGTGCAGGATGTTGCCCTTCTCGTTGATCGGCGCCCAGTTGCCGCGGAAGCCGAAGCCCGGGCCGTGCGGCGTCGGAGCCGGATGCTCGGTCAGCTCGCGGGTGAAGTAGCTGGCGGTCAGGCCCCAGTCGTTGGTGCCGTAGTGGTACGCAGCACCGAGGCGACGGGCGATGCCGAAGGTGTTGGTGACCAGCGACTTGGAGATGAAGTCGTTGTTCTTCGTCGACGACAGTTCTTCCAGGCTGTTGGGCTGCTTGAACTGGCCCATCTGCAACCAGTGGTTGGCATCGCCGCCGAGCTTGTACTTGGCGTTGACGTCCAGCCACTTGTCGGCCTTGGCGTCGTAACCGATGACCCAGTCGATGTTGCCCGGGCCCTTGCCCTTCAACACAAGTTCGGCGCGACGCAGTTCGTTGTCGCTGTCCTTGCCATCCGGGGCGTCGCCGTTGAGGTTGGCGAAGTCGTTGTCGAAATAGTTGTAGTCGGCCTGGACCAGGCCTTCGAACGAGATCTCGGAACCACCGATGACGTCGAAAGCGATTTCGGCGTGGGCGGCAGGAGCGGCAAGAACGGCGAGCAGCGCGACGGAAAGGGTGCTGCGAGACAGTTTCATGGACGTAGCCCTTGGGGCGTAGGAAGACGCTGCGCAGGCTAGGGTGTGAAAGTTGCGTAAATATGACAGCGCTGACTTATTTCGTCGGGATGACGCTGGCATTACTGCCGCCGACCGGCAGCCACGGCCATGAGCCGGCCTTGCGAGGCCTGGCGGTCATTCCGACAGACGGTCGGGTTCCCCGGCTGTCTTTTCCTTGAAACGACACAGATCGCGCAGCACGCAATGCGGGCAGTCGGGCTTGCGCGCCTTGCAGACATAGCGGCCGTGCAGGATCAGCCAGTGGTGGGCATCATGCAGGTACTGCGGCGGCACCACCTTGAGCAGGCCGTCCTCGACTGCCCGCACGGTCTTGCCCGGTGCCAGGCCGGTGCGGTTGGCGACCCGGAAGATATGGGTGTCCACGGCCATCGTCGGTTCGCCGAAGGCGGTGTTCATGACCACGTTGGCGGTCTTGCGGCCGACCCCCGGCAGGGCTTCGAGGGCGGCGCGGTCGTGCGGGACTTCGCCGCCATGGCGCTCCAGCAGCTGGTGCGCCATCGCCACCACGTTGGCCGCCTTGGTGTTGAACAGCCCGATGGTGGCGATGTAGGGCTTGAGTGCCTCGACGCCGAGGTCGGCGATGGCCTTGGGAGTATTGGCCACCGGGAATAATTTGCGCGTGGCCTTGTTGACGCCGACGTCGGTCGCCTGCGCCGACAGCGTCACTGCCACCAGCAGCTCATAGGGTGTGCTGAACTCGAGCTCGGTGGTGGGCTTGGGGTTGAGCGCCTTCAGTCTGGCGAACATCGTTTCGACTTCGCCTGCGCTCAGGCGAGGACTGCGGCGGGCTGGCTTCGATGCGGATTTCTTCGCGCTGGCTGCGGGCATGCGGTGGTTCACGGCTTGTGGCGGGCGGCAGCTTTCGCGCGCGCACGGGCCAGCGCGGCGGCGGCAGCCGAGGGAAGGGCGGGTGCGGTGGTGGTCGCGGCGGTCGCGGCGGTCGTGGCCTGCGCACCGGGATCCGGTGCGGTCGTCATGGGTGTGGCGCGGTGCTCGGCACGCTCGCGGGCGCGTCGCTCCAGACGCGCGTTGCGTGCGCGATAACGCTCGCGTGCAGCCAGCGCCTGCAATCGCTCGTCGCGCGCCACCTGCAGGCGTGACCTGCAGGCATCGCTGCAATGCAGGCAGACAACTGCATCGGCCGCATCGGCCGCGATGAGGCCCAGGGCGATCGCACCGTCGATATCGTCATCGGCAAGCGCGGCAGCAATTGCATGCGCCGCCGCGCCGCCACCATCGCGACAGCCGCAAACGCATGCAGCGCTGACAACCGGGGCCATCACTGGCCGCTGAAGCTCGGCTTGCGCCGCTCCAGGAAAGCGGCGGTGCCTTCGCGCATGTCGGCGGTGGAGAACATCAGGCCGAACTGCGCCGTCTCGTACTCCAGGCCTTCCTCGATCCCGCACTCGCCGCCGACATTGACGCAGTCGAGCACGCCGCGCAGCGCCAGCGGCGCCGACGCGGCGAGCTGCCCGGCAAGCTTCATGGTCTCGGTTTCCAGTTCGGCGGCGGCGACCACGCGATTGACGATGCCCAGCTCGCGCGCACGCGCGGCATCGATCGGTGCCCCGGCCAGGCACAGCTCCAGGGTTGCGGCGCGGCCGGCCAGGCGCAGCAGGCGCTGGGTGCCGCCAAAGCCCGGGATGAGGCCCAGGTTGACCTCCGGCTGGCCGACCTTGGCCGTGTCGGCAGCAATGCGCAGGTGGCAGGACATGGCCAGCTCGAGTCCGCCGCCCAGGGCGAATCCGTTGATCATGCCGATCACGGGTTTGGGCATTTTTTCGATCCGGCGCATCAGTTTTTGCCCGCGCAGGGAGAAGTCACGCCCCTGGACCGGGGTGAGGGTGTTCATCTGGGAGATGTCCGCGCCGGCCACGAAGGCCTTCGTTCCGGCCCCAGTCAGGACCACGCAGCGCACCTCCGGCGCGGCCTCGGCGGCCTCAAAGGCCACCAGCAGGGCGTCCAGGGTCTGCGCATTGAGCGCATTCAGCTTGTCGGGGCGGTTGACGGTGATCAGGCGCACAGCGCCGTGATCGGCAATCAGGACGGGCGTTTCAGACATGATGGTGGGGTCGCTCGGCGGGTTTTTGGGTGGATCCGGGGACGCCTGCCGCAGCCACGGAACTCCCGGCCGGGAGCGCTGTCAGAGCAGGGCGGCCTCAGTGGCGATTAAGCCTTGGCGCCGTTATCCTAGCGCGTCCATCCGGGCCGATTCGACTGGTGCGGGCCTGACTAGACTGGTATTACCCAACGGCGCGGCCAACCCGCACCTCGATCCATCACGGAGATTCCACCGAATGAAGTTGCGTTTGATTGCTGCCGCCGTTGCGGCCCTGGCACTGACCGCCGGCAACGCCGTCGCGCAGGACACTTCGACCGAGAAAGGCAAGCTCAGCTACGCCCTCGGCTATGACCTCGGTCGCAACGCTGTTGAAAGCGGCGAGCAGGTCGATGTGAACACCATCATCAAGGGCCTGCAGGACGGCTATGGCAAGAAGCAGCCGGCTGTGCCCGTCGACCAGCTGCGCTCCGCCGTGCAGAACATGCAGCAGCGCCAGCAGGCCAAGGCCAAGGCCGAGTGGGACAAGGCTGCGTCGACCAACAAGACCAAGAGCGACTCCTTCATTGCCGCCAACAAGGCGAAGGCTGGCGTGAAGGTGCTTCCGAGCGGCGTGCAGTACCGCGTGATTGAGACGGGTACCGGCGCCAAGCCGACCCAGGCCAACACCGTGCAGCTGGAAGTCGCAGGTCCCTACGCATGGGGCGAGCGTCCGCAGCAGCCGCGTCCGGCGCAGGCGATCCCGGCGATCAAGGTCAGCGAAATCGAGATGGCGGCAATGCGCGAAGCGCTGCTGCAGATGCCGGCCGGTTCGAAGTGGGAAGTCACCCTGCCGCCGGAGAAGGCGTACGGTGCCGACCCGCGCACCCCGTTCCCGCCGAACGTCGCCGTCCAGTTCGAAGTAAAGCTGGTCAGCGTCAAGTGACGAATTGGCCCGTGGCCGCATAGCGGCCACGGGTCTGTCACATCGTCATCCCCGCGAAGGCGGGGGCAGTTTTTGCTGATGCTTCGCGCCAAGCGCGAATGACGTCGAAGCAATTGCATGACCCATTGAGCCGGCCTCGCGCCGGCTCAATGTCTTTACGGGCGCCACAACCGCCAAACCGGTTGAAACCCGTGCACTCCCGTCTTACGGTTGGCAGTTGATGAATACTCTTTTCCGCGCCGTGCTCAGTCCCTGCATCGGCGTCTGCGCACTCGACGACGACGGCCTGTGCAATGGCTGCCATCGCACCAGTGCCGAGATCGCGCGCTGGCCGCAGATGAATGACGACGAGCGCCTGCGCATGATGGAAACCACCTTGCCCGAACGGGAACAGCGACGAGGGTGAAGCCATTGCCAGCCGGTCCGGTCCTGCCTGATTGCCCCGGTCTGATGGCCGCGCTGCATCCTTTGGCGTCGCCGCCGCAAGGTCCTGGCTGGAACCTCGCCGAACTGCACGACCTGCTGCCCGACGGAACGGTGTCGGTCGCCGCCGCTGTCCTGGTTGGCCTGGTGCCGCGCGGCAGCGGCACGCAGGTGCTGCTCACCCGTCGCACCGATGCGCTGCGCCAGCATGCCGGGCAGGTCAGCTTCCCTGGCGGTCGCGTCGAACTCGACGACGCCAACGCTGTTGCCACCGCACTGCGCGAAACCTGCGAGGAAATCGGCCTGGCCTCCGCGCAGATCGCGCCGCTGGGTTTCCTCGATCCGCTTGCCACGATCACCGGTTTCCGCGTGCAGCCCGTCGTGGCACTGCTCGCCGACGACTACATCGCACGGCCGGACCCGAACGAAGTCGCCGACGTGTTCGAAGTGCCGCTGTCGTTCCTGCTGGATCCAGCCAACCTGGCCACGCATACGCTCGACTTCCGCGGGCGACCGCGTGAAGTCCTGGAATATCGCTATCCCGCGCAACGCATTTGGGGCGCAACCGCGTCGATGCTGTTCAACCTGCGGCAACGACTGGAGGCCATTGCATGAATGCCACGCAAGCCTGGGGCACATTGATATCTGCAGACGAGCTCGCATCGGCGCTTGGCCGCAGTGAGCTGGTCGTGATCGACGCGCGTTCAAAGCTCGGTGATGCCGCCACGGCCGAAGCGGCGTATCGGCAAGCGCACATTCCCGGTGCCCGCTACGCGCACCTGGAACGCGATCTGTCTGCGCCCGAAGGCACTGCGCCGGCGCTGCGGATCGATGCCGGTCGCCATCCGTGGCCGCAGCTCGACGACTTCCTCGCCGCGCTCGGTCGCTGGGGCATCACACCGCAGACCCAGGTCGTCGCCTACGACGCCGGCGACGGCGCGTTGGCCGCGGCCAGGCTGTGGTTCCTGCTGCGCATGCTCGGCCACGAGCGCGTGGCCGTCCTCGACGGCGGTTGGGAGCAATGGCAAGCGCAGGGTCTGCCGGTCGATACCGACGTGCCCGAACCGATGCCGACCCGGTATGCCGGATCGTTCGATGAAACCCGCCTGTTGGATGCGGCGCAGGTGCAGGCGCATCTGGACAACGGCGGCCTGCTGTTCGATGCGCGGGCGGCCGAGCGCTTCCGCGGCGACATCGAGCCGATCGATCGCGTCGCCGGCCACGTGCCGGGGGCGCGCAACCGCCCCTATGCATCGAGCATGCGCGACGGTCGCTTCCGCCCGGCGACAGAACTCGCCGCAGAGCTCGCGACCCAGCTCGACGGCCATCCGGCCAGCGATGCGGCGGTGATGTGTGGCTCGGGCGTGACCGCCTGCCACTTGCTACTGGCGATGGAACACGCCGGCCTGAAAGGCGCGCGCCTGTTCAAGGGATCGTGGAGCGGATGGATCGCTGACCCGGAACGCCCGATTGCGACAGGCGAGTAGCCAGCTGTAACAAGAATTCGCACGCGGTAACAAGAACGTCATCGAAGCTCCCGATGCTTGCGTGTTTTCGCATGGGGGACGTGCGCGATGTCACGTATTGCACGGTGTGTGTGGGGATTGCTGCTTCTGGTGACGTGCGCGACGGCCAACGCGCAGGTGGATGCCGAAAGGGTGCGCATCCACGGTTCGCAGACGCTGGGTGCGCGCCTGGTGCCGACCGTGGCCGAGGCCTGGTTGCGCGATATCGGATACCAGGACATCCGTCGCGTGCAGGCGGCACCGGCGATGACCGAGATCCATGCCGTTCGCGATGGGCTGCCGCTGATCGTCGAGATTGCCGGCAGCAGCACGGCACGCGGTTTCGCCGATCTGGTCGCCGGCGACGCGCAGATCGCGATGATGACGCGGCGTCCGACGGCCGCGGAACTCGACGAGGGCTGGCAGCTGGGCGACCTGGCCTCGCACGACCAGGAGTTCGTGCTGGCGCTCGATGGCGTCGCGGTTGTGGTCCATCGCGACAATCCGGTCACCCGGCTGGACACGACGCAGTTGCGGCGGTTGTTCTCCGGACAGGTACGCGACTGGCGCGAAGTCGGTGGACAACCGGGTCCCGTGCGCCTGCAGATGGTGGCAGGTGCGAACTCGGCGCGCGACCTCGTCGACGAGCGGGTCATGGCGGGCAGCGACTACGGCATGAGCCGGCAGCATGCAGACGGCCCGGCGCTGCTGCGCGTAGTGGCGGCCGATCCGCAGGCGATCGGATTCATCACGCTGCGCCAGCGTTGGGGCGCAGGCGTGCGGCCGCTGGCCATCGCTGAAGGCGGTCGTGCAGTCGCGCCGACGCGCTTGAACGTGCAGAGCGAGGACTATCCGCTGACCCGTCGCCTCTACATGTATGGCAGCCAGATGATGGGCGCGCTCAGCCGCAGCTTCGCGTTGTATGCGATGGGCCAGCACGGCCAGGATGCCGTGGCTGCGGCCGGGCATCTGGGCGTGACGATGCGCCCGGGCTACAAGCCGCCGACCTTGTCCGGTCCTGCCGAGTACAAGGCGCTGATCGGCAACGCGACGCGGCTGCCGGTGAGCCTGCGCTTCAACTTCACCGGCAACAACGAAAGCGGCGTCGCCAGCAGCGTCTACGACAGCCGCTCGGTGCGCGACATCGAACGCCTGGCGGCCTTCATGAAACTGCCGGTGAACCAGGGGCGGCAGCTGCTGGTGGTGGGCTTCGCCGATGTCGGGACCAGCACGTCGGTGGCGGCGACGATGATGATGAGCAACGACCGTGCCGACCTGGTGGCGCACGAACTGATGGCGCTGGGTCTGCCGGTGCTGCACGCACGCGGGATGGGCGCGCTGGTGCCGTTGAAGGCGCCGGCCGATGCGCGCGCGCGATTCCGCAACGAGCGCGTTGAGATCTGGCTGCTGTAGGACGCAAGCAACGGCGAGGGTGGCGACGGTTGCCGCCACCCTCGGCAGTTACTTGCCCAGCCGCGCGACCAGCGCCTGCAGGGCCGCCTGCGTCGCCGGGTCGCCCCAGGCATCGATGAAGCGCGGCAACTGGATCTGGTCCGGATGCAGTGCGGCGACCAGGTCGGCGCGGGCGATGGCGCGGGTCTGGCGCATCACCGGCTGCGGCAATGCCAGCAGCGATCCGAGCCATTGACGTGCACGAGCGACTTCCTGCCCGGCATCGACCAGTTCGTCGACCAGACCCAGGCGCTCGGCGCGATCGGCCGCGACCATCTCGCCGGCCACGACCAGGCGTTCTGCCTGGTAGATGCCGACCACGCGCTGCAT
Organism: Lysobacter sp. S4-A87; assembly: GCF_022637455.1. NCBI lineage: Bacteria > Pseudomonadati > Pseudomonadota > Gammaproteobacteria > Lysobacterales > Lysobacteraceae > Lysobacter > Lysobacter sp. S4-A87. Next base: position 3,851,698 of record NZ_CP093341.1, read on the forward strand.
CAGGCGCAGGATGCCGACCGGCACCACCAGCCCGACCTGGGTTTCGTTGAGGCCGATGCGGAAGGGCTTGGCCGGATCCTCGCTGCGCGCCATCACGCGATAGTCGCAGCACAGCGCCAGCACGCAGCCACCGGCAGGCGCGTGCCCGCCGATCGCGGCCACCACCGGTACCGGGCATTCGGCCAGGGTGCGTGCGGCGAAGAAGAACGATTCCCAGGCTGCCATCAGTGCATCGCGATCGTTGCCGAGCGATAGCAGGTAGGGCACGTCGAGGCCGGCCGAGAACACCTTGGGGCTGCCGCTGAGGATCAGGCCCTGCGCGCCCTGGTCGACGGCAGTGCCGATCGCGGCGATGAGCTCGTTGCACAGCTCCGGATTGAGCGCGTTGACCGGCGCGCGCGCCAGCCGCAGTTCGACGATGCCATCGGCGGCATGGGTTTGGATCATGTTCATCAGGTCGGGCTCATAAGGTCGGGCTCATAAGGGTGGGGCTCATGGGGTGACGTCCTTGCTCCAGCGGTAGCGCACGGTGTAGGTGAGCGTGGTTTCGTTCCCGGCCGCCACCGGCACTTCGAATTGCGCGTGCTGGGCATCCTTCTTCTTGCCCGGCACGCTGCTGGCGACCAGCTCCCAGTCGCTCCAGCGCGGCAGCGGCTCGATCACGCGAATGGTAGCCGCCGTCTTCTTGCCGTTGGTCAAGGTCAGTTCGAACGTCTCGGTGATCGTGCGGCCGGCGCGATCGAGGCGGAAGTCCTTCGGCTCGCGCTTGGCACGCAGGTCGAAGGCCTTGCCGACCTGCAGGCGGATTTCTTCGCCGGTAGCGGTATGCGGCAGCATGGATTCGCCGAGGAAATCGCCGTCGACGAAGGTGCGGACGCGGCCTGCAGGCAGTGGCTGGCCGAGCCCCGCTTCCTTTGAATTGCTGACGGTGACCGTCGTCGTGACGGGCAGCATTCCAGTCGCACCACGGAAGGAGGGGGCAATCACGGGTTGCGGTGGTTCCCAGCCGCCACCGTCGGCCTCGACCACGTAGGCGCGCTCGCACGAGATCGACGGCCGTGGCGCGAACAGCGGCACGCGTTCGTTGCTGCCATGGGCGACACGCACGCGGCCGGGCAGATCGTAGGCGTGGTATTCGCCGGACTCGCGCACGGTCGGCATCGGCGGCGGTGGCGCTGCCGGGGAGGCCATTTCCATGCGATCCATCGCCACCCGGCCGCGGGGCGCCTGCATCCGCTCGACGTTCGGCTCGCCCGCGACCAGGCTTACCGTGGCGTCATCGAATGTCACGCCGGAACGATTGGCGATCAGTGCCGCGCCATCGAGCGCGAGCCGGCAGCCGTCGCCCTTGGCCAGGGTCGCCAGGTACTCGGCGCGCCAGGCCATGCCGCCCATGGGGTAGCTCAGCTGGAACTGGGCATCGCCGGCGCGCGGCGCGGTCACCGTCCATTGCAGCGCGGCATGGCGGGGCAGGCGCGATTGCGCGTCGACGAGGCTGAAACTGTCGTAGTTGCGGATCACCTTGATGCGGCCGTCGTCCAGCGCAAGCGTGAGGCCGTCGCCTGCCGACAGCAGCGTGCCGGTGTCGGTCTGCTTGGCGCCGCCGGCCGTATGCTCGACGGTGACCTTGTTGCCGATCGCCTGCGCCAGCACGTCGTCGGTACCCGACAGCGCAGCGATGTAGCGCTGGCCGACGATGCCGATGCCGGCCGTCAGCGGTCGCAATGCCGCCGCTTCGACGTCCATCGAAGGCGGAACGTCATCGGCGGCAATGGCGTTCTCGCCCTGTTTGAGTGCGCGATCGAGTCTGCGGTCGACCAGCGCGTAGCCAGGCATGCCGGCCTGCGGGACATCGCTGTTGGCCAGCTGGTCGTAGCCGCCGCTGTACACCGTCAGGCGCGTTTGCGCGGCATCGTCGCCTTCGGCCTGCTGAGAAGCGGGCGATGGGGCCGATGGGGCCGATGGATGCGCCGTGGAACCGGCCGCGCCTTCGTCGCCGGTGGCCTGCGGCGGCTTGGGCCCCGAGCAGGCGGCAAGCGAGCAGGCCAGGGCAAGCAGCGAGAGCGGATGTTTCATCGGCGACTCCTTCAGCATGTGGGAAGTATCATAGGCCCATGAACGCATCACGCACCCGCCTGGGGTTACTGATCCTGCTCGCTGCTGTCACGTCCTCCGCATGGGCTGGCGATTGCACGCCCGTGGTTCGCGACGGCTGGGTGCGCATGCCGCCGATGGCCATGCCGATGATGGCCGGCTTTGGTCGCATCGAGAATCCGTGTTCGATGCCGGTGACGGTCGTCTCCGCCAGCAGTGTTGCGTTCGGCGATGTGTCGCTGCACGAGACGCGCGTGGTCGACGGTGTCAGCCGGATGCGCGCGCTGCCGGAGCTGCGCATCGGCGCCGGTGAGTCGGCTGTCCTCAAGCCCGGTGGCATGCACTTGATGCTGATGCAGCCGGGGATGGCGCTGAAGCCGGGCAGCAAGGTCGTGGTCGAGTTCGCACTGAAGGGCGGCGGCAAGCTGCTCGGCGAGTTCGTGGTCCGCTCTGCGAGCGACTGATCAGGCTCATCTCTGGTGGTTCCAACAGCGCCATTGGCCCGGCGCGTAGCCCAGGTAAGCGCAGCGCACCCGGGGAATGAAGCCAGAGCAACGTCCATGGATTTCCGCCTTCGCGGGAATGACGGGCATGGAAGCCCCGCTCCCGCTCGCGGGAGGGGGGGCTGGGGTGAGCAGCGACACTGGCATCACGGCCCGGAGCAACACAATCCGGCAATTTCCCGCGGCCCGACTCCGCCCGACCACGGAGATCTGATGGACACCCGCCCCGAGCAGCGACTCCTCAAGCTTTCCATCGCAATCACCATCGTGGTCGGCGTCGTCGGCATCGCCAGTGGCTTGCTGGTCAATTCCGACGCGATCATCTTCGACGGCATGTACAGCCTCGTCGACGTCGTGTTGACCGTGGCTTCGCTGAGCGTGTCGCGGCTGGTGGCCTACGAAGGCAGTCGCCGCTTCCAGTTCGGCTACTGGCACCTGGAGCCGATGGTCGAGGCGTTTGGCGGTGCGACCCTGGCCTTGTCGTGCCTCTATGCGGCGTTCACCGCGATCATCGGGCTGACCTCCGGCGGCAATGAAGTGTCGTACGGCCTGGGCGCGATCTGGGCAGGCGTGCTGTGCATCGTCGGCATGGGCATGTCCGCGTACATGCGCGGCCACTCGCGTCGGCTCGGATCGAACCTGCTGGCACTCGATGCCCGTGCCTGGCTGGTCAGCGGATCCCTGAGCCTGGCGCTGCTGCTGGGTTTCGCGATCGCGGTGTCGATGAAGGGAACGGGCCATGAAGACTGGGTGCCGTTCATCGACCCGGCCATCCTGTTGTGCATCGCCCTGGCGATGCTGGTGGTGCCGATGCGCTCGACCTGGCGCGCGATCCGCGAAGTCCTGCAGGTGGCGCCCGGCGATCTCGATCGCGAGGTCAAGCAGGTCATGGACGAAGTGGTCGCCGAGCACGGCTTCCTCGAGTACTCCAGCCACGTGGCGAAGGTGGGGCGGGGCCGGTTCGTGGAGATCCTGATCCTGGTGCCGGCCGATCACGAGATTGGGCCGATTGCACGCGTCGACGCGATCCGCAGGGACATCGCCGCGCGACTCGGCGCCGACGCGCCGCAGTTCTGGTTGACGATCGAGTTCACCGGCGACCGCTCCTGGATGTGACAGGCACTTCAGCCGCCGTGGCCTCCCTTGGGTCGTGTCGTCAAATGTAAATTCGGTGTGCACAACCGCCCATCGGAACATCACGGTCGCTTCACGATAGGCCGCATTAAGTTGGGCGCTCGCGCGTTAATGCCGCGCGAACCTTGTGGGAGGAGAAGGATCATGCGACATGATTTCGCAGCTTCCTCGCTGGCCGTAGCTGTTGCAGCCGCTGCTGCAATGACCGCACTGCCCGTACACGCCCAGTCCGCGGCCTCGTCGGAGCAGCTGAAGGCCGAGATCTCGCAAATGCGCCAGCAGCTGCAACAGCAGCAGCAGATGATGCAGAGGATGCAGCAGCGCCTGGACGAACTCGAGTCGAAGGAAGCAGCGCAGGCCAAGGCCGCACCGCCGTCTGCTCCGGCCGCTGCGCCGGCACCGCTGATTTCCGCGGCGACGCTGCCACCGACCGAAGTGTCGCGCGTGCATCGCCCGCCATCGGCCTTGCCGGCAACGGCCGAGCCGCTTCCCGAAGGCTATGTCCAGCTGGGTGACACCGGCAACCTGATCAAGATCGACGTGGTTGCGCAGTTCGACATGATGTTCGACAACAAGTTCATGGGCGCCAAGGACCTGTTCGTGCCTTCGTCCATCCCGGTACAGGGGCAGCCGTTCCACGATTCGGATTCGCGCAGCAACCTCAGCGCCAAGCAGAGCGTGTTCCGCCTCGACTTCCGCCGCCAGACCGACTACGGCCTGTTGAAGGTGGTCTACAAGAACAACTTCTTCGGCAGCGGCAGCGGCGACATGCCGTACAACATGCAGTACCTGTATGGCGAACTGGAAGCGAAGGACTACTCGCTGATCGCCGGCTACTACCTGTCCGCGTTCACCGACATCGACGCCTTCCCCAACACCCTCGATTACGAGGGGCCGAACTCCTTCACCTTCAAGTACACGCCGCAGGTGCGCTACTCGCCGATCGTGTACCGCTCGGGCGAGGGCAAGCTGACGATCCCGATGTCGGTGGAGAAGCCCAATGCCGACATCGCCCTCATCGGCGACTTCGAGACCTACTCGCGCATTCCCGACCTGACCCTCGGCTTGCGTTGGGAGACCCCGGACTGGCATCTGCAGTGGGCCAACCTGTTCCGTGACCTGGGCGTGCAAACCGCGATCGGGGACCATCAGCGCAACACCAATGCCTACGCCACCCAGCTCAGTTTCGCCGCCGGCCTCTTCGAGAACGACAGCGTCCAGGCCTGGGCCAGCTACGGCGAAGGCTACGCAAACTTCCTGCAGGACATCTCCGGATTCGGGCTGGATGCGGCATTCAATGCCCAGGCCGACCTGGAGGCCATCGATGCCGGTGGCTGGGGCGTGGGCTACACCCACGGCTGGTCCGACAATGTCAGTTCGAGTGCGTCCTACGGTTATCTGCGGATCGACCCGGACGAGGACATGCTGATCGATCCGACCCTGCCCAAGAGCACCCGCTTCGCATCGCTCAACCTTGCCTGGCAGTTCTCCGAACGCGCGATGTTCGGCGTCGAGTACCTGTGGGGCAAGAACACCGATCTCCAGGACAACGACGGCGAGGCACAACGCCTGCAGGCAACGCTGCGCTACGACCTCAATCCCTGAGAAGGGCAGCGCAGGCCTGCGAACCTGACGTCGCGGAAGGACACGGAAATTCGCCGGACGCGGGCAGGCCGTGTCCTATCCATGAGTCAGGAGTGCATGGTCATGCTTCAGCGTCGCGCCCAACGTCAGAAGTTCCGCGTCCTCATCGTCCACCCGAAGATCGGCACGGATACCGCCGGCGGGCGTGCCTGCAAGATGCTGGTTGATGAGTTCACCGACCGCAATGTCGAGACGGTGACCGCGACCCACGTCGAGGATGCCCGCGCCACGATCATCTCCGACGCCTCGATACAGGCGATGATGATCGACTGGTCGTTGCCGGACGAGGATGGCAAGGAGCGCAACAACGCCGCCGCGACCGACCTGATCACCACCATTCGTGCCCGCAACGAGTTCGTGCCGATCTTCCTGTTGACCGAGCGCGAGAAGGCGCGGTCGCTGACGATCGAACTGGTGCAGGCGATCGACGAGCTGGTCTGGTTGCTGGAGGATGCGTCCACCTTCGTCTGCGGCCGCGTGATGGCGGCGGTGGGAAAGTACGTCGGCGGCCTGTTCGGGCCGCTGGTCAGCGCCCTCTACAATTTCAACCAGGTCCACGAATACTCCTGGCACACGCCTGGCCACACCGGAGGCACCGCGTTTCTGAAGCATCCTGCCGGGCGCGCGTTCCATGACTTCTACGGTGCGCACGTGTTCCAGACCGACCTGTCGATCAGTGTCGGCGAGCTGGGTTCGCTGCTCGACCACACCGGACCGATCGGCGCCAGCGAGAAGTACATCTCCACCGTGTTCGGTTCGGACCGGAGCTACACGGTCACCAACGGCTCCTCGACGTCGAACCGCATCATCTTCATGGCCTGCGTGCCCCGCGACAAGGTCGTGCTGTGCGATCGCAACTGCCACAAGTCGATCGAGCACGGACTGACCATGACCGGCGGCGTGCCGCAGTACCTGGTGCCGTCGCGCAACCGCTACGGGTTGATCGGACCCATCTATCCGGAGCGCCTGGCGAAGGCCTACCTGACCAAGGCGATCGCGTCGACGCCGATCAGCAAGGGGCTCAAGGACAAGCAGCCGGTGTTCGCCGTCGTCACCAATTCGACCTACGACGGCCTGTGCTACAACGCCACGCGCGTGCTCGAGCAGCTTGGCGGCTGGGTTGATCGCGTCCACTTCGACGAGGCCTGGTTCGGCTACGCGCGCTTCAACCCGCTCTATGCCGGGCGCTTGGGCATGCACGGCAAGGCCGCCGACCACGACCGCAAGGGACCAACGGTCTTCAGCACCCACTCCACGCACAAGCTGCTGGCGGCGTTCTCGCAGGCGTCCTACATCCACGTCCGCGACGGTCGCGATCCAATCCCGCACGCGCGCTTCAACGAGTCGTTCATGATGCACGGCTCGACCTCGCCGTTCTATCCGATCATCGCCTCCAACGAGATCGCCGCGTCGATGATGGATGGCGCCGGTGGCCTGGCCCTCACCCGCGAGAGCATCGACGAGGCGATCAGCTTCCGCCAGACCATCGGTCGCATCCACGCCGGGTTCGCCAAGAAGAAGGAATGGTTCTTCCGCACCTGGAATCCCGACAAGGTCAAGGTCGGCGGCAAGCGCGTCGCCTTCGAGGACGCGCCGCCGGAAGTGCTGGCAACCGACTCGTCGTGCTGGGTGCTGCATCCGGGCGACACATGGCACGGCTTCGACAAGCTCGAAGACGACTACTGCATGCTCGATCCGATCAAGGTGTCGGTGCTGACGCCGGGCATGGGCGACGATGGCGTGCTGGAGAAGCAGGGCTTCCCGGCATCGCTGCTGACCGCCTACCTCGACTCGCGCGGCATCGAGGTCGAGAAGACCAGCGACTTCGCCGTGCTGTTCCTGTTCTCGATCGGCATCACCAAGGCCAAGTGGAGCACGCTGCTGGCGGCGATGCTCGACTTCAAGCGTGATTACGACATGGACCAGTCGCTGGCGCGGGTGATGCCGAACCTGGTGAAGGACCATCCGGAACGCTACGAGGGCCTGGGCCTGCGCGGCCTCGGCGACCAGATGTTTGCAGAGCTGCGCAAGGGCGGGCAGACCGCGCACTTGCAGAAGGCTTATTCGAACCTGCCCGACATCAAGCTGTCGCCGGCCGACGCGTACCAGGAGCTGATCCTGGGCCGTGTCGAGCGGGTGCCGCTGCCCAAGCTGGCCGGTCGCACGGTGGCGACCAGCATCGTGCCGTATCCCCCGGGCATTCCGATGGTCATGCCGGGCGAATCCGCCGGCGCGGCCAACGGCCCGCACATCGGCTACCTGAAGTCGCTGCAGGGCTGGGACGCGGCATTCCCCGGGTTCGGGCACGACACGCATGGCGTCGAAGTAGAGGATGGCGAGTACTACGTGCAGTGCCTGACAACGGGCTGAGGTAACGACAATGCACGGTGGCAGCAACGGCAAGATGGGGCTGCTCGGTGCCTCCTCGCTCGTGGTGGCGAACATGGTCGGCACCGGGATATTCCTGTTGCCGGCCAGCCTGGCCTCGATTGGCAGCATCTCGATCTATGGCTGGATCGCGGCCGCGATCGGTGCCTCCGCGCTGGGCCTGGTGTTCGCGCACCTGGGCATGGTCGACCCCAAGGCCGGTGGCCCGTATGCCTATGCCCGCGATCATCTGGGGCCGTTCGCTGCGTTCCAGACCAACCTGCTGTACTGGGTGGCCAATGTCATCGGCAACATCGCCATAGCAGTCTCGGTCACGGGCTACCTGGCGGTGTTCTTCCCGGCGCTGGCCAACCCCTGGCTTGCCTGTGTCTGCACGGCCGTGGTGATCTGGGTGTTCATCTGGCTCAACCTGCGTGGCGCCAACACCGTCGGACACTTCACTGCGATCACCACCGTGGCGGGCATCCTGCCGATCGCGGTGATCGGGTTGCTGGGATGGTTCTGGTTCCGTCCCGAGGTCTTCATGGCGGGCTGGAATCCCGGCGCTGTCCCTGCGCCGACTGCGATCACGCAAAGTGCGTCGATCGCGCTGTGGGCCTTCCTCGGTGTCGAGAGTGCGGCGGTGTCGGCGGGTGTCATCGAGAACCCGAGGCGCAACGTGCCGCTGGCCACGATCATCGGTCTGATCGTGTCGACGCTGATCTACGTGGTGTGCTGCACGGTGATCATGGGGCTTCTCAGCAATGCTGAGCTGAAGGCGTCGGGTGCGCCGTTTGCCGACGCGGCGCGGGTGATGCTCGGTCCCGTGGGGGCAATCGTCATTTCGCTGGCGGCGATCGCGAAGGCGGCCGGTGCGCTGACCGGGTGGATCCTGATCGTGGCGCAATCGGCGCAGGCGGCGGCGGAGGACGGGATGTTCGCGCGGGTCTTTGCCGAGAAGAACGCGCGCGGCATGCCAGCACGCAATCTGGTCATCACCGGCGTGTTGATGACCGGGTTGCTGGTGCTGACGGTGTCGCCGACGGTCGCCGATCAGTTCACCCGGATCACCAGTGCGACGGTCGTGCTGATGGTGATCCCTTACGTCTATTCGGTGGTGGCCATGTGGCGCCTCAATGCGACGCTGGACCTGCCTGCGGCCCGTCGCGGCCTGCTGGCGGTGGTGGGTCTGCTGGCCTGCGTGTACTGCGGTGGTGTGATCCTGGGCCAGTCGGCGGAGCTGGATCGCAATGCGTTTGTCGTGCTGGTGCTGACGATTCCGTTCTATGCGCTGGTCGGGCGCAGCGCGGTGAAGGTGGGCGCGAAGGTGCACTGAGCTGTTCCGCGGAGTAAAAAAAAATCCCCGGCCCTTGAAATGGCCGGGGATTGTTCTGGATCCGCGACTCTGTGCCGAGACCGGCACGAGACCCTGGATCAGCTCTGGAACGACTTGCCGGGGTCCGGTACGTGCGCTTCGGATTCCATCCGGTAGAAGCGGTTGGCGGCGAAGAAGCCGAACAGCGTCCAGCCCAGGAAGATGCAGATGCCGCCCAGAACGATCGCTTCGGTGCCGGAACTGTAGAGGGCATAGAAGCTGTACACGGTGGCGATCAGCGCGATGACGTTGGTCATCCGTGCCTTGGTCTTGGGGATATTGGCCACGTTCTGGATGGTGACGATGGCTGCCATCGACATCACGTAGGGCACCAGGTTGGTCACCACCGCCAGGTTGACGACCTTGCCGAAGGTTTCGCTCAGGTCCGGGCTGGCCGTCATCAGCGCAAGGGCGGTCTGGATCCCGAGCAGTACCAGCATGCCGGCAATGGGCGTGCCGATCTTGGTGGCGCGGCTGAAGATCGAGATGAAGTAGCCGACATCGGCCGAGCTCTTGAACACCTGGGCGACGGTGAACTGCCAGCCCAGCAGCGAGCCTATGCAGGCGATGACCATCAATGCGGTGACGGTCTGGCCGACGCCGGGGCTGAACATGTATTCGTAGGCCAGCCCGAACGGCGCGCTGGACTTGGCCAGTTCCGCGTTGGGGATCATGCCGGCGATGACATTGGTCGAGATGATGTAGATGACCGCCGCGCCGATCGTCGCCACCAGCACCGCGATCGGGACATTCTTCTCGGGGTTCTCCACGGCGTCGGCGTTGGCGCAGGCAGACTCCAGTCCAAGGAATGCCCACAGGGTGACCGAGATCGAGCTGCCGACAGCGGACCAGAAGCTCATCTCGTGCGGGTTCCATGCGGCCGCCCAGGTGCTCGGGCTGAACCAGAACCAGCCGATCAGCGAGATCAGCACCACCGGCAGGATCACGCCCCAGACCGTCACCGAACCGATCTTGCCGGTAATCCTGGCGCCGCCGAAGTTGGCAAACGTGGTCACCCACAGCAGCACGATGGTCCAGAAGCAGGTCTGCATCGGGCTGAGGGTCGCGCCGAACAGCACCGTGGCATAGCCCACCGCGGTCACGCCGATGGCGACATTGCCGATCACCAGCGACAAACCGTACGTGTAGTTCGCCATGTAGTTGCCGCCCTTGCCGAAGGCGTACTCGGCGTAGCCGCCCATGCCGCCGGGTTTCCGGCTGAGCATGCCGCAGCGGGCGAAGACGTAGGCAAGGGCGAGCGAGCCGCCGGCGGTGAACAGCCAGGAGAAGATCGTGATCGTACCGATCTCGGCCAGCTTGCTCGGCAGCAGGATGATGCCCGAGCCCATCATGTTGACCAGCGTGATCACGGTCAGCTGAAACACATTCATTTTCTGATGGGACTCGCTCATGACAGGCTCCGTTGGGTGGATCGGAACTTCAGGCGCTGCAAGTCGTGCTGTATCGATCCGCAAAGTGAGCGGGGTAGTGCCTACGAGGCCGTGCCTCGGAAATCATGCCTGCGGACTGCCCGCAAGGACGCAATGGCGATGAATGCGCGGCACAATCGGATGCGCGCGAAACGGAGGCGAAGATTCGAACCCGGCAGTGCCTGGACGTGGCGTACAAGGCCCGTTGGCGGCAGTGCGTCCCCCGGTTCATCTGGAGATCGCCGCGAGATTTTCACAGCGCTCGTAATCTCCGCGTGAAGTCACGCCCGCCGCCAGACGGTGCTGACGAACGGTCGCCTTCACGACGGCGAAACGCTCGCAAATGACTTGCTTCGGTGCGAGCATCTGCGGGCCTGATCACTGCCGATGAGTGCCCCGCGGACGCCGCGCCGCCGCCAGGGGCCGTAGTTCGAAGTTGCAGCGTCAGCGGTCACTCGCAACGCGATGGTCTGCCTGCCGCCAGATCTGCTCGCCAGACGACAAGGAAGAGGACTCCCCCCATGAGCATTCCCCTTGAACGCTTCTTCCGCATCCTCGTGGTCGGCGAACACAGTGGCGTGGTCGCCACGGTCATCGAGGAAGAACTGCACTTCCCGGTCACCTCGATCGATGCCGATCAGATACCGCAGGCAATCCGTGGCGGTGCCGATCTCGGCGCGATCATCGTCGCCCGCGCGGAAGCCCAGGCGGTGGTGGACGCCCGCGACGAGCGCGGCCTGCGCATGCCGATCTTCATGATCAGCGGCCGCGACGACGAAGCACTGGCCGAGCCCTTCCTGAAATCGCTCGACGGCGTGCTGATCGCCGATCTGGAGACACGCGACTTCTACGAGAAGCGCCTGCTCGCTTCGATCGAGCGGTATGCGCTGAGCCTGCGCACGCCGTTCTTCGGCGAACTGATGAAGTACGACTACGACGCCAACCGGACCTGGGCGTGCCCGGGGCACCAGGGCGGGCAGATGTTCATGCGCCACCCGGTCGGCCGGTTGTTCTACGAGCACATGGGCGAGAACGTATTCCGCGACGACATCTGCAACGCGATGGTTTCGCTGGGTGACCTGCTGATCCACGAGGGGCCGGCCCTGGCCGCGCAGCGTGGCGCGGCGAAGGTCTTCCAGTCCGACCGCACCTATTTCGTCCTCAACGGCACGTCCTCCTCCAACAAGGTCGTCAACACCTCGTTGCTGCGCAGCAAGGACATCGTGCTGTTCGACCGCAACAACCACAAATCCAACCACCATGGCGCGCTGCTGATGGCCGGCGCGATTCCGATCTATCTGGAAACCGACCGCAATGGCTTCGGCATGGTCGGTCCGATCGACTGGTCGGCGTTCGACGAAGCATCGATCCGAGACAAGCTCAAGCACCATCCGCGCCTGGCCGGGACCGATACCTGGAAGCGCGAGCGCCCGATCCGCGCGGCGATCATCGAGCAGTGCACGTATGACGGCACCGTCTACAACGCGCGCAAGGTGCTGGAGAAGATCGGCCACCTGTGCCAGTACATCCACTTCGACGAGGCCTGGGCCGGTTTCGGTGCGTTCCATCCGCTGATGAAAGACCACTTCAGCATGGGCCTGACGCTGGACGGCGATTCGCCGGGCATCATCGCCACCCAGTCGACGCACAAGCAGCTGGCCGGCTTCTCCCAGGCCTCGCAGATCCACGTCCGCGACGCGCACATCCGCGACAAGCCGTTCCGCGTCAACCACAAGCGCTTCAACGAGATGTTCATGCTGCAGGCATCGACATCGCCTTTCTACCCGCTGTTCTCCAGCCTCGACGTCAACGCGCAGATGCATGCCGACAAGGCCGGCCAGGTGCTGTGGGACGACATGGTCAAGCTCGGCATCGAGGGGCGCAAGGCGGTTCGCAGGCGCTTCCCTGGCTTCATCAATCCGTTCGTGCCGGACAAGGTCGAGTACGAAGGCCGTACCGTGCCCTGGGAGGACGTACCGACTGCGGTGCTCGCGCGCGAACAGGCCTATTGGCAACTGGCGCCCGGCGCTTCCTGGCACGGCTTCCGCAACCTGGGCGAAGACGCGGCGATGGTCGATCCGACCAAGCTGATGCTGACCACGGCCGGGATCGACGCGGCCACCGGCAACTACGCCAAGACCGGCATTCCGGCCACGATCCTCGCCAACTTCCTGCGCGAGAACAATGTCATCCCCGAGAAGAACGACCTCTACAGCATTCTCTTCCTCATGACCCCGGCAGTGGGCGAGGGAAAGATGGCGATGCTGCTGGCGGCATTTGAGCGCTTCCGCGACCACTACGAGGCTGACAGCCCGCTGGCCGACGTCGTGCCCGGGCTGTACCAGCGCAACGAGGCGCGCTATCGCGACTACTCGCTGCGCCAGGTCGCGCAGGAGATGCACGACTATTTCGTGGCCAAGGACATCAAGGAGCTGCAACGGCTCAGCTTCCGCTACGAGTCGTTCCCCGAGCAGGCGATGTCCGCGCGCGAGGCGAACGAGGCCCTGGTCGGCGGCGAAGTGGACTTCGTGCCGATGAGCGAAGTCTCCGGGCGGATCGCGGCGACGCTGGCGCTGATCTACCCGCCGGGCATCGGCATCATCATTCCCGGCGAGCGCTACGACGCCAAGGCCAAACCGATGATCGACTACTTCCTGGCATTCGAGGAGAACTGCAACCGCTTCCCTGGGTTCTCCTACGAAGTCCAGGGCGTGTACCAGGTGCAGGAGGAAGGCCGGATCCGCTTCTACACCTACGTCGTGCAGGAATGAGTGCCAGCGGCCTGGCCGCAGGTTTCATCTGGAATTTACGCCGCGTGGGATGAAGTCGCGGCGGTCCGTCCCGTTACTTGCCGCCGGGCCTCCGGCAGCGCCAGGCCTACAGAGGAATCGCCATGTCCATGACCAACCCCTGGGTGTTGTATGTGACCACCGACCTTCCAGACCAGGGCTCGGCCTACGCGCTGGCGCTTACCCGGCTGGGCCAGGCGGTGCAGGACCAGGGCATCGAGGTGCTGCGTGCGCACAGCTGCGAAGACGGCCTGATCATCGCCCAGGGCTCGGCGTCCTACTCCTGCGTGGCGATCGACTGGGACCTGGGCGAAACCGCCGGGATGAGCGAGAAGCCGGTGCTGGAGATCATCCGCGCCGTGCGCGAGAAATCGCTGCGCATCCCGATCTTCCTGCTCAGCCGCGGCGTCACCACGCGCAACCTGCCGATGAGCATCATCCGCGAGGTTCGCGAGTACGTGAACCTGATCGGCGAGACTCCGGAGTTCTTCGCCAAGCGCGTGCGCTTCGCCATCGACGATTACCACAGCGGCATGCTGCCGCCGTACTTCAAGGCGTTGAAGAAGCTCACCGAGGAAGGCACCTACCAGTGGGATGCGCCCGGTCACATGGGCGGCGCGGCCTACCTCAAGCACCCGGCCGGTGCCGAGTTCCATCGCTTCTTCGGCGAGAACCTCATGCGCGCCGACATCGGCATCTCCAACGTCGAGCTGGGCTCGTGGCTGGACATCGAAGGGCCGCCGGCGGAATCGCAGCGAATGGCGGCGCGCGTGTTCGGCGCCGACTGGACGTTCTACGTGCTGGCCGGTTCGTCGGCTTCCAATCGCATCGTCGTGCAGGCGGCGGTCGGCAATGACGAAATGGTCGTGGTCGACCGCAACTGCCACAAGTCGCTCAACCATGCGATGACCCTGGCCGGTTCGCGTCCGGTGTACTTCCAGCCAAGCCGCAACGGCTACGGCATGATCGGGCTGATCCCGCCCAAGCGCTTCACCAAGGCGCACATTGCCAAGCTGGTCGCCGATTCGCCGCTGACAGCTGGCGCGAAGTCGAGTGCACCGGTGCATGCGGTGGTCACCAACCCGACCTACGACGGCATGCTCTACAACGTCGACAAGGTCGCCGAGATGCTGGGTGAGAGCGTGCCGCGCGTGCATTTCGACGAGGCCTGGTACGCGTACGGAAAGTTCCATCCGCTGTTCAAGCACCGCTTCGCGATGGGCGTGCCGCGCGACATGAAGAACCGGCCGACGGTCTTCGCGGTGCAGTCCACGCACAAGATGCTGCCGGCGTTCTCGATGGCGTCCTACATCCACGTCAGCAACAGCGAGCGCGGCAAGATGGAATGGGCCCCGATCAAGGAGGCCTTCATGATGCACGGAACGACGTCGCCGTTCTATCCGCTGATCGCCTCGCTGGACATCGCCAGCGCGATGATGGACGAGCCTTCGGGCAGCGCGCTGCTGCGCGAGACGGTCAGTTACGCGGTCGAGTTCCGCAAGGCGGTGGCCACGGTCAACAAGCGCTTCAAGGAGGAGGGCGAATGGTTCTTCTCGCTGTTCCAGCCAGACCAGGTTCCGGTCGGAAAGAAGAAGGTCGACCTGGCAGACGCGGCAACCGATGTGCTGTGCAACGATCCCGCATGCTGGACGCTGCGCGCAGGTGAGAGCTGGCACGGCATCCCCGACGAGGTCGTCGCCGGCGACTTCTGCATGCTCGATCCGACCAAGGTCACGATCCTGTGCCCGGGCACGGATGCCAAGGGCAAGATTGCCAAACGCGGCATTCCCGGCACGATCCTGTCGAAGTTCCTCGACGCGCGCCGGCAGGAGATTGCCCGTACCGGCGACTACACCGTTCTGGTGCTGTTCTCGGTTGGCACCACCCAGGGCAAGTGGGGCACGCTGCTGGAAACGCTGATGGCGTTCAAGCGCCTGTACGACCGCAAGGCGCCGCTGGAGGAGGCATTGCCCGAGCTGGTCCATGCCTACCCGCAACGCTACGGCGGCATGACGCTGCCGCAGCTGTGCGACGAGATGCACCAGGTCATGACCGAACTGGACCTGCAGGCGATGGCCAATGCCGCGGGCGAGGTGATCTCGGAACAGGTGCTGACGCCTTCGGAGGCCTACCAGCAGCTCATCCACGGCAAGACCGAGGAAGTGCGCGTGGCCGATCTGCCGGGGCGCGTTGCGGCATTGATGATCGTGCCGTATCCGCCGGGCATTCCGGTGCTGATGCCGGGCGAGCGGGTCGACCCCAAGGGGGGCACGATCGTGAAGTTCCTGATCGCGGTCGAGGCGTTCGGCAAGCGTTTCCCCGGATTCGGGCGCGAAGTGCAGAACGTCCACCCCGACGGGAATGGCGACATGTGGGCCAAGGTCACGCTGGAGAAGGCGGGCGGCGGGAGTGTGGCCGGCAAGGCGGCCAAGGCGGCCAAGGCGAGCAAGAAGAAGGCCAAGCACTAGCCCGTGCACTCGCCGCTCTCCCCGGGAGAGCGGCGCACGGGTCGGTCACTGTTGCGAGCAGGACTCGCGCACAGCCTCCGGCAGTGGCGCGGCGCGGCCGTTGCCGCGATCGATCCACACCATCACCACGTTGCCGTCGCAATACAGCACGCTGTCATCGGCCGCATCGACGATGCGGTGGCCGATGCTGACGCTGCTGTTGCCGAGGCGGTCGACGAACAATTCGATCGCGACCTGGGCCGGCCATTCGATCGGGCGGCGGTAGTTGAGGTTGGCCGCAGCGACGACCGGGGCGACGTGTTCGTCCAGTCCCTGTCCCGGCACCGACAGCATCCAGTGCAGGCGGGCTTCCTCGAGGTAGCTCAGGTACTTGGAATTGTTGACGTGGTTGAACGCGTCCAGGTCACGCCAGCGCACCGACATGGGCACGCGGATCAGGGCGACCGGCGCCGGTGCTGCCGCGGGTGTCACCGCTTCCGGCAGGGCTGCAGGCGCGGTTGCCGGCTGGGCCTGGTCGGCACTGGTCTTGGCGGACTTCTTTGCGGCCGGCTTGCGCTTGCGTGCAGTGCTTCGACCCGTCTTCGACGGGGCAGGGGTGTCGCTCATGCGGCGGTTTTCTTCTTGTTCGTCTTGCGGCCGGTGGCTTCCGGTTTCGACCCGAGCAGCGGGGCGAGGAAGCGGCCGGTGTGGGAGTGGGTCAGGCTGGCGATGTGTTCCGGCGTGCCGGTGGCGAGGATGGTGCCGCCACGGTGGCCGCCTTCCGGACCCAGGTCGATGACCCAGTCGGCGGTCTTGATCACGTCGAGGTTGTGCTCGATCACGACCACGGTATTGCCGTCGTCGCGCAGGCGGTGCAGTACGGCCAGCAGGTGTTCGATGTCGTGGAAATGCAGGCCGGTGGTCGGCTCGTCCAGGATGTAGAGCGTACGGCCGGTGTCGCGCCGCGACAGTTCCTTCGACAGCTTGACGCGCTGCGCCTCGCCGCCGGACAGCGTGGTCGCGCTCTGGCCGAGCTTGATGTAGCTCAGGCCGACGTCCATCAGCGTTTCGAGCTTGCGCGCGATCGCCGGGATCGCCTCGAACAGGCCCAGCGCATCCTCGACGGTCATCTCCAGCACGTCGTTGATGTTGTAGCCCTTGTAGAGGACTTCCAGGGTCTCGCGGTTGTAGCGCTTGCCGCCGCAGACGTCGCACGGAACGTAGACGTCGGGCAGGAAGTGCATCTCGACCTTGATCAGGCCGTCGCCCTGGCAGGCCTCGCAGCGACCGCCGCGCACGTTGAAGCTGAAGCGGCCCGGCGAGTAGCCGCGCGAACGCGCCTCGGGCACCTGCGCGAACAGCTCGCGCAACGGCGTGAACAGTCCGGTGTAGGTCGCCGGGTTGCTGCGCGGCGTACGCCCGATCGGCGACTGGTCGATGTCGACGACCTTGTCCCACAGCTCGATGTTCTCGTACTCGCGGTGTGGTGCCGGCGTGTGCGAGGCGCCGTTGAGCTCGTTGGCGGCAATGGCGAACAGGGTGTCGTTGATCAGCGTCGACTTGCCCGAACCCGACACGCCGGTGACGGCGGTGAACAGTCCGCTCGGCACCGCCAGGTCAACGTCCTTGAGGTTGTTGCCGGTGGCGCCACGCAGGTGGAAGGTGGTCTTGGGATCGGGCTTGTGGCGCTTGGTCGGGATCTCGATGCGCTTCTTGCCGCTGAGGTACTGGCCGGTCAGCGAGCGCGGTGCCTTGAGCAGGTCGGCCAGTTGCCCCTGGGCGATCACTTCGCCGCCGTGGACGCCGGCGCCGGGGCCGATGTCGACGACATAGTCGGCCAGGCGGATGGCGTCTTCGTCGTGCTCGACCACGATGACGGTGTTGCCCAGGTCGCGCAGGCGCGTCAGCGTGCCGAGCAGGCGCTCGTTGTCGCGCTGGTGCAGACCGATCGACGGCTCGTCGAGCACGTACATCACGCCGACCAGGCCGGCACCGATCTGCGAGGCCAGGCGGATGCGCTGGGCTTCGCCACCGGACAGCGAGTCGGCCTTGCGCTCCAGCGTCAGGTAGTCCAGGCCGACGTCGACCAGGAAGCGCAGGCGATCGGTGATCTCCTTGACGATCTTGGTGGCGATCTCGCCGCGCCAGCCAGGCAGGTTGAGTCCCTTGAAGAACGACAGCGCCTCGTCGACCGGCAGCACGACGATGTGCGGCATGGGGTGGTCGGCGACAAAGACGTTGCGCGCGGCGCGGTTGAGGCGGGCGCCTCCGCAGTCGGTGCAGGCGCGCTCGCTGATGTACTTGGCCAGCTCTTCGCGCACGGCGGCCGATTCGGTTTCGCGGTAACGACGCTCGAGATTCGGGACGATGCCTTCGAAGCGATGCTTGCGCTGGCTGCGGCCGCCGCTCTCGGTGAGGTAGGTGAAGGTCACCAGGTCCTCGCCGCTGCCGAACAGCACGGCCTGGCGCACCTTCTCCGGCAGGGTCTGCCAGACGGCGTCGACGTCGAACTTGTAGTGCTTTGCCAGCGACTGGATCAGCTGGAAGTAGTAGGCGTTGCGCCGGTCCCAGCCGCGCACGGCACCGGCCGAGAGCGACAGCTCCGGGTGCACGACCACGCGCGAGGGATCGAAGAACTGCGCCACGCCCAGGCCGTCGCAGGTCGGGCAGGCGCCGACCGGTGAGTTGAACGAGAACAGGCGCGGCTCAAGTTCGGGCAGCGAGTAGTCGCAGACCGGGCAGCTGTACTTGGACGAGAACAGCAGCGGGGCGGCGTCGGCGTTGTCGAGCGACATCACCTGGGCCATGCCGTCGCCGAGCTTGAGGGCGGTTTCGAACGATTCGGCCAGGCGCTGCTTGAGGTCTTCGCGCGGCTTGAAGCGGTCGATCACGGCTTCGATCGTGTGCTTGACGCGCAGGGCCAGCGGCGGCACGGCGTCGATTTCGTAGAGTTCGCCGTCGACGCGCACGCGGACGTAGCCTTGTGCGCGCAGTTGTTCGAAGACCTGGGCGTGCTCGCCCTTGCGCTCGCGGATGACCGGGGCCAGCAGCATGTAGCGCTGTTCGCGGCCTTCTTCGGTGTCGCCCAGGGCAACCACCTGGTCGACCATCTGGCTGACGGTCTGGGCTTCCAGGGGGTAGCCGTGGTCGGGGCAGCGGGGTGTGCCGACGCGGGCGTAGAGCAGGCGCAGGTAGTCGTAGATTTCGGTGATCGTGCCGACGGTCGATCGGGGGTTGTGTGAGGTCGACTTTTGTTCGATCGAGATGGCCGGCGAGAGGCCTTCGATGTGGTCGACGTCGGGCTTTTCCATGACCGACAGGAACTGGCGGGCGTAGGCCGAGAGGGACTCGACGTAGCGGCGCTGGCCTTCGGCGTAGATGGTGTCGAATGCCAGGGACGATTTGCCCGATCCTGACAGGCCGGTGATCACGATCAGTTTGTCGCGCGGCAGGTCGAGATCGATGTTCTTGAGATTGTGCGTCCGCGCGCCGCGGATGCGGATGTAGTCCAGCGCCATCGGTTGCCTGTCTGGGAGGAGGTCGCCGGTGCGCAATGCGTCGGCGAACAGGGGAGCGTATCGACTGGCGAAGATGGGGGCAATTAGTAGTTTTGGAAGGCCCGCAGGGCGGGGCTGGTGGGGGTGGTTCAGTCCTGGCTGGCTTGCTGGGCGCGTGGCGTGCGTGGGGCGCTTGGGGTGCTTGCGGCGCTTGGGGTGCTTGGGGCGCTTGCGGCGCGTGGGGCGCTACGGGTGCTTCGGGCGCTTCGGACGTCGGCGGGGCGTCGTCCGCCGGGCCGGGGATTGCTCCGCCCCTTCGTCGGACATCCTGTCCGAAGGCGGGGCGTGGGCCATCCATGGCCCACTGCTGCGCAATCCCCAACCCGGCGGACGACGCTTCGGCAATTTATTGCCCGGTCTTCGGCAGCTGATCGTCATCCCGCCTCCCCCTTACCGTCATCCCCGCGAAGGCGGGGATCCATGGACGTTGCTCTCTCCCGGCACTTCACAACAGCCGGAAGCTCGCCCCGCTGTCCGCGCTCCCGGCAACATGCCCCTTGGTCTCGATCGCGGCGGGGTTGACGCCGTTGACGATCAACTGGACCTTGATGGCCTCGGCGCGCTGCTGCGACAGCGCCAGGTCTTCGCCTGCCGCGGCAGGCCCGATGATCTCGATCCGGCGTTCGCCGGCGCTGCCCTGGATCGCCTTGGCGGCCTGGCTGAGCACGGCCAGGCTGTCCGGGCTGACCTGGGCGCTGCCGTCGATGAACTGGATCGGGGTCTGGTTCAGGGCCTGGACGACTTCGCCGGCGGATGCGCCGGCCTTCAGTCCTGCCAGCGCCTGTGCGGCGGCGTCGGGGCTGCCCGCCACGCCGCGGAACAGGCCGGTCAGGGCGTAGCCGGGGTACAGCTGTTCGGCGCGGGCGAGCAGGGCGGTGCGGTCGGGCTCCGAGGCGTAGCCGCCCAGTTCGATGCGTTGCCCGTCGAAGCCGACTGCGGCGCCGGCCATCGTGAATGCGGACAGGAACTGCGGCAGGTTGGCCTGCCACGGCGCCGGCCTGGCGGCCGGGTCCACGGTGAGCGAGCCGGTGGTGCCGGGACCGTAGGCCTGGCTCAGCATGGCTTCGATTGCTTTGCGGCTGCTTTCGCTGTCGACCGTGCCGTCATAGCGCACGGTGCCGTTGTTGTTGACCAGGTTCAGGCGCGCCTCGAACTGCGCGGCCGGCGGTGCGGCGACGGTCGGGTCGACGGCAGCCTGCGCCGACGGCGCCGGCGTGGCGTCGCGGCTGCAGCCGGTGAAGGCGATCAGGGTTGCGAACGTCACTGCGACGACGAGCATCGCTCGCGGGCGCGCGCAAAGGGTGCGTGACAGGGTGGGTGATGCAGTCATGCGGATTGGCTTCATGGGTGCTCCGGGAGCATGTCTTCACGAAAGGGAGGGCCCGGCGAACCGGGCCCTCGTTGGTTTCCGCTGCGCTTACTTGTGCGAGACGTATTCGATCTCGACCGGGTCGGCGCACTCCTGCGTACCGTTGTTGCACAGCTTGTAGCTCATGGTGCCGCTGCCGATGATGCGGAACGTATCGGTGGCCGCGCCCTTGTTCTTCACGGTCTTGAGGATGGCGCCATTGCGGTAGATGTCGATGTTCTTCTTGCCGAAGGTCCAGGTCAGGTCAACGCGCGTGCGATGGTTGCTGAGCGCGGTGGCCTCGGCCTCGACCGCACGCGGCCAGTTGGCGTCGGTGAAGCTGGGATACAGCGACACGCCGGCGGCGGCACTGAAGCCGCGGATCGTCACGTACCACTTACCGCCCTGCGGTGCCGGGAAGAAGCAGTTCTCGTTGTTGCCCGAGCTGAACGGACGGCAGTCGTACGCGGTCAGCGTCGGCTCGGCGCCGCGGCGAACGTAGATGTCGGCATCGCCGGTGCCGCCGTACATGGCGAACAGCAGGTTGGATGCACCGTTGGGCACCAGCAGCTCGTAGCGGATCGTGCCGTTGGCGGCGACGCTGATGCCGGTGACGGTCACGCCGTTGGTCAGCGGGGTGGCCGGCGGCGGCGGCGGCGGCGGCGGGACGTCCGGCGGCAACGGTTCGGTGCCGGCGGCTACCGCGACGGCGTAGCGGGCATCGATGATGCCTGCGCCGCAGTAGTTGTCGTAGCTGCAACCACCGGCGAATCCGCCGGAGGCATAGGCGGTGTTCTCGAGGATCTTCTTGATCTGCGCCGGGGTCTTCGGTGCTGGCGCGGCGGCCTGCATCAGGGCGATCGTGCCGGACACGTGCGGTGCCGACATCGAGGTGCCCGCATACCAGGCGTAGCCTTCGGCGCCCTGGCCCTGCAGGCCCAGGTTGAGCGTGGACAGGATGTTGTCCGCTGCCGGCTGCACGCCCGAACCGCCCGGTGCGGCGACGTCGACGACGTTGCCGTAGTTGGAGAAGCCGGAGATCGTGCCGGTCGGGCCGACCGAGGCCACCGTGATCACGTCGTTGCAGCTTGCCGGCGAATAGTTGGCTGCATCGTCGGACGAGTTGCCCGCCGATACCACCACCGTCGTGCCGCGGCCGACTGCCGCGGTGTAGGCGGCCTGTTCGGCGACGGAGCAGGCGCCACCGCCACCAAGGCTGAGGTTGATCACTTCAGCCGGCGTGGCGTTGGCAGGAACGCCGGCAACGGTGCCACCCGAAGCCCAGGTCACTGCGTCGATGATGTCGGACTCGTAACCGCCGCACTTGCCCAGTACGCGTACCGGCTGGACCTTCGCGCCGAATGCGACGCCGGCTACGCCTACGCCGTTGTTGGTCGCGGCTGCGACGGTGCCGGCGACATGCGTGCCGTGCCAGCTGCTGTCCTCGGGGATGCCGAAGATGTTGCACTCGCCGTCGTGCCAGTCGCCCGGATCGTTCGGGTCGGCATCACGGCCATCGCCATCGACGCTGACCTCCGGGTCGAAGATGAAGTCGTACCCGGCGACGTACTGGCCATTGAGTTCCGAATGCGGCGTGCTGCCGGTGTCGAGCACGGCAACCACCACGCCCGAGCCGGTGCTGATGTCCCATGCCGGCTCGACGTTGATGCCGCCGGGGCCGTTCTTGTAGTGCCATTGCTGCGCATACAGCGGATCGTTGGGCACCATCATCGGCTTGCGCAGGCGATCGGGCTCGACTGCGAGTACCGCCGGATCCTTCATCAGTTCGACCATCAGCTGCTTGGTCGCGACAAGGTCGAGCTTGCGATCGGTGCGGATCAGCGAGCTGCCGGTCGCCAGCGTGCGCATCGGTGCGATGCCAAGCCCCAGCGTCCTGGCTGCCGTGGCCAGTTGCGTGCTGCTTGCGGCAGCGCTCAGCTTCTTGGCGTCCGACCGGTAGGTGATGATGAAGCGGTCGTATTGCACGGGCTGCTTCTTGGCCGCCTTCGCCGCTTGCTTGGAAACTGTTGAAATCTTGGACGTGTTGACGTTCGGCAACTTTCCGCCGGAGTTGGCGGCAGGAGCGACGATGAACGCCGTGGCGATGGCCAGCGCGGTCCACTTCAGGGAGCGAGTCTTGCGAGTCATGACAACATCCTTTGTTGGCTGCTCAGGATTTCCCGTCGCCTCCCCCTGGCTCCGGGTTCGTGTCGGCTACATCGGAGCAGATCCGTGTCGCCCGACAGGGGATGTGCCCAGGGCGCAGGCGCTGCAGTGCAGCCATGCGTGGGCACGCGGGATTGGATGGATGGAAGTGCGGCGTGGCGCCGCGGACGTATTGCTTGAGGGCACAACGCGGACGTTGCCGGATCCTTCCAGTGACATGCCGGGGCCCCCGTTCTGGATCGCGTTCAATCCCCCGTGCCGCGTTGAAACACGCAGCCGCTTGGGATGCTCGATGGTGATCGGCCCCCTGTAGCCGCTCACAACGTGAACGTATTCCAATCCATCAGACAAGTGCAAGCGTTCGAAACGGAATAACACGCATGCACGTGCAAGAAACGCTTGCGCGATCAGCGACATCAATGATGAATACGCGTCGTAGCAGATGACGCATGTACACGTCGCGTGAAAGTGTTGCTTACTTCACAACGCTGAACTGAATCCGCCGGTTGCGCGCACGGCCTTCTTCGCTGGCGTTGTCCGCGACCGGTTGATCCTGTCCGTGACCGATGCTGGTGAGCATCGCGGCATCGGCGCCGTGCTCGATCAACCGCTGTTTCACCGCGTCGGCACGAGCTTGCGATAGCTTCAAGTTCGCGGCGGGATCTCCACTGTTGTCGGTGTGGCCGCCGATCTCGATGCGCGTGCCCGCCGGTGCTGCCTTGATCGCGGTCGCCGCCTTGACGAGGATTGCGTCGCTTTGCGCGGAGATGTTCTCGCTGTCGCTGTCGAAGTGCACCACCATCAGGTTCAACGCATGCACCAGGTCGTCGGCGGTGAACGTGCGAGATATCAGCAGGTCGAGCGCCCGCGTGGCCGCATCGGCTTTGCTCGTCAACGGTTGCGTGCCGGTGACTGCGGTGCGCTCGCCATGGCAACCGCGTGGCAACAGCACGGCGATGATGATGACCGCACCGATCAGCAGCCACGGTAGCCAGCGATGCGTGCTGGACCGTTGATGGGACGGCGCCTGTGCGGGCGCTGTTGCGTGTGCGTGGACCTGGACTTCGGCATGGACCGGCGCCGCGGCAGCGACGGCGCCGGTCGCGGTTGCCCATTGCCCGAACTCGTCCAGGCCGACGCCGATCCCGCCAAACCAGTGTTCGAGCTTCTGCGACAGCGGACTGGGTGACACCGGCAGGTCACCGTGTTCGCTGAGCTCGTCGATCGCATCGGGCAGCATCGCGGCGGCGGCGCTGCCGACGGTCGCCTCGGACAGTCCCAGGCGGGTGCCGAAGCTGGCAAGGGTGTCGTTGCCCAGGACGCCTGCGAGCTGGGCGGGGGTGATCGGCTGGTTTGGCCCGGGCCCGAGCCAGGAATCCATCAGTTCCCCGAGCCCCTGGTTCCTGAACGACTGGATGAAGCCGGCGGGACCGCCGTGCCTGGGGTTGAAGACCTGCGCCACCAGCAGCCCCATCAGTCGCTTGGCCTGGTCCGGATCCAGGCCGAACCGGTGGGTCACCTGCTCTAGAATCTGGCTGAACATGGCGTTTCCTCCCGCTCAGGCGTCCCGGACGGAGGCTGCGGGCGTCCAGCCCCGGCGCCTGGGCAGTACAGCATGGGCGGTGTTAAGGGGGTGGCAGGCCATCCCCGGCATCCGCTCGGCCGCGGCAGTGGCCCAGTACTTGCCGTAACCCGCTGAAACCCCTAAAATTCCGCTTCTGTCCGCCCGGTTTTGGGTGCGGCAGCGACCAAAATAACTACAGAGGAATCTGGTCATGTACGCAGTAGTAGTCACCGGCGGTAAGCAGTACCGCGTGATGCAGGGCGAAACCCTGCGCGTTGAGCTGCTCGATGCCGAAGTCGGCAGCGAGATCAAGCTCGACAACGTCCTGATGCTGGGCGGCAGCGACGGCGTGAAGATCGGCGACGCCCTCAAGGGTGCCACCGTCTCCGCCAAGGTCGTCGGCCACGGCCGCGCCGACAAGGTGCGCATCGTGAAGTTCCGTCGCCGCAAGCATCACCGCAAGCAGATGGGTCACCGTCAGCATTACACCGAAATCGAAATCACCGGCATCGCCGGCTAATCAGGAGAAGCAGCCATGGCACACAAAAAGGGCGTAGGTTCCACCCGTAACGGCCGCGACTCCAACCCGAAGTACCTCGGCGTGAAGATGTACGGCGGCCAGGCCATCGAGGCCGGCAACATCATCGTTCGTCAGCGCGGCACCCAGTTCCACCCGGGTTCCGGCGTCGGCCTCGGCCGCGATCACACCCTGTTCGCGCTGGTCGACGGCAAGGTCGAGTTCGCGACCAAGGGCCCGAAGAAGCGTCGCACCGTCAGCGTCGTCGCCGAGTAATCGGATTCGAAGCTGCAGCGAGGGGCCCCGCTTCGGCGGGGCTTTTCGTTTTAGCGGTAAGCTCGCATCCGTTCACCAAGCTCCACTACTGAAGTACTCAACGCTCCCATGAAACTCGTCGACGAAGCCGAAATCCAGGTCAGCGCAGGCAACGGCGGCAATGGCTGCGTTGGCTTCCGCCGTGAAAAATTCATCCCGCTCGGCGGCCCCGATGGCGGCGACGGCGGCGATGGCGGCAGCGTCTGGGTGGTCGCGGACGAAAACCTCAACACCCTGGTCGACTTCCGCCACCAGCGCCAGTTCCGCGCCAAGCGCGGCGAGAACGGCATGGGCAGGCAGATGTACGGCAAGGCCGGCGAAGACCTGATCATCACCGTGCCGGTCGGCACCGTGATCACCAACATCGGCACCGATGAAGTCATCGGCGACCTGACCAGCCACGGCGACCGCCTGCTCGTCGCCAAGGGTGGCAAGGGCGGCCTGGGCAACATGCATTTCAAGAGCTCGGTCAATCGCTCGCCGCGCCGGGCGTTGCCGGGCCTGCCGGGCGAGGAGCGCGAGCTCAAGTTCGAGCTCAAGCTGCTCGCCGACGTCGGCCTGCTCGGCTTTCCCAACGCCGGCAAGAGCACGCTGATCCGCGCGGTGTCGGCGGCGACGCCGAAGGTGGCCGACTATCCGTTCACCACGCTCTATCCCAATCTCGGTGTCGTCAGCGTCGAAGCGCATCGCAGCTTCGTCATCGCCGACATCCCGGGCCTGATCGAAGGTGCGGCCGACGGTGCAGGCCTCGGCGCGCAGTTCCTGCGCCATCTGCAGCGCACGCGTCTGCTGCTGCACCTGGTCGACATGGCGCCGATGTCGTTCGAGGACGACGACAACAGTGAGCAGCTCAGCCCTGCCGATCAGGTGCGCGCGATCGAGCGCGAACTGGCCAAGCACGACCCCGAGCTGCTCAACAAACCGCGCTGGCTGGTGCTCAACAAGGCCGACCTGCTGCTGGAAGAGGAGCAGCAGGCCGTCGCCAAGGGGATCATCGAAGAGCTGGGCTGGAAGGACCGCTGGTACATGGTCTCGGCGATCGGCCGCGAGGGCACCTTCCCGATCATGAAGGATGTGATGGCCTTCTTCGACCGCCAGCGCGACGAAGCGCTGGAAGCGGCGCAGGCAGCAGGCCCGCATGCTCCGTAAGCCTGACGCACAGGCAACAAAAAACCCGGCATCGGCCGGGTTTTTGTTTTGCGCTGCCGGCGGCAAGGCCGGGCAGGGCGTCGAGCTTGGCTTCAACCACAACGTCCGCGCCGGTGTTGCCGGCGCGTCAGTCGTATCAGGCAGCCTTGAGCGCCTTGATGCGGGCGTTCAGGCGAGCCTTGTGACGGGCAGCCTTGTTCTTGTGGATGAGACCACGCGAGCTGAAGCGATCGAGGATCGGCTGTGCGACTGCGAAGGCGGTCTCGGCGCCGGCGGCGTCGTTCTCGCCCAGGGCCTTGAGCACCTTCTTCACAGCGGTACGCAGCATCGAACGCTGGCTGGCGTTGCGGGCATTGCGGACGACGGTCTGCTTGGCGCGCTTTTTGGCGGACTTGATGTTTGCCACGGCGAATTCCTGGAAACTGGTAAGAGAAAAATGAGATTGCGGAAAATCAGACCGGAAAGTATGGAGTATTCAGTGGGTTGGGTCAATAGCAGGGGGAAGGGCCGATGAGTGGGGGCCTGTTGCGCTCTACAACCGTTTTCAGCGCGATGACGTTCATTTCGCGCGTCTCCGGGCTGGTGCGGGACCAGATCTACGCGGCCGTGTTCGGGGCCAGCCCGGCCATGGATGCCTTCGTGGTGGCCTTCCGGATCCCCAATTTCATGCGCCGGCTCTCGGCCGAGGGCTCGTTCTCGATGGCCTTCGTGCCGGTCCTGGCCGAGTACAAGGCCAAGCACGACGAGGCCGCGGTCAAGGAGCTGATCGACCGGGTCGCCGGCACCCTGACCGCCGCGCTGCTGGTGGTCACGGCCCTGGCGGTGATCTTCGCGCCGGTGGTCATGCGCCTGTTCGCGCCCGGCTTCGAGCCCGGCAGCGCGCAGAGCGATCTGGCCGAGCTGATGCTGCGCATCACCTTCCCCTACGCCTTGTTCATCTCGCTGGCCTCGTTCGTCGGCGGCATCCTCAACAGCTACCAGCGCTTCGCCATCCCGGCGCTGTCGCCGGTGCTGCTGAACATCTCGATGATCCTGGCCGCGCTGTGCCTGGCGCCGCAGCTGAAGGAGTGGGGCTACGAGCCGGTGCTGGCGCTGGCCTGGGGCGTGTTTGCCGCGGGTATCGCGCAGCTGGTGTTCCAGTTGCCGTCGCTGGCCCGCCTCGGCCTGCTGCCGCGTCCGCGCTGGGGTGGAGGCCACGGTGGCGTGCGCAGGATCATGAAGCTGATGGTGCCGACCCTGTTCGGCTCGTCGGTCGCCCAGGTCAACCTGCTGCTGAACACCGTCATGGCCTCGTTCCTGATCGGCGGCAGCGTGACCTGGCTGTACTACACCGACCGCCTGCTGGAATTCCCGCTGGGCATGTTCGGCGTGGCGATCGGTACCGTCATCCTGCCGCACCTCTCGGCACGTCACGCCGACACCGATCCGAAGGGATTCTCGCGTGGCCTCGACTGGGGTTTCCGGCTCTGCATGATGATCGGCGTGCCGGCCTGCATTGGCCTGGTGTTCTGCGCCAAACCGCTGATCGCCACACTTTTCCAGCACGGCCACTTCACCGCCGAAGACACGCGCATGGCGCAGCTGAGCCTGATCGCGCAGTCGACTGCGGTGCCGGCGTTCCTGCTGGTGAAGGTACTGGCGCCGGGGTTCTATTCGCGCCAGGACACGAAGACGCCGGTGAAGGCCGCCGTGGTGTCGGTCGCGGTCAACTTGTTGATGACCGTCGTGCTGATGCTGGGCCTGCTGTACCTGACCGACGTCGGCACCGCGGCACGGGCGAAGTCGAGCGGCCTGCTCGATGCCCTGGGTCATATTCCCGGTGCCCATGCACTGCTGGCGCTGGCGATCGCGGTTGCCGGCTGGACCAACGCGCTGCAGCTGTGGTGGTACCTCAGCCGCGCCAAGGTCTACGAGATGCAGCCGGGCTGGCGCCGTTTCCTGCGCCAGATTGCCGTCGCCAGCATCGCGATGACCGCGGTGCTGCTGGCCATCCTGTGGGGCTGGCAGGGCTGGAGCGAGTGGCCGTGGTGGGAGCGGGTGTGGAAGCTGGGCGTGCTGGTCGGCGCTGGCGCCGCGGCCTACGGCGGCGTGCTGTGGCTGCAGGGCATCCGCCCGCGCGACCTGCGTGGGCATTGAGCTTCACCGTCATTCCCGCGAAGGCGGGAATCCAAGGACGCAGCTTTTTGCCTCGATCTCTGTTCACGTCATGGCAGGAGCAAAGTCCCTGGATCCCCGCCTTCGCGGGGATGACGGTGACCTCAGGATGGCGGCAACCGTGGGATAGCGGCTTGAGGGGAATGGAAATCCCTTGCCCCGGCTATACTTGATGGCAATGAGCAGGCTTTTTCGTGACGTCGAGGGCGGGTCCCGGTGCCCGCACGGCAGTGTGGTCTGCATCGGCGCATTCGACGGCCTGCATCTCGGGCATCAGGCGCTGGTGCGCCACACGGTCGCCCGTGCCCGCGCGTTGGGCGTGGAAGCGGTCGTGCTCAGCTTCGAGCCGCTGCCGCGCGAGTTCTTCGCCCCGACGGCGCCGCCGCCGCGGCTGCTGCTGACCCACGCCAAGGCCGAGCGCCTGTTCGCCCTCGGCGCCGACCAGCTCGGCCTGCTGCGCTTCGACCGCCGCTTCAGCAGCATGTCCGCCGAGGACTTCGTGCGCACCGTGCTGATGGGGCGGTTGTCCGCGCGCGAAGTCTGGGTCGGGCCGGAGTTCCGCTTCGGCAAGGGCCGCGCCGGCGACATCGCGCTGTTGCAGCGGATGGGCGGCGAGCATGGTTTCAATGCCGGAGAGATCGAGCCCTTCCTCCTCGATGGCGATCGCGTGTCGAGCACGAAGATCCGCGAGGCCCTGCTCGCCGGCGATTTCGATGCGGCCACGGAACTGCTCGGTCGGCCGTATGCGATCGACGGCCACGTCGTGCCCGGCAAGCGCCTGGGCCGCACGCTCGGGTTTCCGACGGCCAACCTGCGCTTTGCCGGCAAGACGCCGGCGTTGTCGGGCATCTACGCGACCTGGGTGCATGGCGTCGGCGACCAGCCGCGCGCATCCGTGTCGAGCCTGGGCACGCGTCCGACCGTGGCCGGTGTGGAGCCTTTGCTCGAAGCGCACCTGTTCGACTTCAATGGCGACCTCTACGGTCAACGCATCGAAGTCGAATTCGTCGCCAAGCTGCGTGACGAACTGAAATTCTCCGATCTGCCGGCATTGACCGCGCAGATGCACCGCGACGCCGAGCAGGCGCGCGCCATCCTTTCGCAAGAAGTTTTCGCCTGAGCGCACGCTGTGACCAATAACGACACCAACCAGTACAAAGCCACCCTGCATCTGCCGGCGACGGATTTCCCGATGCGCGGCGACCTGCCCAAGCGCGAGCCGGTAACCCTGGCGCGCTGGGAAGGCGAGGGCCTGTACCAGCGAATCCGCGAGAAGGTCGGCAAGCGCGAGCGCAGCTTCGTGCTGCACGACGGCCCGCCGTATGCCAACGGCGCGATCCACCTGGGCCATGCGGTCAACAAGGTGCTCAAGGACGTGGTGGTCAAGTCCAAGCTGCTGGCCGGCTTCGACGCGCCCTACGTGCCGGGCTGGGATTGCCACGGCCTGCCGATCGAGCACCAGGTAGAGAAGAAGTTCGGCAAGGTCGGCGACAAGATCGACGCCAGCGAATTCCGGCAGAAGTGCCGCGAGTACGCCGCCGAGCAGATCGACCTGCAGCGCACCGACTTCAAGCGCCTGGGCGTGCTCGGTGACTGGGACAACCCGTACCGCACGATGGACTTCCGCTACGAGGCCGACATCATCCGGTCGCTGGCGAAGATCGTCGAACGCGGCCACCTGGTGCGCGGCGCCAAGCCGGTGCACTGGTGCTTCGATTGCGGTTCGGCCCTGGCCGAAGCGGAGATCGAGTACGCCGACAAGCAGTCCTGGGCCATCGACGTCGCCTACGACGCGATCGATCCGGATGCACTTGCCGCGCTGTTCGGCGCCACCGTCGAGGACGGCGTGCGCGTGGCGATGCCGATCTGGACCACCACGCCGTGGACGCTGCCGGCGAGCCTTGCAGTGAGCGTAGGCCCGGACCTGGAGTACGTGCTGGTCGAAGGCCCGCGCATGGCCGACGGCGGCCGCCGCCTGCTGGTGCTGGCCGAAGCGCTGGCCGGCAAGGCGTTGTCGCGCTACGGCATCGAAGACGTGCAGGTGCTCGGTCGCGCCCTCGGCAACGACCTCGACAATCAGCTGCTGCAGCACCCGTTCTATGCCGATCGCCAGATCCCGGTGCTGGTCGGTGATCACGTCTCGGCCGAGGACGGCACCGGCATCGTCCACACCGCCCCCGGCCACGGCCAGGAGGACTATGCGGTCGGCCTGAAGTACGGCTTGATGGATCGCTACAGCGCGGGCCAGATCAACCCGGTCGATGGCCGCGGTTTGTACCTGCCGTCGACCCCGCCGGCCGACGGCACGACCCTGGCCGGCCTGCACATCTGGAAGGCCGAGCAGCCGATCCTCGATGTGATCGGCGCCAGCGGCCACCTGCTGTTCGCCCACCGCATCACCCACAGCTACCCGCATTGCTGGCGCCACAAGACGCCGGTGGTGTTCCGCGCCACGCCGCAGTGGTTCATCTCGATGGAGCAGGCCGGCCTGCGCCGCGACAGCCTGGCCGAGATCGGCAAGGTCGGCTGGGTGCCGGAGTGGGGCGAGGCACGCATCTACAACATGATCGAAGGCCGTCCGGACTGGACGATCTCGCGCCAGCGCTACTGGGGCGTGCCGATCGCGCTGTTCTTCCATCGCGAGACCGGCGAGCCGCACCCGCGTTCGCCGGAACTGATGCGCAAGGTCGCTGAGCGCGTCGAGCTCGAGGGCGCCGACGCCTGGTACGCGATGACCGCGCAGGAGCTGCTCGGCGACGAGGCCGGCGACTACGAAAAGGTCACCGACATCCTCGACGTCTGGTTCGACTCCGGCGTCAGCCACGAGTGCGTGCTGGCGCAGCGTCCGCAGGACGGCCTGCACAAGCCGGCCGATCTTTACCTGGAAGGCTCCGACCAGCACCGCGGCTGGTTCCACAGCTCGCTGCTGACCGGCGTGGCGATGGACGGCGTCGCCCCGTACAGGCAGGTGCTCACGCACGGCTTCACTGTCGATGCGCAGGGCAAGAAGATGTCCAAGTCGCTGCAGAACACGCTGGCACCGCAGAAGGTCATCGACCAGATGGGCGCCGACGTGCTGCGCCTGTGGATCGCCTCGACCGACTACCGCAACGAGATGTCGGTCTCCGACGACATCCTCAAGCGCAACGCCGACGTCTACCGCCGCATCCGCAACACCGCGCGTTTCCTGCTGGCCAACCTCAGCGGCTTCGACCCGGCCGTGCACCTGCGCCCGCTGGGCGACATGGTCGCGCTCGACCGCTGGATCGTGCACCGCGCCGCCGAGTTGCAGGACCGCATCGCCAGCGCCTACGAGCGCTACGACTTCGCCGAGATCGTGCAGGCGTTGTCGAACTTCTGCAGCGTCGACCTGGGCTCGCTCTACCTGGACGTGACCAAGGATCGTCTCTACACGATGCCGGAAGACTCGCGCGGTCGCCGTTCGGCGCAGAGCGCGATGTACCGCATCGCCGAAGCCTTCGTGCGCTGGATCGCGCCGATCCTGGCGTTCACCGCCGACGAGATGTGGCAGCACCTGCCGACCGTGACCGACCAGGGGCCGCGCGAGGGCAACGTGCTGTTCACCACCTGGTACGACGGCCTGGCCGTGCTCGACGAGGACTCGGTGCTGTCGTCGCAGGACTTCGACCGCCTGCTGGCCCTGCGTGAAGAGGTCAGCAGGACGCTCGAACCGATGCGCGCCGCCGGCGACATCGGCGCCGCGCTCGAAGCCGAGATCGCCTTGCGCGCCGGCGTCGCCGACCAGAACTGGCTGGCGCAGTTCAGCGACGAGTTGCGTTTCCTGTTCATCAGCGGCGACGTCGAAGTGGTGGCCGACGACGGCATCAAGGACATCGCCGTCCTCGCCACGCCGACCACCAAGGCCAAGTGCGTGCGCTGCTGGCAGTACCGCGCCGACATCGGCAGCGATGCCGCCCATCCCGAGCTGTGCGGCCGCTGCGTGGTCAACATCACCGGTGCTGGTGAGTCCGGCGCTGGCGAGTCCGGCGCTGGTGAGTCCGGCGCTGGTGAGTCCGGCGCTGGTGAGAACAGGGAGTGGTTCTGATGACGTCCGTTCGTCCCAATGCGCTGCCGTGGCTGGTGCTGTCGGTGCTGGTGATCGTCCTCGACCAGCTGACCAAGTGGTGGGTGCTGACCTCGCTGCCCGAGTACACCGCGATCCCGGTGATCGAAGGCTTCTGGAACTGGTACCGCACCTACAACACCGGTGCGGCGTTCAGCTTCCTGAGCGATGCCGGCGGCTGGCAGAAGTACGTGTTCGTGGTGCTGGCGGTGGCGATCAGCGGCCTGCTCGGCTGGTGGCTGAGGCAGACCCGTCGCAGTGACTGGAAGAGCGCCCTGCCGTACTCGCTGGTGATCGGCGGCGCCCTGGGCAACGTCATCGACCGGCTGCTGCACGGCCATGTCGTCGACTTCATCCAGTGGCACTGGCGTGACCATTACTGGCCGGCCTTCAACGTGGCCGACTCGGCCATCGTCGTCGGCGCGATCGGCATCGCCCTGTTCGGCCTGCTGGCGCCCAGGCCGCAGCCGGCGGCAACGAAGTAACGCGGCCGGGCCGGAGTACAATGGCGCCATGGATGTCCTGCTAGCCAATCCCCGTGGTTTCTGCGCCGGTGTCGACCGCGCCATCGAGATCGTCAAGCGTGCGATCGAGACGCTCGGTGCGCCGATCTATGTCCGCCATGAAGTCGTGCACAACCGCTTCGTGGTCGACGACCTCAAGCACCGCGGCGCGATCTTCGTCGAGGAACTCGACGAAGTGCCCGACGGCGCCACCGTGATCTTCAGCGCCCATGGCGTATCCAAGGCCGTGCGCGAGGAAGCGCAGCGGCGCGACCTGAAGGTGTTCGACGCGACCTGCCCGCTGGTGACCAAGGTCCACCTCGAAGTCGCCCGGCACTGCCGTGCCGGCCGCGACGTGGTGCTGATCGGCCACGAAGGCCACCCCGAAGTCGAAGGCACGATGGGCCAGTGGAAGCGCGAGGCCGGCTCGGGTCGGATCTACCTGGTCGAGGACAACGACGACGTCGCCGCGCTGGAGATCGACCAGCCGCAGAACGTCGCCTACACGACCCAGACCACGCTGTCGGTGGACGACACCCGCGGCGTGATCGAGGCACTGCGGACCAAGTACCCGGCCATGCAGGGCCCGAAGAACGACGACATCTGCTACGCCACGCAGAACCGCCAGGACGCCGTGCGCGAACTGGCCGCCAAGTGCGACCTGGTGCTGGTGGTGGGCTCGATCAACAGCTCCAACTCCAACCGCTTGCGCGAGCTGGCCGAGCGCGAAGGCGTCGCGGCCTACCTGATCGACGGCGCGATCGAGATCAACCCGTCCTGGGTCGAGGGCCGCAAGCGCATCGGCGTGACCGCCGGCGCCTCGGCGCCCGAGGTCCTGGTGCGCGGGGTGATCGAGCGCCTGCGCGAACTGGGCGCCCTGCATGTCAGCGAGCTCGACGGCGAGCCCGAGGACATGGTCTTTGCCCTGCCGAAGGAGCTGCGGTTGCAGCTGGTCGATTGACCGCGATGGATTGACCAGGATTCATTGACCAAAAGCAGCCCCAGCGCCTAGAATTCCCGCCTCGCGGAGAATTCCGCAGCCGGCCCGCCTTGACAGGATGGGGCCCGGCCGAAAGACCCGCCGGAATAGCTCAGTTGGTAGAGCGGCGCATTCGTAATGCGTAGGTCGTAGGTTCGATTCCTATTTCCGGCACCATTGAAATCAAGGGCTTGCAAGGTTTTTGCCTTGCAGGCCCTTTTTTATTTCGGTGCCTGGGGGCGATTTTGGGTCCGTTTCGAAGCGGTCGGCTGCGGTCCCGCTTACGACCACAGCGGCCCCCTGCGCGATGCAGGAACGGCGCGAGACCGTGTCTCGCGCCGCCCGATTGTCACGGTGTGACGATGTTGAACCAGAACTCGAAATCGTCGGCGTAGGACAGCAGTTCCTTCAGCTTGGCTGGATCGCCTTCGGGTTCCCGCCAAAGTAGCTGGTGGTCACACGAAGATCACGCCAGTGCGACTCTCATCCAACCTGTTGTGTGTTGTGCCTGCCCTTCGCTCATGGACTGAGGGAGTCGCGCCATGCCTGCGCGTTGCCGTGGCTTCTGCCACCGGAACAAATCGCTCCATCGGTCCGCACTGGCGATAGCGCTGGCGCGAGCGATGCTCTGCATGCCGGTAGTGCTATCGGCCGTGTTGTTGCCAATCGAATCGGACGCGCAGACGTTCGGGCCGGGCACGCTGCCACCCATCGACCTCAACGGCGGAACTGCCCTGATCGTGGGCAACACCACCGTCAACGCGACGGCCGGCACGCATGCCGTGCGTGTGCGCGGTGGCGGTACGATGACGATCGACACGCAGCAGCCGCCATCGGGCGCGATCATCCTGACCGCGGGAAACGGCAACGCACTGTTTGCGGATGGGGGCACGGTTTTCGTGCCAAACGGCCTCAATCTGTTCACGACTGGCGGCAATGCAATCGTCGTCAATGGTGGCAGCCAGGTCGATATCGCGGCCGGTCAGTTCAACATCACCGGCGTCGGCGATGCCGTCGTGGCGATCAGCGGCGGCGTCGCAAATGTCTCCAACGCCACCGTAAACAGCAGGGCGACGGCAACGGCGAACATCTCCAACGCGCATGGCTTCATCGCCGAATCCGGCGGACGCGTCTCGCTCAGCGGCATCAATCAGCTCAACATGTCGGCATTCAATGCCGTGGCATTCGGCGCCTCCGGTGCGAACAGCGTTGTCAGCAGCGCCACCCAGCCGCTGGTCGCGATGAGCGGCATCGGGTCGCTCGGCATCTACGTGCACGACGGCGGCCAGGTGTTCATGCCGGCCGGCACCACCATCACGATGAACGGCACCAACAGCGTCGGCGTCAGCGTGGACAACACCACGGTCGCGGCAGGCACATTGGGCAGCGGACTGACCATCAATTTCACCAACGCATCGCCCACGCAGGCCGGCGGCACGGGCGTGGTCACGCTCAACGGCGGCGTGGTGACGCTCGACAGCTTCAATGTCGCCGGCATCGGCGCCGGGGCAGGCGCGTGGTCACGCCCCGGCACCACCATCACCTTGACCGGCAGCAGCAACATCAACATTGCTTCCACGACCAATCCGACGTTCTACAACCTGCTGACGAACAATCTGGCGTCCGTCGATGGGCCTGTCGGTTCGGCCTTCGGTGTCGTGTCCGGCCTTCCGATTGCGGGGTTGAAGTCGCAAGGGTCGATATTCAGCACCGGCACGACCGTCACCGTATCGTCGCCGAACGGGCGCGGTGGCTATGCCGAGGTCAACACCGGTACCGCAATACTGGACATCACCAACAACACCATCACCACGACCGGTACGGACAGCGCGGGCCTGTTTGCAGGCGACAACGGCGCGATCACCGGGCGCGATTCGCGCATCACCACCAGGGGTGGCGGGGCGGCGATGGCGCTGGTCAACTTCGTCGCGCCGGCCTTCATCGACCTGACCAGTTCGCAGGTAACGGCAACAGGCGCGGACACCATCGGGCTGTACTCCGCCAACCGCACGACCGGGCTGGTCAACCAGGCCGCGCTGACGGGCGGATCGATGACCAGCGAGTACGTCGCCATCCTCGGCAACGGACCACTGGACGTGACCGTGGATGGGGGTGCCAGCGTCAGCAGCCCGAACTATCTGATGTATTCGCAGGCACTGGCTACGCCTTTCGCCCAGCCGTCGATCGTCCAGCTGTTTGCCGACGATGCCACACTCAGTGGCGCAGCCGGCGCCAATGCCGGCGCCACGGCCAACATGACCCTGCACAACGGTTCGCACTGGACCGGACAGGCCTACTACCTCACGAACGGGACCCTGGATGCCACCAGCATCTGGACGGTGCCCACTGATTCGATCCTGACCGCCACGCTGACCAACGCCGGCCGGGTCGAGTTCACCGTGCCGCAAAACGGAGCCTTCAAGGAGTTGTGGACCCGCGATTACGCCGGAACCGGCGGAACGCTCGCCATCAATACATTCCTGGGTCCTGACAATTCGCCGTCGGACAAACTCGTGCTGTACAACGGCGGCAACGCCAGTGGCGCCGGATTCCTGGAGGTCGCCAACACCGACGGTGCAGGCGATGTCACCGTCGCCAACGGCATCCTGGTCGTGCAGGCGATCGAAGGCGCGACGACGTCGGGCGATCTGCTGGCGCTGGCCGCGCCGGTCATCGCCGGGCCGTACGA